>JASGGD010000132.1:0-13813 GCA_047605225.1 Novosphingobium sp.
TCGGGTGGGGGCGTGGGCCGGTGCCGCAAGAAAATGCCCGGATGGGCATTTTCCAATACAAACGCTTAACCGGGACGCTTGGCCTTCATCGCCTTGACCGCAGCCAGCGTCATCGTGACGTGTTCGCGGTAGTCCATGTCGGAGTGCACGAAGGCAACGCGGCCGCTCTGGTCGATGACGTAGCTGACGCGCTGGGTCATGCCCGCCGGTACGCCCGGGCGGGTGAGTGCGACGTCGTATTCCTTGCTCACCTTGGGGCTCGCGGTCGCGACTGCGAACTTGTCGCGGCATTCCTCGGTCGAGAATTTCTTGAGCGTCGGCAGGTCGTCCGCCGACATGCCCACCACGGTCGCGCCAAGCTGCGCGAACTCGGGCGTGGCTTCGGCGAAGGCGTGAGCCTCCAGCGTGCAGCCCTGCGTGAACGCCTTGGGGTAGAAGTAGAGCACCACCGGCCCCTTCTTCAGGGCCTTGGCGAGATCGAAATCGACTTCCTTGCCCGCCTTGGCGCCCTTGGCCGCGAACTGCGGTGCCTTCGCTCCGACCGCGAGGCTGGCATGGGCGGTGCCCGAGACGGCGAGGAGCCCGAAGGCGGCGACGGCGGTGAGAAGGCGGTTCATGGCCGGATAGTGACCCGACTATCCCCGCCTGTCCAGCACGTTACTCGATCCAGCCGAGAACGGTGCCGACTTCGTAAGTCTCGCCCGTCTGGGTGATGATCTTGAGCGTACCGCTGGCCGGGGCTTCGACTTCATTGGTGGACTTGTCCGCCTCCAGCGAGAACAGCGGCTGGCCCTCGGTCACTTGCGCCCCATCGGCGGCGAGCCATTCGGCGACCTGGCCCTCCTGCATGGAGAAACCGATCTTCGGGAGCAGGATTTCGACGGCCATGGTGGTTATGATCCCCTTCGCATGCCCGGCACGGCGGGCTGTTTGACCGATGGGTAGCGCACTCGCGGTGGCAGGCAAGCGAGGGGCGGACATATCCGTCTCGGCGATGTTGCGGTTTGAATGCGGCCTTGCTGCATTGCCCGCCATACTCTAAACTGCACCGATAGTATGACGGAACGCACATGGCTACTGTACGCAAGACCATCACACTGACCGATCAGCAGGATGCCTGGATCGCCTCACAGGTCGATGCCGGACGGTACACCAATGATAGCGAAGCGATCCGCGATCTCATCCGGCGCGAACAGGAGCGAACGCGCGAAATCGAAGCCATTCGCAGCGCGTTGATCGAAGCCGAACAAAGCGGCGAACCCGAACCGTTCGACTTTGCGGCCTTCAAGAGGCGCAAGATCGCCGAGCATGGCTGAATTCCGGCTCAGCCCCAGAGCCCAACGCGATCTGGAAAGCATCTTCGACCACACCGCAGCCGAATGGGATGTCGATCAAGCCATCCGCTATACCGAACTGATACAACTGGCCTGTATCGATCTGGCGAACGCGCCGCTGCAATCCAGCGATTGCAGCCACATCCGTGCAGGTTACCGGCGACGGGCAGTGGGCAGGCACGTCCTCTATTTCCGGCCCGCCGATTATGGTGTCGCGGTGATGCGCATCCTGCATGACCGCATGGATGCGCCCCGTCACATCTAGGGCCCCATCTGGGGCCACATCTAAGCGCTACCCCCGCCCATCCTCATGCGCCATCCAGTGCACGAAACGGTGGAGCGGATACATCGCATCGTGCGGGTTGCCGATGGTCGCAGGCCCTGCCTCGCCCAGATGGACGATCCGCTGCGCGCCTCCGGCGGCGAGGCGGTCGCGGTAGGCGGCCATGCGGTCGAACGGGTAGAAACCCACCGTCTGCGTCGCCACGTTGATCCACTTCACCGCAGCGTCGAGGCTGTCCACGCGCACGACGTTGGCGGTCTTGTTGATCGGGTGGAAGTCCACCGGCTCGTCCGAGCGGATCACCAGCCCTCGCCCGTCGGTGCGGCCCCAGACGCCGTACTCGTCGTCCATGAGCGTCATCGATTCGACCGCCTCGCGCATGTCCCTATCGAGCGGGCGTACGTCGCCGCTCTCGGCCGCGCGGCTGGCGATGTGGTGGTGGAGGCGCGCGCAGAAGCGGTCCACCGCTGCCTCGTCGCCCTCGACGAACTGGAAGCGACTGGCGACGCAGGCCTCCTGATTGAGCGTCATCACGTCCGCCGAGCACAAGTCCGCCACCCGGTCGATGGTCTCCTCGTCCGCCAGCGCCTCGCGCCCGACCATCGAGATCGAGGTCTTGGGATCGAAGGACACCAGCTGGAAGCCGGGGCCGAGGTACTTGATGACGTTGTTGATCGCGTCACCGCCGCCCCAGGCGACGATCTTGTCGAAGTACTGCGGGCGATAGAGCACCCGCTCGGTCGCATCGTCGCCGCCGCGCCAGTAGACCGCCGACATCGAGCGCACGATCGGGTGCGCGGGATCGAGGTCCGCCATGGTGCGCAGGATCGCGACCATGGTGAAGGGATCGGCGCTGCTCATCTTGAACAGGTTGATGCCCTTCACCATCGCCCCCTGCGCCACCGACTTGACCGCGACGCCGGGAGAATTGCCCGGCAGCACATGGATCAGGCGCGGTGCGAAGGCGCGCACGAAGCTCCTGCGGCCGGTGAAGTCCTGCTTGGGCACCCATTCGTCGAGCGCGCGCGGATCGGGGAAGTTCTGCTCGACTTCGGCCATCAGCACCCGCTTGTCGAGATAGGCCGCCGCATGGCGCGCGGTGTTCTCGACGACGGCGCGCGGCAGGATATGCGTGCGGCACATGCGCTCGATGCATTCCTGCATGTGGTCGTTGTCGCTCGCGAGCAGGCGCTGGCCGGTCTCGACAAGGAAGTCGATGATCTCGGCCAGCGGCACATTGAGGAGCGGCGGCACTTCGGTACGCGGCGGCACCGCGCGGTCGAAGGGAATGCGCGGGGTGGCGAACGTCACGCCAAGGTCGCGCGACTTCTGGATCACGTCGGTCCCGTGCAGCACCTCGCCGCGCAGGAAGAACGGGGCGGAAACGAGGTCTTCCACGGGCTCAGGCTGTGCGATCTCGTTCATGCCACACCTCGCACATAGGCATCGACGGTCCCCGCGCAGCCGATCTTGTCGTCGCCTTCAAGGTCCGCATAGCGCGCGATGTCGTCGCGGATCGACGGGCCGTGGTTGCCGCAGGCGCAAGGCGCGTAGTCCACCGATACCCTGTCGCCAGTGATGACCCCGCCCCAGCGCCCGTCGAGCGAGAGGTCGAAGAACGCCGCGCGCCCTTCCCGTTCTCCGCTCGCATGGGGAAGCGCCTCGTCGCCCGACTTGTCGAGCAGGATCGGCACGATCCATGGCGGCACGTGATAGCGCCCGCCTTCGTGGCACTTGGGCATGCCGGAGTTCAGTTCCTGCATGGAATAGTTCTGGAAATGCCGGTCGGCGGGGATGTTGAAGGTCTCGAACACATAGTCCTGATAATCCGCCGGAAGCTGCGCGCGTTTGAGGCCGCCGCCGACATAGATCGAGTTGTCGGGATCGAAGTCCTCACGCCCGTAGCCCGCGTCGCGCACTGCCCTGGCGACGTGCCACAGGCCATTCCACAGTCCCGAAAGCTGGAGCTTGCGATGCCGGTTCTCGATGATGAACTGCGCCGTCGCGGGCACCGCATCGGCCACCAGCCGCGCGCGCTCAGCCGAGGTTTCCTCGAAGGTGGCGATCTCGTCCGGACGGGCGGTGCCCTCGGCGATCTTCTTGCGCATGACCACCATCGCGGTCAGCGAACCGACCGTGATCGGGGGCACCGGGTAGTTCCAGCGTAGCCACTCCGGATTGGCGAAAGCGTCGTACTGCGCCTGCGCGATCGTGGCGTTCTTGGGCACCGTCGCCACGGGAGCGCAGCCGACGATCAGCCGGTCCTGCGCGGGAACCACGCCCGAGCCCCAGGCGAAGACATTGACGGTATCGACCTTCGACCAGTCCATGTCCTTCTGCGAGGCGATCAGCATCGCCGACTTGCCGGTGGTGCCGCTGGAACAGGAGATGAAGTGCCCCTGCTCCGCCAGCCGCGCGATCCAGTCGTCGATGCCGTCGATCCCGTCCAGCGAGAGGCCCTCGATCGGATGCGCGGACACCGTGCCGAGCCACTTGGTCAGCCGGTCCCAGCGTTCGTCCATCAGGTAGCTTTCCGGATAGGACTTGTAGGCGGTGTGCGGGAACAGCACCGGCACCACGTCCTCGATCCGGCCGATGCCGTCGATCCCGGCATCGCGGGCGCGCAGGCCGAGCAGCCTGATGCGGTCGCGGCGTTCCCGGAACCGCTCGTCCAGCGCGGCGACCTGCGTTTCGCGCAAGTCGTCGGCCGAAAACGCGAAGCGCTCCGGGTCGGCGACGAGCGCCGTCAATTTGTCCGCGGCAATGCCCATGCTTGCTTCTCCTCTCCCTCGTCGCCGCGACTTGCTGGACAGCATGCCGCGAACTCGATTAATGGCACCTTATGCGTTTCATTATTCACGAGCCTCTTGGCGACGCAAGCCAAATCGGGTCCATGGGGATCATGCTCGATGACACGCATGCTTCGCCCGGCCGGGCCGGACGTCCCACTCGCGAACAGGCGCAGGCCCGGCAGACCGCGCTGCTCGACGCCGCGCTCGAACACTTTCTCGACAAGGGATACGAAAGCGCCACGATCGAGGGCATCGCCGCCGACGTGAGCATGACCAAGCGGACGGTCTACGCGAAGTACCCGGACAAGGCGGCCCTGTTCCGCGCCGCCGTCCGCCACGGCACACACGCCCGAGCAGTCGGAGCCGAGGTGATAGCCGCCACCCGCAAGGACACGCTGGAAGACACGCTCATCGCCATCGCGATGCTGCGGATCGGGCTGGTGGGAGAGCCTGCAGGCGCCAAGCTCCAGCGCCTCATCAATACCGAGAGCTACCGCTTCCCGGACATCTTCCAGACTTATTACGACATCGCCGCGCTGCCGACCGTCCGCTTCCTCGCGCGGATTCTGGAGGAAGAGACCGAAGCGGGCCGCCTTGCCATCGGCGACGCGATGCTTGCGGCCAACGTGTTCATGAGCATGGTCGTCAGCGGCCCGGTACGCTTCATTCTCTCGGGAAACACGCTGACCGCACAGGACATCGACCGACGCGTGCGCTTCGCCGTCGATCTGTTCCTCAAGGGAGCGGAGCCGCGCTAGACAGGAAACACACCGCGACCCGCAAACATCGGGCGCGGCAGGGGAGAATGCCGAAATGTCCGAGGATGCCGCAAGTTCGCAGCCCGTCGTCGTCATCACCGGCGCCAGTTCCGGCATCGGCAAGGCCAGCGCGGCCGAGTTCGCCCGCATGGGCTGGCACGTCATCGCCACCGGGCGCGATCCGGCGCGCTGCGATGCCGCCGAAGCGGAACTGCGCGCCTTCGGCAAAGTCGATTTCCTGCGCGGCGACTTCACCGAGATGGCCGACGTCCGCCGCGTCGCGAGCGAGATCGCCGCGCTGACTGACAAGGTCCACGTTCTCGTCAACAATGCGGGCGGCATCCGCGATGCGCTCTACCTCTCGTCCGAGGGGCTGGAGGCGACCTTTGCCGCCAACCACCTCGCGCCTTTCCTGCTGACCCGCGAACTGCTCCCCCTGCTGGAGCGCGCGGCGCAGGACAGCCCCTCCGGCACGGTGCGAGTGATCGCCGTGTCATCGCTCGCGCACGAACAGGCGAAGGCGATGCGCTGGGACGACCTGATGATGTTGGACGACTTCGCCACCGGCCCCGCCTACTGCCAGGCCAAGCTCGCCAACCTGCTGTTCACGCGGGAACTGGACCGCCGCCTCGCCGACAAGGGCATCACCGCGCAGGCCATGCATCCGGGCAAGGTCGGCTCGAACTTCTGGAGCCACGGCGAAGCCTCGCTGCAGGCTTACGGCAAGGGACAGGATCTCGTCTCGCCCGAACAGTCCGCGCGCACGATCGTCTGGCTCGCCACCGCGCCCGAGGCAGGCGTGAACGGCGGGCGCTATTTCCATGACCTGACCGAGATTCCCGCCGCTCCCCAGGCGCTCGACGATGCTGCGGCGGCGCGCTTGTGGCAGGAGAGCGAACGCATTCTGGCCGAAATCTGAGAAAGTGCCCCGTGCCCGGTCCTTGCTGGAGCGGGTCACGGGGCGACGTCTGCGACCCGAAGCGGGCTGCCGCACAAGGCGCGGAGGGAGGGAGAGGGCTCCGCGCCCCGGTCGCGATGCGCGAGCGACCTCTTGCGGCTATGCCTTGCTATATACAGGACAAACGATTGCAAATTGTTCTTTAGGCCTAGAGGAATTTGCGTAGCGGTTCGTCGATGCCGCAAAAACCATGGCGCCCGCGCTTGACCCCGCGCCTGCCCGCGCCGCAAGGAGGCGGCGACATACTCGACACGGGAACTGCCCTGATGACCTGCATCGACCGCCCTCGCCGCAGCGCGCTGTATCTGCCCGCCTCGAATGCTAAGGCTCTCGCCAAGGCGCGGACGCTGCCCTGCGACGTGGTGATCCTCGACCTCGAGGACGCGGTCGCGCCCGAGGCCAAGGAAGAGGCCCGCGCCGCTGCCGTCGCCGCGATCGCGGAAGGCGGCTTCGGTCACCGCGAAGTCGCGATCCGCGTCAACGGGCTCGACACCGAATGGGGCGCGGCGGACCTTGCCGCCGTCGCCGGATCGAAGGCCGACGCGGTGCTGGTGCCCAAGGTCAACGGCCCGCAGGACATCGACCGGCTGCAGGACGCGCTTAGCAGTGCCCTCGAAAGCCTGCAGCTCTGGGCGATGATCGAGACTTGCGCGAGTGTCTTCGCGCTGGAACCGATCGCGGCCAAGGCCCGCTCGACCCGGCTGTCGCTGTGGATCATGGGCCTCAACGATCTCGCCAAGGAGATGCGCGCGCAGTCCGTGTCCGAGCGCACGCCGTTCCTGCCGTTCCTGTCCATGGCGGTCGCCGCCGCGCGCGCCCACGGCGTCATCGTGCTCGACGGCGTCTGCAACGAGTTCCGCGACCTCGCCGTGTTCGAGGCGGAAGCGCGGCAGGGGCTGCTGTTCGGCTTCGACGGCAAGAGCCTGATCCATCCCGCGCAGATCGAGCCCTGCAACACGGTGTTCTCGCCCAGCGAAGCGGACCTCGGCTGGGCGGCCTCGGTGATCGCGGCGTTCGCGCTGCCGGAGAACCAGGGCAAGGGCGCGATCAAGGTCGATGGCAAGATGACCGAGCTGCTGCATCTTGAACAGGCGCAGCGGCTGGTCGCGGTGGCGGAGCGGATTGCGGCCTCGGTCTGAGGCCCACCCCGTCCGGCTAGTTCGCTTCGCTCTCAAGCCTTCCGGCCCTCCCGCGAACGGGAGGGCTTAGCTCTCTTTCCCCCCTCCCGTTCGCGGGAGGGGTTGGGGGTGGGCTTTCTTCTACCTTCCTTACTTCCCCTTGCCGATCACGCCCGGCTCGTTGGCGATGACCTTCAGCACCGCCGCCCAGGCATCGACGTTCTGCTGCAGTGCTGCCGGATCGACCTTGTCGAGCGTATCGTCAGGCGTGTGATGCAGGTCGAAGTAATGCATCCCGTCCTGCCCGAGATCGATCACCGCCAGATCCTGCGCCTTGATGATCGCGGCGACATCGGCGCCGCCTTCGGTCTCGCCCTCATGCGGGACTACGCCCATCGGCCAGAGCGCCGCCTTCACCTTGTCCACCATCGGCTTGTTTTCAGGCGCAGTGTTGAACTTCGCAGCCCACACCTTGTCCGCGCCGAAGTCGCTCTCCATGGCGACGGCATGCGGCTCGGAGCCGTGCATGCGCGCATAAGCCGCGCCGCCGCCACCTCCGACGCCCATCTCCTCGTTGCCGGACCACAGCACGCGGATCGTGCGCAGCGGCTGCCCGCCCTGCTGCGCGGCGAGCGCCGCCGCCGTCACGATGGCACAGCCCGAGGCGTCGTCGATCGCACCGGTGCCGAGATCCCAGCTGTCGAGGTGACAGGCGATGACGATGATCGGCAGCGAGGGATCGCGCCCCGGCAGGTCGGCGATGACGTTGCCCGAAGGCGCATCGGGGAACGGCTTGCCCTCAAGCGTCAGGTCGATCGCCATCGGCTTGCCGCGCGCCGCAGTACGGGCGACAAGATCGGCGTCGGGGTTCGACACCGCGCCTGCCGGGATCGGCTGCACATCCTTGGCGAAGATGGTGACGCCGGTATGCGGATTGCGGTGGCTGTCGGTGCCCGCCGAGCGGATCACCACGCCCGCCGCACCCTTGCGCGAGGCGATCGTCGGCCCCTGACGGCGCACATTGCCGTAAGGACCGTAGCCCGAACCATCCTGCGCCGCGCGCATCGCGTGGTCGATGAAGGCCACCTTGCCCTTGAGCGATCCCTCGGGCGCCGCTTCCAGCGCATCGAGCGTCGGGAAATACACCAGCGGCGCCTTCAGGCCGCCCTTCGGCGTCGGCACCGAGAAGCCAAGCGCGGTGATTGCCAGCGGCTGCGCATAAGGCGCGGCCAGCTTCGCGCTCTCGGGGCCGCGCTTCCAGGCGAGGGTCTTGAACTCCTCCACCCGCACGTTCTGGAAGCCGAGCGCCTTGAGCTTCGCCGAGCCCCAGTCGCGCGCCCGCGCCTCGGCCTCGGACCCGGCCATGCGCGGGCCGATCTCTGTGGTCAGGCCCTCGACGATGTCCCAGGCGACGCCTGAGCCCTGCTGGGGAGTTGCGAAAGCCGGGACGGCAGCGGACAGCGCGGCGGCAAGAAACCCCGCGCGAAGGACTGGGAGGGTGCTCATGGGCGCAAGTGCTAACCGAGCCCTCGGCGACTGCCAAGGTGCGATGAACGGTGCGGCCATGTGGATAAGCAGTGTCCCGACTTGCCGCCGAGAAGCCGAGCGAACACAACCGCGCCATGCTCGCCGCCCTCACCCGCATGCAGGCCCTTGCCGTGATCGCCCTCTTCGTGGTGCTCGCGCTGGCGACGCTGATGATCGGCGCCTCGCAGTCGGGCGAGGCGATCAGCGGTGACGGGCGCTATTCGGACGTGCAGCTTTACCACGACATCGGCAATGCGGTGACCGGAGGCGAGGATTACTACCACGCCGCCACCCGCCTCCAGCGCGCGCATGGCTTTCCCACCAGCCCGTTCGTGACGGTGCGCCTGCCGACGCTGGCGTGGATCGAGGCAATGCTGGGCTGGCGCGCGACGCATGGCGTGCTCTGCCTTCTGCTCGCGGTGACGGCCGTAGCGTGGTTCGCGATGCTGCGCCCGCTCGTCGGCGCGCGGGAGCGGATCGCGGCCATGGTGCTGATACTGGCGGGCGGCGCGATGGCCGCCAGTCCCGGCCTTTCGGTGTCGCACGAGTTGTGGGCGGGCGTTCTCGTGGCGCTGGCCATGGCGCTGCGGGTCAAGGGGCTGACTGTACCCGCCTTCATCGCCGCCACGCTGGCGCTGGCGATCCGCGAACTCGCGTTGCCTTTCGTGCTGCTCGCTGGTTTGTGGGCATGGCAGAGCGGGAACCGCAGGGAGTTTGCCGCGTGGATCGCGCTGCTCGCAGGGTATGCCGTGGTGCTGGTGCTTCACCGCGCAGCCGTCGTGCCGCTGTCGCTGCCCGGCGATGCCCTGTCGCAAGGCTGGGGTGGTCTACGCGGTCCTGGCGCGGCACTGCAGGACATTGCCGACGTGACCTTGCTCCACCTGATCCCGGCGCCGTTCAGCTACCTCGCGGTGCTGCTGTGCCTGTTAGGATTCCTCGGCTCGCCGGTGCCGCTGGCGCGCTTTGCACTGCCGTGGCTGGCGACGATCGCGCTGCTGCTGGCGGTCTTCGCAAGGCCGGTGAACTTCTACTGGGCGATCCTGAGCGTGCCGACCGTCATGGCCGGACTGGCCTTCCTGCCCGCCGCGGTCCGCGATCTGGCGAGCGCCCTGCGCCGCTGAACGCAGCGAGTGCCCGGCCTCCGGCGGCTCCCCTTGGCAATCCGCCCTCACCCCTGTAGTAGCGGCCCCAACTCTTTTCCAGACCTGATATTCCATCCAGAGGAACCGCATGGCCGCCCAATACGCCTATGTCATGAAGGGCATGACCAAGACCTTCCCCGGTGCCCAGAAGCCGGTGCTCAGCGACATCTCGCTGCAGTTCTACCAGGGCGCCAAGATCGGCATCGTCGGCCCGAACGGCGCCGGTAAGTCCACCCTGATCAAGATCATGGCCGGTATCGACACCGATTTCACCGGCGAAGCCTGGCCGGGTGAGAACATCACCGTCGGCTACCTTGAGCAGGAGCCGGAACTCGATCCGACCAAGACCGTCCTCGAAAACGTCAAGGACGGCGCGCGCGAGACCGCGGACCTCGTCGACCGTTTCAACGAGATCTCCAACATCATGGGCGATCCGCCGGAGGACGTCGATTTCGACGCACTCATGGAGGAAATGGGCGAACTGCAGGGCAAGATCGACGCGGTCGATGGCTGGACGCTCGACAACCAGCTCGAGATCGCCATGGAAGCGCTGCGCTGCCCGCCGAGCGACTGGCCCGTCAACAGCCTGTCGGGCGGTGAAAAGCGCCGCGTCGCGCTGACCCGCCTGCTGATCCAGAAGCCCTCGATCCTGCTGCTCGACGAACCGACCAACCACCTCGACGCCGAATCCGTCGAATGGCTGGAAAACCACCTCAAGGAATACGCGGGCGCGGTGCTGATGATCACCCACGATCGCTACTTCCTCGACAACGTGGTGAACTGGATCCTCGAACTTGATCGCGGAAAGTACTTCCCCTACGAAGGCAACTACTCGACCTACCTCGAGAAGAAGGCCAAGCGCATGGAGCAGGAGGACCGCGAGGAATCCGGCCGCGCCAAGGCGCTCAAGGAAGAACTCGAGTGGATCCGGCAGACCCCGGCCGCGCGCCAGACCAAGTCCAAGGCGCGTATCCGCAAGTTCGAGCAGCTGCAGGAAGCCCAGTCGGGCCGTCGTCCCGGCAAGGCCCAGATCGTCATCCAGGTGCCCGAGCGCCTTGGCGGCAAGGTCATCGAGGTCAACAACATCTCGAAGGCCTATGGCGACAAGCTGCTGTTCGAGAACCTCTCGTTCATCCTGCCGCCGGGCGGCATCGTCGGCGTCATCGGCCCGAACGGCGCGGGCAAGTCCACGCTGTTCAAGCTCATCACCGGCAAGGAAACGCCTGACGAGGGCACCATCGAAATGGGCTCGACCGTCCACCTCGGCTTCGTCGACCAGAGCCGCGACCACCTCGACCCCAAGAAGAACGTCTGGGAGGAAATCTCCGACGGGCTCGACTACATGAAGGTCAACGGTCACGACACCTCGACCCGCGCCTATGTGGGTGCGTTCAACTTCAAGGGCGCCGACCAGCAGAAGAACGTCGGCAAGCTGTCGGGCGGTGAGCGCAACCGCGTCCACATGGCCAAGATGCTCAAGGAGGGTGGCAACGTCCTCCTGCTCGACGAACCGACCAACGACCTCGACGTGGAAACGCTGGGCGCGCTGGAAGAGGCGATCGAGAACTTCGCGGGTTGCGCCGTGGTCATCAGCCACGACCGCTTCTTCCTCGACCGTCTCGCCACCCACATCCTTGCGTTCGAGGGCAACAGCCACGTCGAATGGTTCGAGGGCAACTTCGCCGCCTACGAAGAGGACAAGCGCCGCCGTCTGGGCGATGCCGCCGACCGTCCGACCGCGCTGGCGTATAAGAAGCTGACGCGCTGATCTTCATAGGATTGCAATGGGACAAGGGCCGCTGCTCGGGAAACCGGGTGGCGGCCCTTTTCGTTTGTCGCTGCAACATTACGAAACTTAACGATTGGCAACGCCGCCATTCACCATTGCGACAGCGCCTGTCGCGTAGATACCGATCCACGATGAGCCGCGCTTCGCCGTACGGCACTTCGGTTTGGAGAACCGGAACAATGGCAACGATAAACAGAAAAGCAGGTGTACTGATCGCCGCCGCGACAATGGCGATGGCGGTGGCGGGCATGGCGAGCCCCTCCTTCGCGCAGGACCGTGGCCATGACCGTGGCTACAACGGGCGCGCCGAACGCTCGCAGCCCCGCCCGCAGGCGCAACCGCGTCCCCAGCCTCAGGCTCAGCCTCAGCAGCGCCTGAACGGCCGCAGCGAGATCGGCCCGCAGCTTCGCCAGATGCGCGAGCAGCAGCAGCGCCAGCAACAGCAGGTGCGCGGCAACGATCGTCCCTCCTCCTGGCAGGGCTCGCGCCCCGATCAGCAGCAGGGCCGTCCGGGCTGGCAAGGCAACGCCCAGCGCCCGGACAGCGATCGTGGAGCGGGTCAGGCCATCCGCCGCGACAACGACCGGGATCGCGACCGCGACCGCAACAACGCCTGGCGCACCGACAACGACCGCCGCGATGACCGCGATCGCAATCCCTCGTGGCGCTCGGACAATGACCGTCGCGGTGACAACGACCGCAATCGCAACCCCTCGTGGCGTGCGGACAACGACCGTCGCGGTGACAACGACCGCTGGCGTGACAACAACAACGGCTGGCGCGACAATGGCCGGGGCGATCGCTACCAGTCGTGGAATCGCAACGACTGGCGCCGCGACAACCGCTACGACTGGCAGCGCTATCGCGACCGCAATCGCAACACCTACCGGATCGGCCGCTATTATGCGCCGTACAACGGCTATTCCTACCGCCGCCTGAGCATCGGCTTCTCGCTGGGTTCGATGTTCTACGGGAACCGCTACTGGATCAATGATCCGTGGCAGTATCGCCTGCCGCCGGTCTACGGCCCCTACCGCTGGGTCCGTTACTATGACGACGTGATGCTGGTGGATATCTACAGCGGCGAAGTGGTCGACGTGATCTACGACTTCTTCTGGTAAGCCGCTCACATACCCAAAATAGGAAGCTCCCGGATTTAAAACTCCGGGAGTTTTCTTATACGCCGTACAATTCAGGCGATCCGATACTGCAAGCGGACGATTGAACTCTCCGCAAATGCAGATACTCTGCGATGATGTCCACGCCCGCGCATCCCGATCGCAAGGCCCTCGCCCGTATCGGCGCGGCCGTGCGGGAACGGCTGGCGGGAGAACCCACCGTGCGTCGCTTTCCTGAGGATCGCGCGGAAATCTACGCCATCGACGGCTTCCTCACGCTGGCCTCCTGCACCCGGTTGATCGCGCTGATCGATGCAGTCGCTTGCCCCTCCAGCCTCGTCGATGGCGGGTCCTGGCCCGACTACCGCACTAGCTACTCGGGCGACATCGACGAAGCTGACGATTGCGTGCGCACGCTCGAAGATCGCCTCTCCGCCATCACCGGCATAGCCGCCACCTGCGGAGAAGCCGCGCAAGGCCAGCGCTATCTTTGTGGGCAGTATTTCAACGAGCATTGCGACTGGTTCGATACCGCCGCCGGATACTGGCGCACCGAACGACGCTGCGGCGGGCAACGCAGTTGGACCGCCATGGTCTACCTCAACAGCGTCGACGAAGGCGGCATGACCGATTTCACCCGCGTTGCCCTCAGCATCCCGCCCTGCGCGGGAACGCTGCTGCTGTGGAACAACGCCTTGCCGGACGGAACGCCCAACCCCTGGACCATGCACGCGGCACGACCCGTGGTGCGGGGTGTGAAGTATGTCGTCACCAAGTGGTTTCGAACGCGGGCTTGGCAATGACCTTGACATTTATCGCCAAATAGGTTATATGGCCCAGCATCCGGAGCGGCGAGGTACACGTCGCTTTCGGTGTATCGGGTCGGCGTCGTGGGCCGGGACGCGGTTTCAAGCCGTGATCACGCAAACCACGCGCCCAAACGAAGACCCGGACTGTCTCTGAGCTACCGGAAAAGTCGTCCATACGATCCTGC
>JASGGD010000133.1:0-13614 GCA_047605225.1 Novosphingobium sp.
TAGCTCAGAGACAGTCCGGGTCTTCGTTGGGCGCGTGGTTTGCGTGATCACGGCTTTAACCGCATCCCGGCCCACGACGCCGACCCGATACACCGGAGCGATTTGTACATCACCGCTCCGGATGTTGGGTAATATAACCTATTTGGCGATAAATGTCAAGAATGCGACGGGTGATCCCCGGTGCGCTCCAGCACCTCGCCGTCGAGCCGCCGATAGAAGCAGCTGCGCGCGCCGGTGTGGCAAGCCGGGCCTTCGGGCGTCACGCGCAGTTCCAGTGCGTCCTGATCGCAATCCACCCGAATTTCCTCCACCCGCAGGAAATGGCCGGAGGTCTCGCCCTTCAGCCACAGCTTCCCGCGCGAGCGCGAATGGAAGTGCGCGAGGCCCGTCTCGCGCGTCTTCGCCAGTGCCTCGGCGTCCATGTAGGCGACCATCAGGATCTCGCGCGTGCGCGAATCGACGGCGATGGCGATGAGCAATCCCTGGGCGTCGAATCGCGGCAGGAACGCTGTTCCCAGTTCGCGCTCGGCGGCTGTCACGTCTGTCATGCTCGAAGTAATCCCTGTTTCCGCTAACAGCGCGGCAATTGTTGCACCACAGCCACAGCAAAGGACCAAAATCCACCTTGGTCAGCGAAGTCTCTTTCCAAAAAAGACGATTCGATGAATTCTGGCTTTGCAGCTGGGGGGCTGCTTCTGACCCACAGGTCGCTCGCAGGCAAGTGTTCGGCAAGGAACACCGGCCTGAAACGGAAAGCGGGCCACGGTTCAGGGAATGCTTACGATGAGGGATCGGACCAGGCGGTATCAGGGGCACCGCTGAACTGCGCAAGCAGGGTTCAAACAGTTTCGTCACGAGGACGCCCGGAACTCACAAGGTTCCGGGCGTTTTCGTATTTACCCTAAATCGCCTCACGTGGCATCCAGCGCTTCATCCAACACCCGGGCGAAGCAGGCGATCACCACCCGGTCGGCCCCTGCCCGTTTCAGCGCAGAGACGCAGGCATCGCTGGTGGCACCGCTGGTCAGCACGTCATCGACGAGAACAACTTTCGCGCCCTTAAGCGCCGCCTTGCGTTTGGGGTGGACTGCGATGGCCCCCGACAAGGCCCGCTTGCGCGCCAGCTTGCCCATCCCGCCCAGCGAGCGCGTCGCCTTGCGCCGCACCAGCGCATCAACTGCAAGCCGCGCCCCGCTGCGCCGCCCGATCTGCCGCGCCAACTCCGCCGCCTGATTGTAGCCGCGTTTCCACAGCCGCCAGCGATGCAGCGGCACCGGCACCAGCAGCCACTCCGCATCGACGAAAGCCAGCTTGGGCACCATCAGCCCCGCCATCATCGGCGCAAGGGCGATCCGGTTGCCATGCTTGAACGCCAGCACCAGCTTGCGCGAGGGCTCGTTGTAGAGCGTTGCAGCCGCGATCCCGCCATGGCGCGGTGGATCGGCAAGGCAAGGCCCGCACGTACCGCCCTCGGGCATCGTATCTCCGAAAGGCCGCTGGCAGGCCGTGCAAGCCGGTTCTCCCGGAATGGCAAGCGTACTCCAGCAGTCCGGGCACAGCCCCGAGGCCGAGCCGATCGCCGCCCCGCACAGCGGACAACGCGGCGGAAACACCAGATCGACAAGCGGTGCAAGGACCTGTCCCAAACCCATGGCGCGATCCTATGCACGCTCTGTTGCAGGACAAGCATGCCACGAGGGCATTGCAAGGTTTTCATCGACGCGGCAGGGGAGCATCCATGGCAACCAAGGCTCCCCCCCGCATCTTCTCGCCCACCCGCCGCGTCGCGCTGCGCCGCCGGATGCTTGCGCTCCAGCAGCAGCCGGATGCGCCGCGCTACCTGATCGACGACATGGTGGAGGACGTGCTCGAACGCCTTTCCTTCCTGCGCGTCGAGCCGAAGACGGCGTTGGTAGTCGGCGATTACTCGGGAGCGCTGGCTCTGGCACTGCGGGCACAGGGCGTGGCAGTGACCGAGGTAGACCCAGCTATCGGTTTCGCCGAGGAACAGCCCTGGCCGTTCGAAGGCTTCGACCTCATCGCCAGCCTCGGCACGCTGGACACCGTAAACGACCTGCCTGGCGCCTTCGTCCATGCGCGCAAGGCTCTGGCGCCGGGCGGGCTGCTGATCGCCAGCTTCCTCGGCTCGGGCAGCTTGCCGGTCATGCGCGAGGTGATGCTGGCAGTGGACGGCGAGCGCCCTGCCCCGCGCCTTCACCCCTCGGTCGACGTGCGGGCGGGAGCGCAACTGCTGCAGCGCACGCTCTATGCCGATCCGGTGGCGGACCATCGCCATCTGGACGTGGGATTCCGTAGCCTCGAACGCCTCGTCGGCGACTTGCGGGCGCAGAGCCTTGCCAATGTGCTCGCCGACCCCGGCCCGGCGCTCGGTAAGGCGGCGCTGGCGCGGGCGCACGATGCGTTTGCGGCCGCCGGTGAAGGCGGCCGCACGGTAGAGCGGTTCGAGATCATGACGCTGTCCGGCTGGAAGCGCTGAGGCTCACGTGCCGAAAAAGGCATCGTCACCCTGAACTTGTTTCAGGGTCCATTTGGCAGCCTGCCCCGGAACGTGGTGTCGCCAACCGCGTAGGCGGTTTGCTGCCGGACGCTCCGGATTCGCGACGTGATGGACCCTGAAACAAGTTCAGGGTGACGAGTTTGTGAAAACCGGCCAGAGGATCAACCCCCGGCCGGGTTCTCAGCGCTTCTACGCCAGCGCAGCCTGAGCCGCCGCCAGACGCGCGATCGGCACGCGGTAGGGCGAGGCCGAGACGTAATCGAGACCCACCTTCTCGCAGAACGCGATCGAGGCCGGATCGCCGCCATGCTCGCCGCAGATTCCCAGCTTGAGGGCGCTGTAGGTCGCACGGCCGCGCTCGGCGCCGAGCTGGACCAGCTGGCCCACGCCCTCGATGTCGAGGCTGACGAACGGATCGCGCGGGTAGATGCCCTTCTCGACGTAGGGGCTGAGGAAGCGCGCGGCGTCGTCGCGCGAGACACCCAGCGTGGTCTGCGTCAGGTCGTTGGTGCCGAACGAGAAGAACTTGGCTTCTTCCGCGATCTCGCCCGCCATCAGCGCGGCGCGCGGCAGTTCGATCATGGTGCCGACGAGGTAGTCGAGCGTCTTGCCCTTCTCCTCGAACACCTTGGCCGCGGCCTGATCGACGACCTTCTTGAGGATCGCCAGTTCGCGCTTGGTGGCGACAAGCGGGATCATCACTTCCGGCACGATCGCCTCGCCCGAAGCCGCTGCGACGTCGCAGGCCGCCTCGAAGATGGCGCGGGCCTGCATCTCGTAGATCTCGGGGAAAGTGATGCCGAGGCGGCAACCGCGATGGCCGAGCATCGGGTTGAACTCGTGCAGTTCGTCCGCGCGGCGCTTGAGCGTATCCACGCCGATGCCGATCGCGTCCGACAGCTCGGCGAATTCCGCGTCGCTGTGCGGCAGGAACTCGTGGAGCGGCGGGTCGAGCAGGCGGATGGTGACGGGCAGGCCCGCCATCACCTCGAAGATCGCCTGGAAGTCGGCGCGCTGTTCGGGGAGCAGCTTGGCGAGAGCCTCGCGGCGCCCCTTCTCGTCCTCGGCCAGGATCATCTGGCGCACGGCGGAGATGCGGGTGGCGTCGAAGAACATGTGCTCGGTGCGGCACAGGCCGATGCCCTCGGCGCCGAACTGGCGGGCCATGCGGCAGTCGGCGGGGGTCTCGGCGTTGGTGCGCACCTTCATGCGGCGATGCTTGTCGGCCCACTCCATGAGCGTGCCGAAATCCCCTGCCAGTTCCGGCTCGATGGTGGCGACTTCGCCCGCCATGATCTCGCCGTTTGCGCCATCGAGGGTGATGAGGTCGCCCTCCTTCAGCTCGCGGTTGCCGATGCGCAGGGTGCGCGTCTTCATGTCGATCGACAGGCCCGATGCGCCCGAGACGCAAGGGCGGCCCATGCCGCGCGCCACGACCGCCGCGTGGCTGGTCATGCCGCCGCGTGCGGTGAGGATACCCTTCGCCGCATGCATGCCGTGGATGTCCTCAGGCGAGGTTTCCACGCGGACGAGGACGACCGCCTCGCCCATCTCGGCGCGCTTTTCCGCCGTGTCGGCATCGAGCACGATCGCGCCCGAAGCCGCGCCCGGCGATGCGGGCAGGCCCTTGCCGAGAATGTCGCGCGGCGCCTTGGGGTCGAGCGTGGGGTGGAGCAGCTGGTCGAGCGCCATCGGATCGACGCGCAGAATCGCGGTTGCCTCGTCGATCAGGCCCTCGCCGACCATGTCGACGGCCATCTTCAGCGCAGCCTTGGCGGTGCGCTTGCCCGAGCGGGTCTGCAGCATCCACAGCTTGTTCTGCTGCACCGTGAACTCGATGTCCTGCATGTCGCGGTAGTGCTTTTCGAGGAGGTCGAACACAGCGGCGAGTTCCGAGTAAGCCTCGGGCATCGCCTCTTCCATCGACAGCGGCTTGGCACCGGCACGCTCACGCGCCGCCTTGGTCAGATACTGCGGGGTGCGGATGCCGGCGACGACGTCCTCGCCCTGCGCGTTGACCAGCCATTCGCCGTAGTAGGCGCGCTCGCCGGTCGCCGGGTCGCGGGTGAAGGCGACGCCCGTGGCCGAGGTGTCGCCCATGTTGCCGAAGACCATGGCCTGCACGTTGACGGCAGTGCCCCAGTCACCGGGAATGTCGTTGAGGCGGCGGTAGACCTTGGCGCGGTCGGCGTCCCAGCTGTCGAACACGGCCTGGATCGCGCCCCACAGCTGTTCCTGCGGGTCCTGCGGGAACGGCTTGCCGAGGGCGTCCGCGACGATCGCCTTGTACTGCGTGACCAGCTTGCGCCAGTCGTTCGCGGTCAGTTCGACGTCGTTGTCGTAGCCGTTGTCTTCCTTGGCGATCTCCAGCGCTTCCTCGAACAGATGATGCTCGACGCCGAGCACGACGTCCGAATACATCTGGATGAAGCGGCGGTAGCTGTCCCATGCGAACCGGTCGTCACCCGAAGTCGACGCCAGACCCTCCACGGTCACGTCGTTCAGGCCGAGGTTCAGCACGGTGTCCATCATGCCCGGCATCGAGACGCGCGCGCCGGAGCGGACCGAGACCAGCAGCGGATCGGCGGCATCGCCGAACGACTTGCCGACCGACTTCTCGATGTGGGCCAGCGCAGCGGCCACTTCGCCGCGCAGTTCGTCCGAGAACTCCGCGCCCTCCGCGAGATACTTCACGCACTCTTCGGTGGTGATGGTGAAGCCCGGCGGCACCGGCAGGCCGATCCCGGCCATTTCGGCAAGGTTCGCGCCCTTGCCGCCGGTGATCACCTTGTCTTTCGCACGAGGATCGTCGTGCTTCACGCCGCGACCGAAGGTGTAGACCTGCTTAGTCATTCGTCCCAAGTCTCCGGGATTTTTGCGCAATAAAGCAGATCGTGGGGAAACCCTCCTACCCCTCGATCCGCGAGAAATCCGCTACGTTGTGCACGGCGGTACGGAACCGATCAAGCAGTGCAAGACGACTGGTTCTTTTCAGGGAATCCGAATCGTTGACCGTCACCTTGTCGAAGAACCCGTCGATCGGCGCGCGCAGCGATGCGAGCGCGCTCATTGCACTTGCGAAATCTTCTGCAGCAACGGCCGTGGCTGCCCGAGGTTCCGCCGCATCGAGCGCGTCGATCAACGCCTGCTCCGCCGGTTCGGCCGCGTAGCCGAGCGCAGATCCCGCTGCAGCATAGATTTCCTGCATGTCGGGGTCGTCCACGTTTTCGAGCGGGTCCTCGTCGCCGGTGTGCGGGTGCGCGGGTGCAGCATCGACCCCAGCTTCAGCGGCGCTCCAGCCTTCCTTCTTGAGGATGTTGGCGGCGCGCTTGTAGCCCGCGAGGAGGTTGGCACCGTCCTCGCTGCCGACGAACGCCTGCAGCGCATGGACGCGGGCGAGCAGGCGAACGAGATCGTCCTCCCCGCCGAGCGCGAACACCGCGTCGATCAGGTCGTGACGAACGCCCGCTTCCTTCTGCTGGACCTTGAGGCGGTCGGCGAAGAAGTTAAGCAGGTCCAGTGATCTCTGCTCAATCTCGAGCTGCAGCGGCGACATATAACGTTTGTTTAACGGTATGTTTTGGGATGCGGAGATGCTCTCGACAGCTTGACCAAGCGCAGTCAGGCGACCACGAATGGTCTCATTCTGCTCGCAAAGTATCGCAAGAACTCGATCGAATATTGGCAGCAGATCGGCACGTAGATCGTTCTTTGTGATCTGAACCTGAGTTCCGATGGTGGCACGGCGCAAGGCGAATGGATCTTTGGAACCCGTAGGCCTCTCTTCAATGGCAAAGAAGCTGACAAGCGTATCCAGCTTATCCGCCAGCGCCACCGCCACGGTCACCGGCGCGGTAGGTACTTCATCGCCCTGCCCGACCGGCTTGTAGTGGTCGCGGATGGCGTCGGCGACGGCATCGGGCAGGCCCTCGGCGCGGGCGTAGTAGCCGCCCATCAGGCCCTGCAGTTCCGGGAACTCGCCGACCATCTCGGTGACGAGATCGGCCTTGCACAGTTCCGCCGCCTGACGCGCCAGCACGGGGTCGCAGTTCGGGACGATGCCCTCGGCGGCCAGCCACTCGGCCAGCTTGGCCACGCGCTCGACCTTGTCGGCGACGGTGCCCAGCTTCTCGTGGAAGGTGATGCGGGCCAGCTTCTTCGCCTGATCCGACAGCGAAACCTTGCGGTCCTGCTGCCAGAAGAAGCGCGCGTCGGACAGGCGCGCCGCCAGAACCTTGCGGTTGCCCGCGACGATGCCCACGCCGCCGTCGGTGGCGTCGATGTTGGCGGTGCAGACGAAGGCGTCGGCAAGGTTGCCCTCGGCATCCTCGCAGACGAAATACTTCTGGTTGACGCGCGCGGTCAGTTGGATCGTCTCGGGCGGGACTTCGAGGAACGCCTCGTCGAAGCGGCCGAGCAGCGGCACCGGCCATTCGGTGAGGCCTGCGTTCTCGATCACCAGCCCCTCATCCTCGACCAGCCTGAGACCGGCGGCGGCAGCGACATTGCGCGCCTCGTCGCGGATCAGGTCCTGACGTTCGACATGGTCGACGATGACGTGGCAGGCGGACAGCTTGCGGGCATAGTCATGCGCGCCGCCGATGGTGATCTCGCCGGGGGCGTGGAAGCGGTGGCCCTTGGTGGCATAGCCCGAGCGGATGCCGCCGACTTCGCACTCGACAAGGTCTTCGCCCAGAATGGCGACGATGCCGGAGAGCGGGCGCACCCAGCGCAGCGAATCCGTGCCGATCGACGCGGCACCCCAGCGCTGCGACTTGGGCCAGGGGAAGGCACGCACGATGGCGGGGATCGCCTCGGCCAGCACGTCCTTCACGGCGCGGCCGGGCTTCTCGACGACGGCGAAGTAGGTGTCCTTGCCCTTGACGTCGCGGACTTCGAGCTGGTCCTTGGTCAGGCCGGTCTTGCGCAGGAAGCCTTCGAGCGCCTGTTCGGGCGCGCTGGTGGCGGGGCCTTTGGTCTCTTCGCTGACGGCCTCGGTTACTTCCGGGAGGCCGTTGGCAATCAGCGCGAGGCGGCGCGGCGTGGACCATACGGTGATCTGGCCCGGCGTCACACCAGCAGCCGCGAGTTCCTTGCGGAACAGCTTTTCCAGATCGGCGCGCGCGCCCGCCTGCATGCGGGCGGGGATTTCTTCACTGCGCAGTTCGAGAAGGAAGTCGGTCATACGGTCCACCCGGGGAACTTGGCTTCCCACTTGTCCTTGTTCACGTCGATCCACGCCTGACACGATCCCTTGGCGAGATCGCGCACGCGGGCCATGTAGCTGGCGCGTTCCTGCACCGAGATCACGCCGCGCGCCTGCAACAGATTGAACAGGTGCGATGCCTCGATTGCCTGATCGTAGGCCGCGAGCGGGATCTGCGCCTCGATGCAGCGCTTGCACTCGTCTTCGGCGGCCTTGAAACCGGCGAACAGCGCGTCGGTGTCGGCGATCTCGAAGTTGTACTTCGACTGCTGCTGCTCGTTGGCGAGGAAGACGTCGCCGTAGCTCACGCCTTCGTTGTTGAAGCGCAAGTCGTAGACCGAATCCACGCCCTGAATGTACATCGCCAGACGTTCGAGGCCGTAAGTCAGTTCGCCCGCGACGGGCTTGCAGTCGAAGCCGCCCATCTGCTGGAAGTACGTGAACTGCGTCACTTCCATGCCGTCGCACCAGACTTCCCAGCCCAGACCCCAGGCGCCCAGCGTCGGGCTTTCCCAGTCGTCCTCGACGAAGCGGATGTCGTGCTCCAGCGGATCGACGCCGATCTCGGCGAGGCTCTGCAGGTACAGTTCCTGAAGGTTCTCGGGGTTCGGCTTCAGGATCACCTGATACTGATAATAGTGCTGCAGCCGGTTCGGGTTCTCGCCATAGCGGCCGTCGGTCGGGCGGCGCGAAGGCTGGACATAGGCGGCCTTCCACGGCTCGGGACCGAGCGCGCGCAGCGTCGTGGCGGGGTGGAAGGTGCCTGCGCCCATGCGCATGTCGTAAGGCTGCAGGATGAGGCAGCCCTGCGCGCTCCAGAAATTGTGGAGCGTCAGGATCATGTCCTGGAAGCTGAGCGGCTGTTTGGCGGCGGTCATCGATTTTCCGTCGTTTATGCGAATGGGCGGCCTTTGGCGGATCGGGGCCGTCAAATCAACAACACAAAGCTTTGCGGAGTCACAATGTCAGGTCTTGTTGACACAGTCAGCGAATCGCGACATAAAGTCATGCATACCTGACATATGGTCAGGACTTCATGACGAGGTGCATCATGACCGACTTGTTCAAGAGCGTCACCGTTCGCAGCGTTCTGGAAACCCTTTTCTTCGGCAAGCCCGGTGCCAATGCCGAGGAGCGCCGCAATTACCTCTACTGGGGACACCCCGCCCCGCGCGCCGAGCACAAGGTGATCGTGCTGCTGGCGATGGCGCTTGCCGCACTCGCCGTGGCGCTGATCGCTTTCGAGGCGGATGCCGCCCCCCGGTCACATTCGCACAATGCCGAGCCCGTCTCGCGCATCGTGGTCCTCGCCCCACTGGCCTGAACGTGAACAACCGGCTGAAAGTGCTGCGCGCGGAGCGCAACTGGAGCCAGGCCGAGCTGGCCGAACGCCTGGACGTGTCCCGCCAGGCGGTAAATGCGATCGAGACCGGCAAGCACGACCCCTCGCTCCCCCTCGCCTTCCGCATCGCGCGGCTGTTCGCCCTTTCTATCGAGGAGATATTCGATGACGGACATCGCTGAGGCCAAGAAGCCGCTCGGCACTGTCGGCGTCGCCCTGAGGCTCGGCGGCGGGTTCTTCCTTGCGATCTTCGGCGCCGGTATCGCTGCGGGCGTGTTCGCCGCATGGCGGGAGCATGGCGAGTTCCGCACCGGCGTCGTGATCGGCCTTGCGCTGGCCGCGCTGGCGCTGGTCGGCGGAGGATGGCTGATGCTCTCGGTCCGCAACCGGATGGCGATGCCGCGCAGCCCGCGCGTACGCCGCTCGCGGATCGCGCTTTATCTGTCGCTGGGCGTTTCGGTCGTCGTCGGCGTGATCGTCGGGGCCAGCGGTCAGCTTTCCGGCGACCTGCACGATGGCGACGCCTATCTGGACGCGCTGGTCAACACCGCTCCGATCAGCCGGGTCTTCGCGATTGCGCTGCTGGTCGGGTGGCTGGTCGCCATGGCGGTCTCGGTCTACTGGCACATGACCCTCGACGAGATCGAGCGCGCGGAATACGAATTCGGCGCGGTGCTGGCGCTCTACGGCTACGTCACGATCACGCCGGTGTGGTGGGTGGCCTGGCGCGGCGGCATGTTGCCGGAGCCGGACCATGCCCTCATCTTCATCGCCGTGTGCATCGTCTGGTGCATCGGGTGGGGCTGGCGCCGCTGGCGCTGATCCGTTCATCCATCCTTACAGTCTCCTGTCCGATAGGAATGCCATGACCCCCGCCCGCATCAGACTTCGCAACTGGCTTGGCTCCACCCTGCTCGCCTTCACTGCCCTGTCGTCGCCGCTGGCCTCGGCGCAGGAGGCCGCGCAGACCTCCTCCGTCCGCCCCGCGCTCTGGAAAGTAGCGGACGAGGACACCACGATCTGGCTGTTCGGCACGATCCACGTCCTGCCCGAGCAGGTGGACTGGTACGCCGGTCCCGTCGCCAAGGCGCTCGACAGCGCGCAGGAACTGGTGACCGAGATACCCATCGACGACACCGAGCAGGCGCAGGGCACGATCCTGCAGATGGCCGCGCGCAAGGACGGCAAGTCGCTGCGCGACACGCTCTCCGACAAGGAGCGCACCGCGTATGAAGGCGCTTTGACCTCGATCGGCATCCCGGCGCAGGCGTTCGACGCCAACGACGCCTGGTTCGCCGCTCTGATGCTGACGCTGATCCCGCTCAAGACCGCAGGCTACAACACCGAGACCGGCATCGACCAGCAGGTCGCCGCAAGGGCGCGGGCGCGGCATCTGGCCAACCATGCCTTCGAGACCGTGGACTACCAGATCGGCCTGTTCGACAACCTCTCCGAGCCGACCCAGCGCGCCTATCTCGACGAAGTGGTCGAGGCCTTGCCAGACGTGAAAACCGACGTCGACAGAATGGTCGCCGCTTGGAAGGCGGGCGATGCCGACCACCTCGCCGAACTGATGAACGAGGACGAGAGCGACCCGGAAATCCGCAAGGTGCTGATCACCGACCGCAACGCCAACTGGGCGAAGTGGCTCAAGGCGCGGCTCGACAAGCCGGGCACGGTGTTCGTCGCGGTCGGCGCGGGGCATCTTGCCGGGCCGGGCAGCGTTCAGGACCAGCTTGCCGCTGCGGGCGTTTCCTCGACCCGGGTGCAGTGAATGATCCGTCGTTTCGCGGTGCTCTTGGCGGTTGCCGGACTGATCGCCTGTTCGGGCACGCCCCAGGAGGCAAACCCTGCCTTGTGGCGGATCGAGGACGACGCGGGGCATGTCGGCTGGCTCTTCGGCACGATCCATAGCGCCGAGCGCCCTCTCGCCTGGCGCACGCCGAAGGTCGGCTCCGCATTGGACGAAGCCGGGCAGATCATGGTCGAAGTCGGCAACCTCGCCAACGAGGCTGAGGTCGCAGCGACCTTCGCCAGCCTTGCGCGCAGCGAGAACAAGCCGCCTCTCTCCGCCCGCGTGGCCCCCAAAGACCGCGCCAACCTTGCCGCCCTCCTAAAGAAGAGCGGCCATGACGACGGCGACTTCGCGGCGATGGACACCTGGGCCGCAGCCCTGACCCTCGCCCGCGCCGGGGCTGACGCGGGAGATACGCGCAATGGCATCGATCGCGCGGTGATCGCCTCGGCCGGACAGCGCAAGGTCGTCGAACTCGAAGGCGCCGCCGCGCAGCTCGGCCTGTTCGATGCCCTGCCCGAGCGCGAACAGCGCGACCTCCTCGCCGCCGTCGTCACCGAGGCCGCAACGCCCGACCACGATCTCTCGGCCAGCTGGCGCAAGGGCGACATGAAGGCGATCGAGGCGGAGACCCGCGCCGGCCTGCTCGCCGACCCGGAACTGCGTGCGGTGCTGTTCACCGGGCGCAACCGGCGCTGGACCGTCAGGATCGCGCAGGCGGTTCGCGCGGGCGACAAGCCCTTCGTGGCCGTGGGCGCCGCACACATGGCCGGCACTGAGGGATTGCCCGCGATGCTGACTGCGCAGGGCTTCACGGTGACGCGGGTGGAGTGAGATTGCGGGGGCTTCGACAGGCTCAGCCCGAGCGGAATTTAGAGGTCTAATCCAACCCCGCTCACCCTGAGCTTGTCGAAGGGTCGCAACCGAGCCCTCGAACGCCGCGACATCCCGCCCCCGAACGCACGAACGGCTTGCATTTCCGCCCGTCTCCCAGTAAGGGCCGCGCCTTCCTGTCATGGTCATCCCTGGAGGCGTGGCGGGACGGTGTGCACCGATGAGCGGCTCGCATCGCAATATTATCCAGTTTTGAAAGGCAAGATCCATGAGCGATACGCTTAACCTGCCGGCCGAGACGCGTGATCGGGCTGGCAAGGGAGCCTCCCGTGCACTGCGTCGTGACGGTCGCGTCCCCGCTGTCATCTACGGTGGCAACGAAGAGCCCCTCGCGATCCACGTCCAGGAAAAGGAGCTGGCCCGCCAGCTCGGAACCGGCCACTTCTTCAACTCGATCATCGAAGTCGAAGTCGGCGGCAAGAAGTTCCGCACCCAGCCCAAGGACGTTGCCTTCCACCCGGTCTCCGACCGTCCGCTCCACGTCGACTTCCTGCGCGTGGCCAAGGGCGCGACCGTGCACGTGAACGTGCCCGTCGTGTTCGAGAACGAAGAACTCGCACCGGGCCTGAAGCGCGGCGGCGTTCTGAACATCGTTCGCCACGAGCTGGAACTGGTCTGCGACGCCGACAAGATCCCGCACGAGATCACCATCGACGTGACCGGCTTCGACGTGGGCGAATCGATCCACTTCAGCCACATCAAGCTGCCCAAGGGCGTCGAGAGCGCAATCACCGATCGTGACTACACGATCGCGACGATCGCCGCTCCGTCGGCCCTGCGCAGCGAAGAAGGCGCCGAGGCAGCCGAGGCCGAATAAGCCTTTGCCCTATCGGGTTTGAAAACGGCCTCTCCCACCCCGTGTGGGAGGGGCCTTTTCTTTTCATGCAGCCGCAGGCACGCAGGCAAGGAATACGAATGGCCACGCAGCTCTGGGTCGGTCTGGGCAACCCCGGCCCGCAATATGTCTTCAACCGCCACAACGTCGGCTTCATGGCCTGCGACGCGATCGCCGAGGTCCATGGCTTCGGCCCGGTCCAGAAGAAATTCCAGGGCTGGCTGCAGGAAGGCCGCATCGGCAGCGACAAGGTCCTGCTGCTCAAGCCTGCGACCTTCATGAACGAGAGCGGCCGCTCGGTCGGCGAGGCGATGCGCTTCTACAAGCTGGACCTGTCCGCCCTCACCGTCTTCCATGACGAGTTGGACCTGGCGCCGTTCAAGGTGAAGGTGAAGCAGGGCGGCGGCCATGCCGGGCACAACGGGCTGCGCTCCATCGACCAGCACCTCGGGGCGGAATTCCGCCGGGTTCGGCTTGGCATCGGCCATCCGGGGCACAAGGACCGCGTTCACGGCTATGTCCTCGGAAACTACGCCAAGGCCGAGATGGACCCGCTGGCCGACATGCTCGGTGCAGTGTCGGCGGAAGCCGATCGGCTTGCGAACGGCGACGATGCCCGCTTCATGAACGACGTGGCGCTGCGGATGCAGGACTGAAAGTGTCGAGTTAACTTACAAGTAGCACACCTCACCTATTGGGTTTTCGATGAAATTCGCGGAAATCAGCGTTTGGCACGGTGGTTGCGTATAGATCGTCAACCAACACGGGTAACTGGGGTAAGACTACGATGATCCGCAAGACTCTGATCGCACTTACGATCACCGCCGGCGCAACCGTCGCCATGGCCTCGCCTGCGCAGGCGACCTGGTGGAAGGGCGGCAGCGGCCACACGCACTCCTGTGATTGCGGCGACAAGACCGGCAAGAAGATGTGCGGCGGCAGCACGTCCACCAGCAGCTCGACCTCGGGCGGCACCACGACGACTTCGGGTGGCACGACCACGTCGACCAGCACCTCGGGTGGA
>JASGGD010000134.1:0-13613 GCA_047605225.1 Novosphingobium sp.
CGTCGGCGGTCCCCCTCCCCATCGCTTCGCGACAGGGAGGATTCGGTCGATCACACCACTGCGCAGATGGTCTTGGTCTCGAGGTAGTTTTCCAGCGCCTCGCGCCCGCTGTCACGGCCGTAGCCGGACTGCTTGACGCCGCCGATCGGCAGGCTGGCGTCGTACATCGAGTGGCAGTTGATCCACACCGTGCCCGCCTTGATCCGCGATGACAGGCGATGCGCGTGCGAAAGCGATTCCGTCCAGACGCTGGCGGCAAGGCCGTAGACGCTGTCGTTGGCCATCGCCACGACCTCCTCCACGTCGTCGAACTTCTGCACGGCAAGGACCGGGCCGAAGACTTCCTCGCGCACGATTTCCATGCTCGCGGTCACGTCCGCCACCACGGTCGGGGTGATGAAGGTGCCCGCCGGGCCAAGGCGCTCGCCGCCCGCGACGATCGCCGCGCCCTCGCTGCGCGCACCGGCGATGAAGCCGCTGACACGCTCGGCCTGACGCGCATTGACGAGCGGACCCATCTGCGTCGCCGGATCAAGACCGTGGCCGAGCTTGAGGCCGCTTGCATAAGCCGCCAGCCCCTCGACCACCTGATCGTAGACCGAAGCGTGGACGTAGGAGCGCGAACCCGCCACGCAGACCTGCCCGGCGTTGAAGAAGATCGCGTTCGCCGCGCCGGGAATCGCGAGGTTGAGGTCCGCATCGCCCATGATCACGACCGGCGACTTGCCGCCCAGTTCAAGGCTGACGCGCTTGAGGTTGCCCTTCGACGCATCGAGAATCGCGCGGCCCGTCGCGGTGCTGCCAGTAAAGGCGACCTTGTCGACATCGTGATGCGACGCCAGCGCCGAGCCCGAGATCGCGCCGCGACCGGTGATCACGTTGAACACGCCGTCGGGCAGGCCCGCTTCCTGGATCAGCTCACCCAGGCGAATCGCCGAGAGCGAGGTGTCCTCGGCGGGCTTGAGCACGACCGCGCAGCCCGCCGCGAAGGCCGGGGCCAGCTTCATCGCGGTCAGCACCAGCGGCGAGTTCCACGGCACGATCGCCGCGACCACGCCAACCGCCTCGCGAACGGTCCATGCCCGCATTTCCTTGCCCTGCGGCTGATAGGTGATCGATGGGGTGATGGTCTGCCCCTCGATCGCCATGGCCTGCCCGGCGAAGAAGCGGAACTGGCCGACCGCGCCCGGGATTTCCGCCCAGCGCGCGACGTAGAGGGGCTTGCCCTGATCGAGCGCTTCGAGTTCCGACAGTTCGTCGATGTTGGCTTCGATGAGGTCGGCGATCTTCCAGAGGATGCGCGCACGCTCGGCCGGGGGCGTCGCGGCCCATGGCCCTTGCGCCTTGCGTGCGGCGGCGACGGCGGCATCGACGTCGGCAGCCGAGGCGTCAGGGATCGTGCCGATGATCTTTCCGCTGGCCGGATCGAGCGTCTCGACGACGGCGCCGTCAGCCGCATCGACCCACTGTCCGCCGATCAGCATGCGGGCGGCCTTGGGTGCATCGAGCAGCGCGGAAACGGCGGAACTCTGGGGCTTGGGATCAAGTAACATCGGTTTTCCAATTCTGTAGGCCGGCATGGCCGAGTTTCCCTGTCCTGCGTTCTGCCACATGCCCCGGACGGCGAGGGGTGATCAAGGCCGAGTGATCGCAGCGCGAACATCGGTGCAATCACCGGATCACCTCCCGTGAAACTCGCCTATGCCGAAACAGGGCACCGCGCCTCCCGGGACCAGAATTCGCGAAAAGTCGAAGGGCAGTCCGGCAGGCGGCGCACAGTCCGACACGTCGTTTTCAGTTCACTGGGGGACGGTCTTCTCGCAGTCGTGCAAGTCACGGCGACGTTTGGCGACCTTACCTGACAGGCATTTACTCATCGGGGGACGCCTTGCTGCTACCACTAGACAATTCACGCTCGCAGGTACTGGTCGCCGGTGGTGGCCCAGTGGGCATGGTGGCCGCTTATGCTCTGGCGCTGCAGGGAATTTCAGTCCGCGTTCTGGAGAGCGCGCCGACCTGCCTTGAGGACATGCGCGCCTCCACCCTGCATCCGCCGACGCTCGAGATGCTGGAAAAGCTCGGCCTGCGCCAGACCCTGGAAGACCAGGGCCTGCGCGCGCCGCTGTACCAGTACAGCAACCGCAACACCGGCCGCACCTTCTCGCTCGACATGAGCGAGATCGGCGACGTCACGCCCTATCCCTATCGCCTGCAGTGCGAGCAGTGGAAGCTCACCCGCCTGATCGCCGCCAAGTTGGCCGAGATGCCGAACGCCGAAGTGCTGTTCTCGCATCAGGTCGCAAACTGCGTGCAGGGCTCCAACGGCGTGCAGGTCTCGGTGGAGACGCCGTTCGACATCAAGCTGTTCCATGCGGACTACCTGATCGGTGCCGACGGCGGCAATTCCACCGTACGCAAGTGGCTGGGCATCGGCTTCGACGGCTTCACGTACGACGAGACGTTCCTGACCCTCTCGACCGCCTATCCGATCGAGGAGCACCTGCCCTGGGTCAAGGAAGTCAACTACGTCAGCGGCGATCCGTTCTGGTGCGTTCTCTTGAAGGTCCCCGGCCTGTGGCGCGTCCTCGTGCCCCAGAAGTCGGGCGCTTCGGTGGCTGAAGTCACCAGCGACGCGGCCAAGGATGCGGTCTTTGCCGAACTGCTGGGCGTCAACATCCCCGTTCAGACCGAGCACCGCACCTGCTACCGTGTCCACCAGCGCGTGGCGAACAGCTTCCGTCAGGGCCGCATCATGCTGGCGGGCGATTCCGCCCACCTCAACAACCCGCTGGGCGGCTTCGGCATGAATTCGGGCATCCATGACGCGGTGAACCTCGTCGAGAAGCTGAGCCGCGTGATCCTCGAAGGCGCCGACGCCGAAGCGCAGCTTTCGCTCTACGACCGCCAGCGCCGCACCGTCACGCGCGACTTCGTGCAGGCGCAGACTATCGCCAACAAGGCGGCGGTCGAGGACAAGGTCGATGCGCGCGAAACGCACCTCGCCCACCTCGAAGCCGATGCCGATGCGCGCCACGAGTACATCGTGCAGCAGGCGATGTTCCGCAGCCTCGAAAAGGCCGCTGCGATCGTCTGATCGGCCGAGCCGCAAACAAACAGAGGCCCCGGTGGACGCAGGTTCGCCGGGGCCTTGTGCGTTTCGGCAAACCCGCCAGTCGGCCACCAGTCGGATAGTCCGGGCGATCTTTCGGACATCGGCAAAGCAGTCGATAAACTCGGCCTGTCCCTGATAAAGAAGGTTAGCCATGATCCGCATTCCGCTGCTTGCCGCCACAGTCGCGATTTCGGTGCTGGGCGTCGTTCCGGCTGCCGCCCATGCGCAGAGCGCCGCAGCGGCGACCGAGCCTGCGCTGCCCTACCTCACCATCGAGGAACTGCGCCGCAAGTATGCCGATGCGCAGAGCCGCTATGCCGTGATCGGCGGGCTCAAGATCCACTACAAGGACGAAGGGCCGAAGAACGCGCCGGTGCTGTTCATGGTCCATGGCTCGGAAAGCAGCCTGCGCACATGGGACCGGATCACGCTGGCGCTCAAGGGCCGCTACCGCATCATCCGCTACGACATTCCCGGCTACGGCCTGTCCGACGGCGCCACCGACACGGCCGCGAAGACGATGCAGCCGACCGACATTCCCGTGGAACTGCTCACCCGGCTCGGCGTGAAGAAACTCACGTTCGTCGGCGTATCGAGCGGGGGCACCATGGGCATGTATCTGGCCGCCCGCCGCCCCGACCTCGTCGAGCGACTGATCCTGTCGAACACGCCATCGGACCCGGTCGACACCAGCCACCTCGTCATGCCCAAGTCGTTCCTCGACGCGACCGAGCGCTCCAAGCAGACGGGCTTTCGCGACCAGACCTTCTGGAACGAGTTCCTGAGCTATTTCGCGGGCGATGCGGCGCGTATCTCACCCCAGACGCGCAAGGAATACTACGACTTCTACCGCCGCATCCCGGAGAAGAACCTGATCGCCCTCGTCGCCCGCATCGGCGACGGCAAGCAGGCCACCATCGAGATGGCCAAAGTGCGCAAACCGACGTTCCTGATCTGGGGCGCTGCCGATCACCTGCTGCCGGAATCGGCCGCCAATGCGATCGCCCGCTACCTGAAAAACGCGCAGATCTCGCGCGTGATGATGCCCGACGTCGGGCACTATCCGCCGCTCGAGGTGCCCGAGCGCTTCGCCCAGCTCATCGCCGCCTATGTCGAGGCGGGCACCCCCAATCTGCCTCAGGAAGCTACCGCTCCCTGAGGCCGGAACCGGCGCCCGGCTACTTGCCGGGCGTGAAGCCCTCGCCCGCGATCCACCAGCGGAATTCCTCGAGCCAGTGGTCGGTAGTGCCGCCGGTCTGCTTCATGCCGAAGCCATGCCCTCCCCGCTCGTAGAGGTGCGTTTCGGGGCGGTAGCCGCTGGCAAACAGGGCATCGTAGAACGGCCGGAAGCCATAGCCCACCGCCATGTCATCCTGCGCCATCGCCAGGAACAGCGGCGGCAGACGCCCCGGCGCGGGCTTGGGTGCGGGGCGCAGCCAGGGCTCGCTGGGCGTGCCTTCGGGATAGGGCAGGTTCGCGGGCGGAATTTCCGGCAACTTCGCACCGAACGGCATCCCGTAGATCAGCCCCGCGAAGTTGGGTCGCACCGCCTCCGGGGCAAACGCCATCATGCCCGCGACGTGACCGCCCGCTGAAAAACCGACGACGCCGATGCGTTTGGGATCGATGCGGTACTCGGCCGCGCGCGAGCGCAACAGCCGCAAGGTTTCCAGCCCGTCCGCCACGCCCGGATCGCCGCCGACACCGGCGGGAATCGTCGCGTTGACGCGCTTGCGCATCGCCTCATTGGTCTCGCCGGGAAGGGTCTGGATCAGGCGGTACTTGAGCACGAAGGCCGCGATGCCGTGATCGGCCAGCCATTCCGCCACGCGCGTCCCCTCATGCCGCATGGCGAGCAGGCGAAAGCCGCCGCCCGGCGCGATGATCACGGCCGCTCCCGTGGCCTTGCCGGGAGGAGGCAGGAACGCCTGATAGGACGGAACGGTGACGTTCCACAGCGTCTCGCCATCGTCGCGCAGTTCCTCGGTCACCGGGGCGCCGGCCTTGCCCGGCCAGCCCTTCAGTTCCGGCGCGCCCTTGGGCCAGATCACGGTGGGTGCCTGCACCTCCACTCCGTCCGCCTGCTTGCCCGCAGGCGCATTACCGAGTGTCGAAAGGGCAGCGGAGGCCGAAACCGGCGAAAGGACACTCGCTGCAAGCAGCAAGGCGCAAAGAGAACGACGCACGTGCAATCTCCCTGAAACGGCCGAAATCCGGGTGGCCGAGAACCACCCGGATCATGCGCATTCAAAGGAAATTGTTATCGGCGATAACGCAAACTGATCGCACTTCGGAGAACGGCTCGCGTCAGGCTTCGAGCACTTCCAGCGCCACGCGTTCCGCCGATTCCAGCGCGCCTTCGAGGCCGCGCGCGCCAGTCGCGGTATGCTCGCCGCAGAAGTGCAGGCGACCGGCAGGCTTGGACATCTCGGGGACGAGGCGGCTCACCTGACCCGGCCCGAAGTAGGCCCAGTCGCCGCCGTTGAAGACCTCCTGCGACCAGCTGAAGTACGTGCGCGCCATCAGCTTGCCCTTGGCCGCCGGGCGCATCGCCTCGATCTGCGCGACGATCATCGCCAGCGCCTTGTCCCGGCCGAGGCGGTCCCAGTAATTGGCGAGGCCGCCGCGCGCCTGCACGAGCAGCCCGGTGACTTCCTCCGGCGTCGCGCCGTAGTGCTGCGGGATGACGGTGCCCGCAAGCCCGTCGGTCCACATGCCGGGCGAAAGCTCGTCCTCGTCCCAGAACGGCGCGGTGGCGGTGAGGAACGCCATCGATAGCGGCTGATAGGCGATCTGCGACACCGCCTCCGCCTGCGCGCCCGATAGACCGGGCAGGATCTTCACATAGCGCAGCGTCGAGAACGGGAGCGAGCAGATCACCCGCTTGGCGCTGAAGGTCGAACCATCGCGGCAATAGACGGTCGAACCGCTGTCGGTGGTCTCGATCGCGACCACTTCCTTGCCGAGGATGACGTCGCCCTTGAGCAACTTGGCCATGCCCATCGGCAGGTGCAGGTTACCGCCCTTGACGCCGAACGACTTGGTGCCCGCATCGAACTGGGCCTTCACGAAGCCGTCGTTGAACTCCAGCATCAGCGCCGAGACGTCCCACGAGTTGGTGCCGTAATAAGGCGAGACGTCGTTCGCGAGGCGGATCGCCGGGTCCGAAAGCCCCTGCGCGCGCAGAAAATCGTGCAGCGGCACGTCGAGCACGGCGCTGGCCGGATCAGTCCAGGCGTTCCAGTCCTTGAGCGGCGTGCGCTCGGCAAGCAGCTTGTTGACCATCTCGGCGGGAAGCACCGACTTCATCGCATCGGGGAACGGATTGCCGGGATGGCGCGCCCATTCCTCGCGCGTGAGGGGCTGGCCGTTCATCCACAGCATCGGCGGCTTGCCGACGCGGTATCGGCCGCCGATGTCCTCCAGCGTCACCCCGGCGCGCTGCGCGGCGTCGATGCCGCGGCCATAGCCCTCACCCATCGAGTTGAAGCCCATCTCGGGATAGCCCGGCTCGTCGAGCAACGTCATCACCCGTCCACCGACGCGCTGGCGCCCTTCGAGCACGGCGACCTTGAGGCCCTGCTCTTCCAGCATCCACGCTGCCTGAAGGCCGGAAACGCCCGCGCCCAGCACCAGCACGTCAAGGCCGGCGGCGGCCTTCTTCGCCGGGGCAGCGAGCGCCGCAGCAGGCAGCATCGAGGCCATTCCCACACCGATCGCGCCTTTGGCCATACCAAGGGTGAAGCTACGCCTGTCCATCGTCATGGCTCGAAGACTCCTAGACTCTCTTGCAGTGATCAACTGATTCGACACCCCAATGCCACGCCCGCGCGGAAGCGGTCAGGCAAGCGATCAATCTGACCGAACAGCGATCAATCGCAGCCAAAGCACTCGATCGTGCGTCTACTGCAACTAGGCAGGGGGCAGCCGAAGGGCATTTTCAAGACATCTTATGGAGTGGCGATGATGGTGAACAAGGTCTCGCAACCCGGCATCCGGGAAGCCATGCCCCTGCTGTGCAACAACGAAGGCGTGTGGGAAGGCTGGTATCGCTACTACGACGCGAAGACCGGCGAACTGACCGACCAGCATCGCTCGCGCCTGTTCTGCCGCCTTGTCGGCGAGCCCGGCCATGAGGAATACCACCAGACCAACCACTACTTCTGGGACGACGGCCGCGTCGAGGTCCGCGATTTCCCGGCGTGGTACGAGGATGGCCGCATCCGCTGGGACAACGAGTTGATCAAGGGCTGGGCCGCCGCGATGCAACCCGACGACTACAACCGCTCGACCTGCCTCAACTGGACCCGTCACAACGAGCCCGGCATCTATCTCTACGAGATGATCCAGGTGAACGAGGACTTCACCAAGCGCGCCCGCACCTGGCAGTGGTTCCGCGACGGTGAATGCTACCAGCGCACGCTGATCGACGAACGCCTGATCACGCGCGACTGGCAGAACTTCGAAGACACCGGCGCTCCGCAGAACTGACCGCGCTGCGGGCGGGGAGCGCGGCCGATGGCCCCTCCCCGCTCGCAAGGCTGGACAAACCCGAACCCGACGATCAACGGTAACGCGCATGGACCTGGTCAAACTGCAACGCATGGTGGCGATCTACGAAGCCGGTAGTTTCCGGCAGGCGGCGCGCGATCTCGGCATCTCGCAACCCGCGCTGACCTGGAGCATGCACCAGCTCGAGGAAACGCTGAACGGCCGCCTGTTCGAGCGCGGCCCGCGCGGCATCCGGCCGACGCCGCTGTGCGACCGCCTCGTCCGTCGCGCCCGGCTGATCTTCCGCGAGCAGGAGCGTATCCTCGACGAGGTCGCCGACAGCACGCACAACCAGACGATCAACATGGGCGTGCACTCGATCTTCCTGACCGACGCTTTCGCCCGCTGCATCGCCGAGTTTTCCGAGCAGTACCCCTCGACCACCTTGCGGGTGTTCGAGGGCTTCAGTTCGCAGCTCCTCGGCCGTCTTCAGCAGGGCGAGGTCGACTTCGCCTGTTGCGCCATCCCGGCCGAAGAGGAACATGGTGGCACCCTGCTGACCGAGCCTCTGGGGACGCTCAACTATTCCGTCGTGGCCGCCGCCACGCATCCGGTCTTCGACGATATCGCCAAGCGCCGCCCGATCTCCCAGTACCGCTGGGTGGAGTTCGACACCGCGATCGTCGGCGCATTTCCGGGCCAGAACGACATCGTCTCGGTCATGGCGACGGCGGGCCGCGATGTCGCGCGCAAGAGTGTGCGGACGGCCTCGATGGACGTGATCCGCCTGCTGGTCCTCAGCGGCGACTTCATCGGCCTGATCGCCGACGAGCGGGTCGCCGAGGAGCTGGAGAACGGCACCCTCAGGCGCGTGCCCGGCACCGAAGTCACCGCCTCGCAGTTCGGCTTCGTCAGCATGGCGGAGAACTTCGAGACCTCCGCCTGCAAGGCCCTTCGCGCAATTCTTGAGAAATCGGCGTTCGAGCCGATGCGCAAGGCGCACTGAACGGCACCCAAAGGCACCCTAGCGGCACCTGACCACGCCAAACGGCGCGGTTCGGGGCCAATCAACGCGCCCGCGATGACCATGCGTAATGATCAAAAATTGTGATCGGCGATCCGTCGTATCTGTCTGGCGATCATTCGTGGGAGCTTGATCGACGCTGGACGCGGCTTCATCCATCTCCATCGCGGCACATAGCCTCTCGGCCTCATGGAGTGATCAGCTCATGTCGAATAACACGTTTACCCGCCGCGAAGGCCTCAGCCTGGCGGCGATCGCCGCGGGTGTGGCGGCGCTTCCCACGGTGGCGTCCGCCGCCGCCAAGTCGGCGACCGCCGCGTCGCGCCTGAACTTCACCACGAAGCTGGACTTCAAGGACCCGGTGTGGAATCGCGATACTTATGCGCGCATCGACGGTGACGTCGATCCCACCAAGGAAAAGTGCGGCTGGCTGCGCGGCAAGGCCTTCGGTGTGCGCGACAACGAGAAGATCCGCCCGCTGTTCATCGCCGAGGGCTTCAGCTTCACCCGCATGAAGCGCCTCGAGGACGGCAGCTGGCGCCGCATGCTGCGCGAAGTCGTGTTCTATCGCGACATCGAGACCGGCAAACTGCTCGAGACCTGGGACAATCCCTATACCGGCGAGACGGTGAAGGTCGTGCCGATCGCCAACGACCCGTTCAACTTCACCATCAGCGACAAGATCCCCGAGCCGCCGAGCTACGGCGGGCTGCAGAAGGTGAAGACCGAGCCCAAGCCGTTCCTGATGGACTGGATGGAGGGTCCGGAAGGCACCCTGATCGTCAACACCGACATCGACATGATCTACCCGAACGCGCTGCAGCCGGACAAGTGGCCGCGCGAATCCTCTGGCGTGATGAACCGCGTTTCGGAGCACTTCATCTACACGGTGAAGCGCGAGGACGTGCTGAACCCCAACCTCACCCACATCCCGCACATCGGTGCCTGGACGCGCATGACGCCGTGGCTGCCCTGGATGCTGATGGGTCAGGCACCCGGCCACATCACCTACTTCACGACGTTCCAGACGCTGCCCGGCGGAATCAAGGAACTGCCGCAGGACCTGGTCGAGGCCGCGCGCGCGATGGACGAGAAGTGGCTGCACTCGCCGACCGAGGACTACGGGCCTTCGCTCTCCAGCCTCGAGAACTACGCCCGCGAGCAGAAGCCCGCGCCGGTTCCGGCGGGATGGACGCCGCCCCAGCCCCCGGCCGCTCCGAAGAAGCTGGGGTGAAACCTTATCCTCCCTGTTCCGAAGGAATGGGGAGGGGGACCGCCCGCGCAGCGGGTGGTAGAGGGGTTGGAAGGCCCCTCCGTCAGCCCTCCGGGCTACCACCTCCCCATCGCTGCGCGACAGGGAGGATTCACGTTCCTGCGAAATCCCGAAAAGCAAAACGCCCGGTCGCAAGACCGGGCGTTTTTCGTGCGACCGTCGGATCATTCCGATCAGTTAAGGACAGGAAACTCCATGTCCGGCAGTTCGGTGCAGTTGATCTCTTCGGTGATCGCTGCCGCCGTCGCCTTGAGTTCGGCAAGGTGGCGTTCCACCGCCTCGCCCTGCTTCATGGCAGCGGCGAAGTAGATCATCGTCAGCGCCGCTTCGAACTGGCCGTCGCGGAAGATCGGCACCGCCACCGACGAGGTCTTGCCCGGCGTGAGGTTGTGCTGGCCCCAACCGATCGCCGCGTAACCTTCTTCGCGGATCTTGTTGAGCGTATTGACCGAAACGTAGGCGGTCAGGTCCTGCTCCGACGGCGAGCCGACGAGCGAGACCCAGTCCATGACGCGGTCGAGCTGTTCCGGCGTCATGTGCGCAAGGCACACACGGCCGGAAGCGCAGTCCATCAGCGGCAGACGGAAGCCCGGATAGTAACGCTCGAAAGTCAGCGAGGTGTCCGCGTGGGTCGAATCGCGCACGACCATATGCGTGCCGATGCGAACCGTCAGCGAGACCGGCCAGCCGATCTTGTGCGTCAGCGCCCGAAGATGCCGACGGCTGTGTTCCACCAGGAAGCTGTCCGCCTGGAAGCCCTGCGACAGCGACTGGACGAGCGCGGTAGGCCGGTAGAACTTGCGCGCCGGCTCCTGCTCGATAAGGCCCTCATGCATCAGCGTCTGCACGATGCGGCAGGCGGTGGGATAAGGGATACGGCCACGTTTCGAGATTTGCATCATCGAAAGCGAGCCCATCTGATTTATTTCCTGAAGTATCGAAATAGCCCGGCAAACCGCCCGGATCGGTACACCTCGTTCCATAGCTTCACCCCAAACCCGTATTTTTGATCGGACCCCTCCTCCGATGTTTGTGAAGCTATCGTTACGGCTGCGATTACCGCCTGGCGAATGCTTTTTTATCCGCAGGGCGATCACAAAATCCGCACACCGAGCAAAAAACGGCGGATACGCGCGTTTATCCGCGCAGCGGATCACGGTGAAATGCGCCTGTCATACGGCCGATGACGATGAGACGTTTCCCTCCCGACCTGCGTGGAGGCCGAAAATTGCTCCAGACCCCCCGGAACGACTCCGAATCACTCGCTCCTCGAACCCCTCTCGGGACGGGTACCATGGTGCGCTACGGTCTCGGCCAGACCGGGGCGCAAGTCTTCCGCGATACCCCGGCGGCGCTACTGCCCGTCTACATGACCACCGTGCTCGGCGTTCCGGCATGGCTGGCCGGACTGGCGATCCTGCTTCCCAAGCTGTGGGTGATCGTCTGCGACCCGCTGGTCGGCGCGTGGTCGGACCGGCGCGAAAGTTCCATCGGCCGCGTCCCGTTCCTCGCAGGGGGGGCCATCGCCACGAGCATCGGCTTCGTACTGCTGTTCAACCTGCCCGCGATGGGTTCCCCCTATGTCGCCGCCGCCGCGACAAGCGCGGTGTTCCTGCTGGCGATGACCGCCTTCAGCGCCTTTTCCGTGCCCTATCTCGCCGTTGCCGCAACCCTTTCCGCAGACCCGCACGAGCGCACAAAGCTGCTGGCCTGGCGCATCGCCTTCACCACCCTCGGCGTCGTGCTGGGCATCGGCCTTGCGCAGCCCACGGTCGTCTGGCTCGGCGGCGGGCGACAGGCGTGGAGCGCGATGTCGGTGATCTTCGCAGCGCTGTGCCTCGCCTCGATGCTGGGTTGCGCACTCGGTCTGCGTTCGCGGCTGCGCCGTCCGGAGGTCGCGGCCCCGCCGGTCCCGTTCGGCCGCATGCTTGGCGCCGCATGGCGCAACCGGGCGTTCCGGCAACTGACCGCCATCCATTTGCTTCAGACGGTCGGGCAGGCGTGCAGCTATACGGTGGTGGCGCTGGTATTCGTCTATCTCGTCGATCGGATCGAGCTGCTGACCGCCTATGTCCTGATCATGTCGCTGGCGGGCCTTGTCACGCAGCCGCTGTGGCTGCGCATCTCACGCCGGATCGGCAAGATTTCGCTGTTCGTCTATCTGTGCCTCGGCTGGTGCGCGGTGACGCTGACGTGGCTTGGCATCGACTGGGGAGACGGTGTTTCGCTGGGTGCGGTCAGCGGCAAGGACGTGTTTATCCTGCTGCGCGGCGCGGTGATCGGCGTCACCAACGCCGGGTTCATCCTGCTCGTCACCTCGCTGTTCACCGACACCGTCCATCTCGGCGACCACGAGACCGGCATCGAGGGCGGCTATGCGGGCCTGTGGTCCGCCTGCGAGAAGCTCAGCTTCGCGCTCGGCCCGGTGATTTCGGGCGCCGTGCTGAGCCTGTGCGGCTTCGTCTCCTCCACCTCCGGCCCGGCGCAGCAGAGCCCCGCCGCACTGTTCGGCGTGGTACTCAACTATTCGCTGATCCCGGTGGGCTTCTTCCTCGCCAGCCTGCTGCTGGTGCCGGGGCTGGCGCGGGCGATGCGGGGCGACTATCCGTAGAACGGACATGCCGCGCCGATCGCTCGACGGTGCCCGCTGCGCGTTCCAATGCGTGATGTGATGACCAGCCAATCTGCTCCGAAGACGCTCTACGACCGCCTCTGGGACGCGCACACGGTGGTGCGCGGCGATGCGGGCAAGGACCTGATCTACATCGACCGCCACCTGCTGCACGAGGTGAGCACGCCGCAATCCTTCGAACTGCTGCGCGACAACGCCCTGACGGTACGCCGTCCGGTGACGCAGCTGGCGGTGCCCGACCATGCCGTGCCGACCTCGGAGCGCGGCGGCGCGATCAAGGGCGAACTGGCGCGCAAGCAGGTCGCGCTGCTGGAGGCGAACTGCGCCGAGTTCGGCATCGAATACCTCGCGCTGGAAGGTGAGCGGCAGGGCATCGTCCATGTCATCTCGCCCGAGCAGGGCTTCACCATGCCGGGCATCTCGCTGGTCTGCGGCGACAGCCACACCGCCACGCATGGCGCCTTCGGGGCGCTGGCTTTCGGCATCGGCGCCAGCGAGTGCGGCACCGTGATGGCCACGCAGACGCTCTGGCAGGCGCGCAACAGGAACCTGCGCGTCCACTACGCCGGACAGCTGCAGCCGCATGTCACCACCAAGGACATGATCCTGGCCCTGATCGGCACGATCGGTGCGGGCGGCGGCATCGGTCATGCCATCGAATTCACCGGCGAGGCCGTGCGCGCCGCGTCGATGGAAGCGCGCATGACGCTGTGCAATATGGGCATCGAGGCCGGATCGCGCGTCGCACTGGTCGCGCCTGACGAGACCACCTTCGCCTGGCTCAAGGGCCGCCCGCGCGCGCCGCAGGGTGCGATGTGGGATCAGGCCGTCGCCTACTGGCGCACCCTGCGCTCCGACGACGACGCGGTGTTCGACCGCACGGTAGAGATCGACGCGGCCGCCATCGCCCCGCAGGTCACCTTCGGCACATCGCCCGATCAGGTCATGGCGGTGGACGGCACCGTTCCCGCCGGTCCGGCCCGCGCGCTCGACTACATGGGCCTTGAAGCGGGCAAGCCGATCGCCGGGATCGGCATCGACTATGCGTTCATCGGCAGCTGTACCAACAGCCGCATCGAGG
>JASGGD010000135.1:0-13604 GCA_047605225.1 Novosphingobium sp.
CTAAGCAATCCCGGCCCCCACTACGCCGCCCTGGATTGCTTCGCTGCGCTCGCAATGACGATGGTGGGATGAGTTGATCCCACCGGATTCGATCAGAACCCCAGATCCTCGATCTTCCCGTCGAAGTTGCCGCCCAGCTTGTTGTTCGCCGCTGCCAGCTTCTCGCCCGGAACTCCGGCGAGGTAGCCGTCGATGATGCGCTGGTAGTTGCTGATCAGGCCCTCGACCGTGCCGGAGAGGCGCATGAATTCGAAGCCCGAGGCGTGCAGGCCCTTCTGCTGGATCGGGATGTTCGAATAGTCCTGACGCGGGATCGGCGGGAAGTCCTGGCTGTCGAAGGGCAGCACGATCGGTTCCATGACCGGCTCGGGCTCCTGCCCTTCGGGGAAGAAGGTGAGGGACCACAACTCGAAGAAGCAGCTCTCCGGCCCCAACGGGCGAATGCGGTAGGCCGACATCGAGCTGAAGTAGGGCAGCAGGAAGTAGTTCGGGAACAGGAACTCCACCGCGTTGATCGGGTCGGTCTGTGCCACCGAGATCAGGTCCGGGATCGGCTCGCCGCGCTCCTTCAGTTGTGCCGAGACCTGATGCATGACCATGCCCAGCCACATCATCATCGCCTGCCCCTTGTCCTCGGGCAGCCCCTGCGTCGCGTGCTGGAGCGATTTGGCGATCTCCACTTCCTTCTCGTGGAGCATCCCCGCCATGCCCTCGCTGAGCAGTTCCATGTTCTGGATCTGCGCGGCGATGTTCTCTTCGATGGTGAGCGCCGGGTCGGCCAGCATCGGCGCGCGGCTGGGATTGTCGGCCATGGCGTACATCGAATCGTACATCGTCGGCACCGCATGCTGCAGCTGCGGGTGCGTCTGCATGACGTGGTAGCCTTCCATGAAGGCCTCCATGGCGATTTTCCAGTTGGCGGGGAGCACGGTGCCGTAGCACCATTCCGCGCGCAGCTTGTGGAGGTTGTGCGCCTCCAGCCGCTCCGCCACCGGGCCGAAGCTCTCGCGCACCGAGGGGGCGTCGTCATCGTGATTGATCCACACGCAGCCGCCGTAGACTTCGGCGCGGCAGGGGATCAGGTTGATGTCGTCCGCGTCCATCTGACGCTCGGAAAACAGGTGCTTGCCATAGACGAGCGTGTTCTCGCCATTCATGTTCCAGCGCCAGCCGTGGAACGGGCAGACGAACCCCGACTTCGCGCAGTTGCCCGAAGCCGTCGCGTGCGACGCGCCCAGTGGCGAGCCGCCCGCGAAAGGCACGCCGCGATGGCGGCAGGCGTTATGGAAGGCCTTTACGCCGCTGGCCGTGCGCACGACGATGACGGACTTGCCGACGTTCTCGTACTCGATCCAGTCGCCGACCTCGGGAATCTGCTCCTCGCGGCAGGCCATCTGCCAGACGTGGGGCCACAAGTGGTCCAACTCGGCCTGGTAGAATTCGGGGTCATAGTAGCGCTTGACCGGGATGCGTTCGGGATCGTCGATCGGGAACGGCACCGGGCGCAGTCCGCCGTCTGCTGATTTGAGCACTTCCCAATACCTCTCGCTGTTACTCTCGTTCGTGTTGAACCAGTGTATAGCGTGAGGTGCGGGCGGCAATCACCATCGCGCCGACGGTGATCGCGGGCGCGGTAAGTGGTGGCATCGAAAGCGAGCGAGTGCTCTGGGGAAATAGATCGGAAAGCCAAAATACCGGAGCTACGGGATCACTCATCGCTCCGGCTTCTGGTACATAAAACCTGTATCGTTATATAATCATGCAGTGCGACGCAGCAGGTGCAGCCTTGCCTTGCCGACGTCTCGGGTGGCATCGGCCTCGAAACCCTTTATCGACACGTTTTCGCCCTTGCCGGTTTCGAGGCTTACCCATGTGCCTTCGCCGATCCAGCCGAGCCGGGTCAGCTTGTCCACCGCGACCTGACCCGCGCCGGTATCGTAGGGCGGGTCAAGGAGCACGAGGTCGAGCGGTTCCTTCGCCGTGCCCAGAGACATCACCGAAGACGCACGCACGTCGCTGCGCGGCTGCGCCTGCAGGTTGGCGATGTTCTTGCGGATCGCCCGGATCGCCGCGGCGTCCTGATCGACGAACAGGCAATGCGCAGCCCCGCGTGACAGGGCTTCCAGCCCCAGCGCGCCCGACCCGGCGAAGAGGTCCGCGACCTTCAGCCCCTCGAAGTCGCCGAGGCGGCTGACCAGCATCGAGAACAGCGTCTCGCGCGTGCGGTCGGCGGTGGGGCGGGTGGTGTCGCCCTCGGGCGCGGCGAGCTTGCGGCCGCGCCATTCGCCGGCGATGATGCGCAGGTTTCCGCTCATGCCTTCAGGCTCGGCAGGCTCTTGCGGAAGTTCTCGAGATCGCGCTGCGACACTTCGCCCGCCATGCCCTTGGGCATGTCGCCGAGGCGGAACGGGCCGTAGGCGGTGCGCAGCAGGCGGCTGACCTGCAGGCCGAGCGCTTCGAGCACGCGGCGCACTTCGCGGTTCTTGCCTTCGGTGAGCGTCATCTCGATCCACTGGTTGCGGCCGGTGCGGCGCTCCATGTTGGCGTCGATCTTGCCGTAGATCACGCCGTCGACCTCGATGCCTTCCATCAGCTGTTCGAGCTGTTCCTGCGTGATGTCGCCGAACGTGCGCGCGCGGTAGGTGCGGGGAATGCCGGTGGCGGGCAGTTCGAGCTGACGCTTGAACTCACCGTCGTTGGTCAGCAGCAGCAGGCCCTCGGTGTTGAGATCGAGGCGGCCGATCGGCATCACGCGACCGGTGCCTTCGGGCAGGGCGTTGCGCAGCGCGGTGTAGATCGTCGGGCGGCCCGCCGGATCGCGCTCTGCGGTGATGAGGCCGGACGGCTTGTGGAACAGGAACAGCCGCGTGCCTTCGGGCTCGGCGATCGGGTCGCCATCGACCGCGACGCCGCGCAGGGAGGTGAGCACGGTCGAAGGCGTCTCGATCACGACGTCGTTCAGCGTGACACGGCCTTCGATGATGAGGCGCTCGACCTCACGGCGGCTGGCGACGCCGGCGCGGGCGAGAAGCTTGGCGATGCGCTCGCCTTCGCGGGCCGGGAGCGAGGGATCCTTGGGCGTCGGCGCGCCGGCGCGGGGCGCGGCGCCGGGCTTCAGGTTGGGGCGCGGGCCGGTCGGGCGCTGGCCACGATCGGAGCCGAAGCCTCGATCGTCGCGGCGCGGACGATAGCCGCGCTCGCCGTCGCGGGAATCGGAACGTCCGCCATCGCGCGCCGGTCCGCTGCGATAAGTCGCATCGCGCGATCCGCCGCTTTGGCCACGGTCGACACGCGGCGCGCCGTCACGCGCCGGACCGCTGCGGTAGGAACCGCCGCGCGGGGCATCCTCACGCGGCCGATCGCCACGCGGGGCACCGCTACGGGCGCCATCGCGCGAACGCTCGGAGCGCGGACCACCATCGCGGGCACCATCTTTCGCACCACGGCGGGGAAATTCGCTGCGGAAGTCGTCGCGGCTGCCGATGCGCGGGGCTTCGCGGCGTCCGCGTCCACCGCGCGGAGCCTCGCCACGGGGCGTGTCGGCACCGTCGTCGCGGCCGCTGCGGCCACGCGCGCTGCCGCTTCCGGAATTGTAGCGCGGGCCGCCATCACGCGACGCACCGCCGCGCGAAGACCCTCCGCGCGGGCCTCCGCCAAACGAGGAACCGGAATCGCGGCCACGGCCGGAGCCGCCTGATCTGCCGCCTGAAGACTTGCTGGGAGGTTTGGACATTCGTGGCCCATACCTGTTGATCGCCGCTTCATCCAGCCTTCCCTTACGGATCGCCGCCGCTAAGTTGGCGGCAACCGCAAGTGAGGAGACCGGCGTGGCCGCCGATACTACCCCCGACACAATCGTAGAGCGTCGCAGCGTCGGGGATTCGATAAAGCCCTATTTCGAGCGGGAATCGCTCGCCTCGTTCATGCTCGGGCTGTCCTCGGGCTTTCCCTATGCGATGATCGGGGCGACGCTGACCACGCGGCTGGCGCAGGACGGGATCGACAAGAAGACCGTCACGGCCTTCACGCTGGCGTTTCTCGTCTACAATCTCAAGGTGTTCTGGGCCTGGATCATCGACGGCGTTCATCTGCCGGTGCTGCATCGCATGGGCCAGCGCGTGTCTTGGATGCTGGTCTGCGGGCTTGCGGTGATGGCGGCGGTGCTGAACCTCGCGCTCGTCGATCCCCAACCCGATGCGATCCGCGCGACGGTGCTGGCTGCCGTGCTGGTGGGCGTGGCGGGCGCCAGCTTCGACATCGTCATCGACGCCTACCGCATCGAGACGCTCAAGCCCTACCAGCTTGGCACCGGATCGGGGATGAGCCAGTACGGCTGGCGCATCGGCTCGGCGGGCGCGGGCGCGCTCGCGCTGGTGCTCTCGGCGCGCTTCGGCTGGGGCGTCGGCTATGCCGCCTGCGCCGTCTTCGCGCTGCCCGCGATGCTGACTGCGCTGTTCCTCGGCGAGCCGGAGCGGCGCAAGGTGGTGGTCGAGAAGAAGGGGCTGGCCGAAGTCTGGTCCTCGATCGCCGGGCCGTTCGGCGAGTTCTTCCGCCGCAACGGCGCGTTCCTCGTGCTGCTGTTCATCCTCGTCCACAAGATCGGCGACACGCTGGCGAACCTGACGTTCCGCCTGCTGTTCGACGACCTCGGCTTCAGCAATGACGAGATCGCGATCTATGATGTGGGCCTCGGCTTCTGGGCCTATCTGATCGGGGTGTTCATCGGCGGCGTCGCTTATGCGCGCATGGGCCTGAAGCGTTCCGTTCTGGTGGCGCTGGTGCTGATGGGCGTGTCGAACCTCAGCTTCGCCGCTTTGGCGGCGGCCGGGCACAGCAACTGGGGTATGGCGGGGGCCATCGGGTTCGAGAACATCGCCTCGGGTTACGGCGGCGTCGTGGTGATCGCCTATTTCTCGGCGCTGTGCGACTTGCGCTATACCGCTTCGCAGTATGCGCTGATCTCGGCGGGTGCGAGCGTGGTCGGGCGTCTCGCCACCGGCACGACGGCAGGGGCGCTGATCGAGGCCATGGGCTACGTGAACTTTTACCTGCTGACGACGGTGCTGTCGCTGCCGGGCATCGTGCTGTTCTGGTGGCTGAGCCGGACGGGGCTGGTGGATCAGGCGTTGGGGTCGGCGGGCGAGGTCGAGTAACGGCAGAAGGCCCACCCCCAACCCCTCCCGCATGCGGGAGGGGAGCGAGACTTGGCGATTTATCGCCTAGTCGCATCGGGGTGGGTTTGACCGGTCAGGCTTCAGTCCGGCAGTTCGCCGTTCGCGCCCAGGACGGCGCCCGCAAGGTAGAGCGACCCGGCGATCAGCACTGCGCGCGGCGACAGCTTCTCCAGTTCGCGCAGGGCTGCCGCGACGTCCGGCGCGGTGGTGGTCGGCAGGGACCATCCCGCGAAAGCCTCGGGCGGCAGGCAATCGTGACCCGGCACCGGTACCAGTGTTACGCTCTCGACCAGTTGATGCAGCGGATCGAGCAGCGCGCCGGGGTCCTTGCCCGCGATCATGCCGAGGATCAGGTGCGGCGCAATCTCCCGCTCGCGCAGGAATTTCTCCAACGCGAGGCCAGCGTCGCGGTTGTGTCCGCCGTCGAGCCACACCGGCGTGCCGGGGACGAGCGCGGTCAGTGGTCCGTCGCCCAGAAGTTGCATGCGCGCGGGCCAGTGCGCGGCGCGGATGCCCTCTGCGAAGGCGTGAGGATCGATCTTCAGCGTGTCCTGTGCGCGCAGCATCGCGACGGCGAGGGCGGCGTTGTCGGCCTGATGGGCTCCGGGCATCGTCGGCAGGGGCAGTGTCAGCGAGCCATGGCGGTCCTCGAACCAGATGGCGTCGCGGGTGGCCTGCGCCTTCCATTCGGCATCGCGTGATTGCAGCGGCACGTCTTCCGAGGTGGCCAGAGATTGCAGGAACGCGACGACCTCGTGCGGGTAGCCTTGCGTGACCAGCGGCACGTGCGGGCGGCGGATGCCTGCCTTCTCGAACGCGATGCGGGTGAGCGGTTCTACCGGCGTGCCGTCCTCGGGCGCGAGGAGGAAGCGTTCGTGGTCGATGCCCAGCGTCGCCATGCCGCAGACGAGCGGCGCGAGCAGCACGTTGGTGGCATCGAACCGGCCACCGAGGCCAACCTCGATCACGCAGACGTCCGCCGGGTGGCGCGCGAAGGCGAGGAAGCTGGCGGCGATGGTGGTCTCGAAGAAGCTGACTTCAAGATCGTCCGCAGCGTCCAGAACTTCGGCCAGCAGGCTGGCGAGTTCGTCGTCGCTTACCAGTTCGCCCGCGACGCGGATGCGCTCGTTGTAGCGCACCAGATGCGGGCTGGTGATCGCGTGGACCTTGTAGCCCTGCGCCTCCAGAATCGCGCGCAGAAAGGCGCAGGTCGATCCCTTGCCGTTGGTGCCCGCGACGTGGAACGCAGGCGGGATACGCAAGTGCGGATTGCCGAGGCGCGCGAGCAGGGTACGGATCGCGTCGAGCCCGATGCGTCCCTGCGGCAGCGACAGCGCGGCCAGACGGTCGAGCTGGGCCTGCACGGCGGGGGAGTCCGACACGGCGAAGTCTTTCATGGTGTCCTCGACGGCGCCTTGCGCGCAGGGACTTCGACAGGCTGTGCCTGACCTTTCGACAGCCTCAGGGTGAGCGGAGATAGCATAAACCTCCAACCCCGCTCAGGCTGAGCTTGTCGAAGCCCCTGCCACACAGCACAGGTTCAGGCGCTCTCGCGCGCCGAATGCACCGCAGCCGCGAGCGAGGCGGTATAGTCCTGCAGCGGCCCCGGAGCGGCATCGCCGTGCTGCTTGACGATGTCGATGAAGGCCGAGCCGACGACCACGCCGTCCGCGACCTTGGCGATCGCAGCCGCCTGTTCGGGAGTACGCACGCCGAAGCCGACCGCGACGGGAATGTCGGTGGCGGCCTTCAGCTTCGCCACGGCGCCCTCGATCGAACCCTGCGCTGCCTGCTGCATGCCGGTGATGCCCGCGACCGAGACGTAGTAGAGGAAGCCCGAGGAGCCCTCAAGCACCTTGGGAAGCCGCGCTGCGTCGGTGGTCGGAGTGGCGAGGCGGATCAGCGACACGCCCTTTTCGCGCAGTGCCGGGCCGAGGGCGGCGTCCTCTTCGCTCGGAATGTCGACGCAGATCACGCCGTCGACGCCTGCCTTGGCGCATTCCTCGGCGAACCACTCGGGGCCGCGGATGGTCATCGGGTTGGCGTAGCCCATCAGGACCAGCGGCACATGCGGGTGGCGCTGCCGGAACTCGGCGGCGATGCGGAAGATGTCCGCCGTGCGCGTGCCCTTGGCGAGCGAGCGCAGGTTTGCCTCCTGGATCGACGGACCGTCGGCCATGGGATCGGTGAAGGGCATGCCCAGCTCGATCACGTCCGCACCGCCCGCGACTAAGGCGTCGAGGTTCGCGGCGGTGTCGCCGTCGCCCCCGGTGATGAAGCAGACGAGCGCGGGAACGCGCTTTCCGTCGGATTTTGGGGCGAAAACGGTTTCGAAGCGGGTCATCAGGAGAACAGCGTCTTTCCGGAATAGCGGAGAATGGCGGCGGTCAGGCCGACGAAAACGGCGAGGTAGGCGAGGCTGACGGCAATGTCGCTCCAACTGCCCCGGAAGGCGAAGGCCCAGTAATAGCCCGCGCCCGACAAGTCGAAGGAGCGGACCCGGACGAGGTCAGCAAGAACCTTGATCGCCGGGAACACCGCCATCCAGAGCACGGCGGCGTCGATCACCGACCGTTGCCACCCACCCTTTTTCAAAGCTCGACCCCCAGCGCCTCGGCGACGGTGAAGATGTCCTTGTCGCCGCGCCCGGAGACGTTGACGATCAACAGCTTGTCCGCGTCCAGCTCGGTCGTCAGCTGCGGCAGCGCGGCGAGGGCATGAGCGCTTTCCAGTGCCGGGATGATACCTTCGAGGGCGCAGCACAGCTGGAACGCTTCGAGCGCTTGCGCGTCGGTGATCGGCACGTATTTCACGCGGCCCGCCTCGTGCAGCCACGAGTGCTCGGGGCCGAGGCCGGGGTAGTCCAGACCGGCACTGATCGAGTGGGCCTCGGTGATCTGGCCGTCCTCGTCCTGCAGCAGATAGGTCTTGTTGCCGTGGAGGATGCCGGGCCTGCCGCCCGTCAGCGAGGCGGCGTGCTGGCCGCTCTCGATGCCGTGGCCGGCGGCTTCGACACCGACGATCGCGACTTCGGCATCGTCGAGGAACGGGTGGAACAGACCGATCGCATTCGATCCGCCGCCGACCGGCGCCACCAGCATATCGGGCAGGCGACCTTCGGCCTCCAGCATTTGCGCACGGGCCTCGGTGCCGATCACGCTCTGGAAGTCGCGCACGAGTTCCGGGTACGGGTGCGGGCCGGCGGCGGTGCCGATGATGTAGAAGGTGTCGTGGACGTTCGCGACCCAGTGGCGCAGCGCCTCGTTCATCGCGTCCTTGAGCGTCTCCGCGCCGCTGGTGACGGGCACCACTTCGGCGCCGAGCAGCTTCATGCGGAAGACGTTGGGCTTCTGCCGCTCGACATCCTTGGCGCCCATGAAGATCGTGCAGGGCAGACCAAAGCGCGCCGCGACGGTGGCAGTGGCGACGCCGTGCTGGCCCGCGCCGGTCTCGGCGATGATCTTCGTCTTGCCCATCCGCATCGCGAGCAGGATCTGGCCGACGCAATTGTTGATCTTGTGTGCGCCGGTGTGGTTCAGGTCTTCGCGCTTGAAGTAGATCTTCGGACCTTTGCCTGCAGGCGCGAGCTTGCGGAAATGCTCGGTGATGCGCGGCGCGGGGTAGAGCGGGCTCGGGCGGCCCACGAAGGTCTTGAGCAGGTCGTCGAACTCGGCCTGGAATGCCGGGTCCTGCTTCGCGGCGCGGTATTCCTTTTCGAGGTCGAGGATCAGCGGCATCAGCGTCTCGGCGACGTAGCGCCCGCCGAACTGGCCGAAGTGACCCGACTCATCGGGATGCGAACGAAGCGAATTGGGGCTCTGAACGGTCATGATCCGGCGCTTGGCAGACCCCCCCGCGCTTGTCCAGATACGATGAGGGAAGGGGCTTCGTTTGGATCGGAGAGGGCGGAAAACCGTGGGTGCCTTAGAGGGCTTGGTAATCGCCTGGTGGATATTCAATTGCAAACAATGCAACTGTAAATCGGCAAAAGCACCTAACGGGCATAAACTGCAGTTTTGTGACGTTTTCAATGATTCCAGGAATTTATCGTTCATCTGACCGAAAGGTGACGGGGTCCAGCGGCGGGGCTCCCGACGATTACCCCGATGAGGGTCGGGATCGCAGGAATACTTGGAGTTATAAAATATGCGTATTGCACTTGTTTCGCTCGCCGCGGTTGCTGCCGTGGCCGCTGCCACTCCCGCCCTGGCTAACGAAGCTCGCGTCGAAGCGCGCGGCGGCGTGATCTGGAACGGTAGCGACAGCGAAGCAACGGCTGGCGTGGCCGCTGGTTACGACTACGACCTCACCGACAAGCTCTTCGTGGGCGTTCAGGGTTCGGCGGACAAGATCCTGACCGACAACACCCGCGTTTCGTGGGGCGCCGGCGGCCGCATCGGCGTGCAGCCCGTTCCGGGCACCAAGGTCTACGCGCTGGCCGACTGGCAGTCAAAGAACACCCGCTACGGCAACAGCGCCGTGGGCGTGGGTGGCGGCGTCCAGCAGGACGTCGGCTCGCGTTACTACGTGAAGGCCGAATACCAGCACCTGCTGGTCGGCGACAACACCCCCGACGCCGACCGCGGCCTCGTGGGCGTGGGCGTCAAGTTCTGATCCCACGGATCCGATCGCTGTGAAAGCAGCGTAAGCCAGGGAAGGGGCGGTCCGAAAGGGCTGCCCCTTTCTTCGTCTGGCCTTCGTCATTGCGAGCGTAGCGAAGCAATCCAGGGCAATCTTGAGTCGCCCTGGATTGCTTCGCTACGCTCGCAATGATGAAGGGTTGGATCAGGCCGCCCGAACCGCCGCGCAGAAGGCGGCAATGCGCGCTTCGTCCTTCACGCCCGGCGCGCTCTCCACGCCCGAGGACGTATCCACCAGCGGCGCCCCGGTCAGGCGGAGGGCCTCGGCGATGTTCGTCGGTTCCAGACCCCCGGCAAGCCCCCATGCCAGCGGCCCCTTCCAGTTCGCGACGAGGCCCCAGTCGAAGCTGAGGCCCATGCCGCCAGGCAGGGCGCCTTTGGGCGTCTTGGCGTCGAAAAGGATAAGGTCAGCCGCGCCCGCATAGGCATTCGCGCGGGCGACGTCGTCGGCGGTGGCGACGGACAGCGCCTTCCACACGGGGATGCCGAAGCGGGCGCGCAGCTGCGCGGCGCGTTCGGGCGTCTCTGAGCCATGGAGTTGCAGCGCGTCGAGCTTCGCTGCGCCCATCGCTTCGCCGAGCAGCGCGTCGTCGGCGTCGACGAACAGGCCGACGCGGCCGATCCGGCCTGCCGCGCGCTCCGAAAGCTGGGCGGCCTGCACGGGGCTTACCGCACGCGGGCTCCTGGCGAAGAACACCAGGCCGATGTACGCGGCACGGGCGCGGATGGCCGCTTCCAGCGAATCGCCGGTGCTGATCCCGCAAATCTTGATTGCCGCTGTTGGCATATGCGCGCCTTGCCCTAAGCTGCGGTCCTCCATCAAAGAAGGACGCGAAGTGAATCGGTCGGGCCGCTATCTAATGCCATTCCTCGCAGCGGCAATGCTCGGCGGCTGCAGCATGAAAGAGGTGATCGGCAAGGCCGACGCCGAAGTGGTCCGCTTCCACGAAGAACTCGATGCCGGTCATTCGCAGGAAATCTGGGAAGGCACCGGCGAGGACATGCGCAAGGCCACCACGCGCAAGCAGTTCGTCGCCATGCTCGACGCGGTGCATCGCAAGCTGGGCAACGTGAAGTCGAGCAGGCAGGTCGGCTGGAACCGCAATGCCAGCACCAACGGCAGCTTCATGACGATCACCAACGAAACCCTGTTCGAGCGCGGCAGCGGCACCGAACGGTTCGTCTTCCGCAAAAGTGAAGCCGACAAGCTCGCGCTCGTCGGCTATCACATTCAATCGAACGAGATGATGGTGAACTAGGCGCTCACGGCGCCAGTTCGAACTGCACCGTCACGTTGACGTTCATCTCCAACTCGCCCGCGGCGACCGGCGGCGGCGCTGCGGCGGCGACCATGTCCCGCGCTTCCTTGCGCATGAACATCACCGGCTGCGGCGCATAGCCGCCGCTCTCGCTGATCGAGACGATACGCGCGACGCGCAGGCCCGATGCCTTGGCATAAAGGTCGGCGCGGGCACGGGCGGACTTCATCGCCTCAACGCGCGCCTCGTCCATCGCCGCTTCGGGCTGCGAGAGCATGAAGTTCGGGCCGTTGACCTGGTTCGCACCCGCCGTGACGAGCGCGTCGATCACCTTGCCCATGTCCTGCAACTTGCGCTGGCGGACCGAAACCGAGTTGCTGGCGCGGTAGCCGACGATCCGCTGCTGGCCGTCGTCCTCATATGACCCATCGGGCAGGCGCTTGGGCTGGGCATAGACCGGATTGACGTTGAGATTGCTGGTCTGAACGTCCTTGTCGGCGATCCCGGCTTTCTTGAGTGCGGCAATCACCTTGGTCATCTGCACGGAATTGGCTGAAAGCGCCTCGCTGGCAGTGGTGCCCTGCGTGGTCACTCCGGCACTGTAGCTGGCCATGTCAGGCTCGCGCGTGGACGAACCTTCGGCGGTAACGGTGAGCATGGTGTGCCCGGCCTCGATGGCAGGAGCAGGGGCCTGCTGGGCGAAAGCCGAAGGGGCGGATGCTGCCATAGCCGTGGCGGCGAGCAGGCTCAGGGTCTTCATGATGGGGTCGCACTCCCGGGGGTTGTTCGGTGAACAACGATCTGGAGGGAGCGAGGTTGCGAAGGGCTGAACGGTGAAGTGTGCGAAGGTTAAGGTGAAACGCAGGGGTTTACCACCCCTGCACCCCGTATACCGTCGAGGTCGGGCGCGCAGCCTGCCCATGCAACGACGCTTCGTCGGAAGACAAATAGCCTGCGGCGCAATATGGGCGTTACGCGGCTGCGCGCACAACGACGACAGTAAAGGGGTCTGGGGCGCCAGAAAAACTTGGGGGGCCCAGAATCCTCTCTTCGTTCTTAAAGAGTAGCCTCGATGGCCTTAGCCGCCGCGAGCGGATCCTCCGCCCGGCTGATCGGCCGTCCGATGACAAGCACGCTGGCGCCTGCATCGCGGGCTTCGCGCGGGGTGACGGTGCGCTTCTGGTCGCCGACCTTGCCGTCTGCGGGGCGCAGGCCGGGGACGACGAAGTAGCCGTCCTTCCACTGCTTGTGCACTGCGCCGACTTCGTGGCCCGAGCAGACGATGCCGTCGAGCCCTGCGGAATGCGCGAGGTCGGCGAGGCGCAGGGCCTGATCGTAGGGGTTGGCGTTGACGCCGATGGCGGAGAGGTCGTCGCCGTCGAGGCTGGTGAGCACGGTGACGGCCACGACCTTGCAGTTTTCACCGGCAGCGGCCTTGGCGTCTTCCATCATGGCGCGGCCACCGGCTGCGTGGATGGTGACGATCGAGGGCTGCAGTACGTGGATCGCCTGCATGGCGCCTGCGACGGTGTTGGGAATGTCGTGCAGCTTCAGGTCGAGGAAGATGGGGAGGCCCACCTTGTGCAGTTCGTGGACGCCGTGGTGGCCGTGGGCGCAGAAGAATTCGAGGCCCAGCTTGATCCCGCCGACATGGCCCGCGACCTTGCGTGCCAGCGCTTCGGCAGCGTCGAGGCGGGGGAGGTCGAGGGCGAGGTAGACGGGATTGTGGTTCATGACTTTGCGATTTCCGACGGGGTTTCGATTGGGGTAACGGGCGCGGCTTCGTGTACTTCGGCGAGGGAGGGCATCGAGGTGGCGCGCAGCGAATTTTCGAGGCTGGCGATGCGACGGTTCAGGCGCCAGCGCACGGCGCGCAGGTAAGCCCAGACCGGGAGCATGCCGAGCCCGAAGAACAGCAGCGCGACGACGCCGACCGGCCATTCGAAGTGGAAGTAGTTGCCGTCTGCGAGCGGCCAGAAATTCACCGGCGCCTTGGTCCAGTTCATCGCGATGAATGCGACGAGCACGGCGGTGAGCACGATCCACGCAATGGTGCGGATGACCTGCATTGTTCCTCCTGCTTTTCCCCGCGATAGGCCGCGATGCTAGGCGTGAATTTTCCGCAAGGGAAGGGCCAGGTAGGATTGAAGGGCGAGGGGGTGCCTCGCCTCTTCATCCTTCGACAACTCAGGATGAGCGGAGTTGAGCGGCAAAGTTGGAATTGCCCTCTCAACCCGCTCAGGCTGAGCTTGTCGAAGCCCCCTCGGCTCAGCCGAAGACGCGGGCGAAGATCGTGTCGACGTGCTTGAAGTGGTAGTCGAGGTTGAACTTGTCCTCGATCACCTCTGCCGGAAGCGCGGCAGCGACTTCGGGGTCGGCCTTGAGCAGTTCGAGCAGCGAGAGCTGGCCGTCGGATTCCCACACCTTCATCGCGTTGCGCTGCACCAGGCGGTAGCTCTCGTCGCGGGTCAGGCCCGCCTGCGTCAGCGCCAGCAGCACGCGCTGCGAGTGGACGAGGCCGCCCATGCGGT
>JASGGD010000136.1:0-13564 GCA_047605225.1 Novosphingobium sp.
CTGCGCAGGCGGTGGACGCGCAGATGCTGGAGCATGTGCGCGCGCATGCGCTGGCAGGCAGCTTCGCGGTGGGCGAACGCATCGTCGTCGCCGTCAGCGAGCATCCGCACGCCGCCGGGCTCGTGCGCGCGGGCAAGCGCATGGCCGATGCCCTGCGCGCGCCGTGGACCGCCGTGCACATCGAGACGCGGCGCGACCAGCACTTCGCCGATGCCGAGCGGAGGCAACTGGCCGATACCCTTGCACTCGCCTCGCGCCTCGGTGCTTCCACCGCCAGCATTCCGGCGGCGGGGGTGGTCGAGGGGCTTGGCGACTTCGCGAAGGACGCGCGCGCGACGCAGATCGTCATCGGCAAGTCGCACCGTTCGTGGTGGTTCGAGGCGCGCCACGGTTCGGTGGTGGACCGGCTGGTGCGGACGATCGGCGATGTCGCCGTCCATGTCCTGCCCTCGGGCGAGCCGGTTGCAACTCGGCGAAAGCCCGAAAGGAGGGCCGGCAACTGGGGCCACCCGGCGCATTACTTGTGGTCGCTGCTGATGGTCGCGGTGATGACCGTGCTCGGCCGCCTGCTGGTCGAGGTGATCGACCTCGGCAATATCGCGCTGCTCTACCTGATCCCGGTGATGTTCGCGGCGGCCTCGTTCTCGCTGCGCGCAGGGCTGTTCGCGGGGCTGGCCTCCAGTCTTGCCTACAACTTCTTCTTCCTGCCGCCGACCGGCACGCTGACCGTCGCCAATCCCGAGAACGTCATCTCGATCCTCGTCCTGCTGGGTGTCGCGGTGGTGACCAGCCAGTTCGCCGCGCGGGTGCGGGCGCAGGCCGATCTTGCCGGGGCGAGCGCGCGCCAGAACGCCGCGCTCGCCAGCTTCTCGCGCCAGTTGACGGCGGCGGCGACGCAGGACGAACTGATGCAGGCGATCTGCGCCGAAGTCGCCCGCCTGCTCGACGTGCGCGCGGTGTTGCTGCTGCCCTCGCTGGCAGGTCCGGACCTCGCCGCCGCCTATCCGCCCGAGGACCGGATGGACCAGATCGAACTGGCGGCCGCGCAATGGGCGATCGATAACGAGCAGCCTGCCGGGCGCGGCTCGGCGACGCTGACGGCCTCCGACTGGCTGTTCCACCCGCTGCGTGCTTCCGCCGCATCGGGCCGGGGCGTGATGGCCGTCCTCGGCATCGCGCGCGAGGATGCGGGCGATCCGGTGCGCTCGGACGAAGTGCCGCTGCTGATGAGCCTGCTAGATCAGGCCTCGATCGCCTTCGATCGCATGGCGCTGGAGGAGGAGAACCTCAAGGCGCAGGCCGTCGGCGAGCGCGACCGGCTGCGCGCGGCGCTGCTCTCGTCGGTCAGCCACGATTTGCGCACTCCGCTAACCACGATCCTGTCGGCCGCGCAGGAGTTGAAGAAGCACCCGACCCCCGACCTCGTGGAGACCATCGATGCGGAGGCGCAGCGCCTCAATCGCTTCGTAGCCAACCTGCTCGACATGGCGCGCGTCGAGGCGGGCGCGCTGCCGATGAAGCCCGAGGCGACCGACCTGTTCGACGCGGTCGCCAGTGCCGTCCACGATACCCGGGGTGCGCTGCAGGGACGGCAGATCGACCTCGACATCGCGCCGGACATTCCGCTGGTGCGGCTCGATCCGGTGCTGCTGCACCACTGCCTCATCAATCTGCTCGACAATGCCGGGCGCTATGGCGAGCCGGGCACGCCGATCCTCGTGCGCTGCCGCCGTTCGCCCGACGCCCTGCGGTTGTCGGTGATCGACCGGGGGCCGGGTATCCCGCCGGGCCAGGAAAAGCGCGTGTTCGAGACGTTCACCCGGCTCGAAGGCTCCGACCGGGTGCGCCACGGCACCGGGCTCGGCCTCGCCATCGTCAAGGGTTTCGCCGAGGCCATGGGCCTGTCAGTGGAAGCCGCCAATGCCGAGGAACCGTTCGGCGCCTGCTTCACCATCCGCATTCCCGAGGCGCTGATCATCCGGCACCTCGACGCCGCATTCGATAATGAGGACATGCCATGAAGACCCGCCACAAGGTGCTCATCGTCGATGACGAGCCGCATATCCGGCGCCTGATCCAGACGGCGCTCGGAAGGGCCGACTATGCGACGGTCGAGGCAGGCAACGCGCGCGAGACGATGGAGCGGCTGCGCGAGGACCGCCCGGATCTCGTGCTGTTGGACCTCGGCCTGCCCGATCGTGACGGGCTGGAACTGGTGCCGCTGATCAAGAAGGAAACAGATGCGACGCTGATCATCGTCTCCGCGCGCGACGCCACGGACGAGAAGGTGGCGGCGCTCGATCTCGGCGCCGACGATTACCTGATCAAGCCTTTCGACACCGACGAATTGCTGGCACGCCTGCGCGTGGCGCTGCGGCACCGGATGGCGCGGGGCGGGGGCGTCTCGGCGGTGACGGCGGGCGACGTGTCGATCGACCTGATGGAGCGGCGCATCACCAAGGCGGGCAGGGAGGTCCACCTTACGCCCAAGGAATATGCCGTGGTCGCGCAACTGGCGCAGCACCCGGGGCGGGTCATCACGCACCACCAGATCATGATGCAGGTCTGGCCCTCCGAGAACGAGCGCCATGTCGAATACCTGCGCGTGCTGGTGCGCAGCCTGCGGCAGAAGCTGGAGGATGATCCGCAGCGTCCCCGTATCATCGGCAACGAGATCGGCGTGGGTTATCGCCTGCACGTGTCGCCGGAGTGACGGGGGATCTGGGTTTGAACCTTCCTCTCGTCATTGCGAGCGCAGCGAAGCAATCCAGGGCGGGTTTACGCGGCCCTGGATTGCTTCGCTGCGCTCGCAATGACGAACGGAGTATCAGATCTCCACTTGCGAACCGAGTTCGACGACACGGTTCGTCGGCAGGTTGAAGAACTCCATCGGCGTCGCCGCATTGCGGATCATCCACGCGAACAGCTTCTCGCGCCAGAGCGCCATGCCCGGCTTCTCGGAGGCGATCAGAGTCTGGCGGCTGAGGAAGTAGCTCGTGTCCATCGACCCGAACGGCGCGCCGCAGGTGGTGACGGACTTGAGCGAGGCGGGAATGTCCACGTCCTCGAGGAAGCCGTGGCGCAGGCGCATGCGGTAGAAGTTCGCGCCGTGGTCGGCGATGGTGATGCGCCCGTCGTCCGGCATTGAGGGCACCGCCTCGGTCGTCACGGTGAGGATGACGATGCGTTCGTGCAGCACCTTGTTGTGCTTGACGTTGTGGAGGAGGGCGGGCGGAACGCCCTCGCTGGTAGAGGAGAGGAACACCGCCGTGCCCGCGACCCGGCGAACCGATCCGGCGGTGGACTTGATGAACAGGTCTAGGTCGATAGCCCCCTCGGCAAGGTAACGGCGCATGACCTTGCGGCCCGTGGACCATGTGGTGAGCATCACGAAGACGATGGCCGCGACCAGAAGCGGGAACCAGCCGCCATCGGGGATCTTCGTCGCGTTCGACAGGAAATAGGCTCCGTCGATGAGGATGAACAGCCCGGTCACCGCGCCCGCCACCACCGGCGGCCAGCGCCAGACGCTGAAGGTGAGGACACCCAGCATGCAGGCGGTAATCACCATCGTCCCCGTCACCGCGATGCCGTAAGCCGCCGCCAGACTGCTCGAGGAGCGGAACGAGAGCACCAGCAGTACGACGAAGAGCAGCAGCGCCCAGTTGACGATCGGCACGTAGACCTGACCTTCCGCCGAAGCGCTGGTGTGGAGGATGCGCAGCCTCGGCAGGAAGCCGAGCTGCACTGCCTGTCGTGTGATCGAGAACGCGCCGGAGATCACCGCCTGGCTGGCGATGACCGTGGCGAGCGTTGCCAGGATCACCAGCGGCAGTCGCGCCCACTCGGGGGCGAGCAGGAAGAAGGGATTGCTCGCTGCCTCGGGATGATCGAGCAGCAGCGCGCCTTGTCCCATGTAGTTGAGCATGAGGCAGGGCAGCGCGGCGTAGAGCCAGGCGATGCTGATGGCCTTGCGCCCGAAGTGCCCCATGTCGGCATAGAGCGCCTCCGCCCCGGTCACCGCCAGCACCACCGACCCCAGTGCGAGGAACGCCAGCTTGGGATCGAGCGCAAAGAAGTGCCAGGCCCAGTACGGATTGACGATGCCGATGATTTCCGGATGGACGATGATGTTGGTCACCCCCAGCACCGCGAGCACCACGAAATAGACCGCCATGACCGGCCCGAAGAATGCGCCGACCCGCTCGGTGCCGTGCTTCTGGATCAGGAACAGGCCAAGCAGGATGACGATGGCGATCGGCAGCACCAGTTCGCCCAGCGACGTCTCCACAACCGTCAGGCCCTCGACGGCCGACAGCACCGAAATGGCGGGCGTGATGATCGCATCGCCGTAGAACAGCGCAGTCGCAATCACGCCCAGCATGGCGATCACCGGCGTCCAGCGCGTCTCGCCCAGACTCCGGCCGATCAGTGCGAGGAGGGCCATCGATCCGCCTTCGCCCTCGTTGTCGGCACGCATGACGATGAACACGTATTTGACCGTGACGATCAGCGTCATCGTCCAGAAGATCAGCGAGAGCACGCCGAAGATGTGCGCGTGGTCCACCACCAGCGGATGGTGGCCGACGAAGCTCTCCTTGAGCGCATAGAGCGGCGAGGTGCCGATATCTCCGAACACCACCCCGAGTGCGCCGAGCGCGAGCGTCGGCAGCCGCCCGTGCGGTCCGCCGCCGTGGCCCGAAATCGCACCGGTCTGATCGCTGCTCAAGTCATGCCCCTCAGGTTGCATTGCCCGATGCCCATGCCATGGAACCGCATTTGATCTCCATATCGGCAAGATGCCTAAGGCATATGATCGGCATATGATTTGCATTTTTCCGGCGCAAATTCCGCCGCGATCTTATGCAATCTCAATGCGAGCCCAAGGGTTCCACTCTCGAATTACTACGCCGACGTGCGTAGTTGAGGCGCCTCCTCAAGGGAGGTGATGTATGATCCGTTGGTATGAAACTCTGGCGGCGCAGATCGGGCTACGGCTTGGCGGGCTGGCCATCCTTTCGCTCGCCTGGACGACGGCGATCGTGCTCTACCGGCACGAGCATGCACATGCATTGTCGCAGGCAAGTCTCGTGGAGCTTAGTCTATGCGCGATCTTCTTCGGGCTGCACGTGGTCGGTCATGCTTTGCTCTTCGCGGGGCCGGGGTTGTGGAAGCAGGTCCCTGTCGCCGGCTGATCGATCTTGTCTCGCACCTTGATGGCGCTGTTCGTGAGATTACCCCCAAAGCAGGTCCGACAAGGGCCAGAAGGGCTGGCCAAGGCTGGGTTATGCCGCCACCCGCTCCAGCGAAGCTTGCGCTGCTCCGGCATCCAGCGGCTTCCCGAAGTAGTAACCCTGGATTTTCCGACAACCAAGTGTCCGCACAAGGTCGAGTTCTCGTCGGGTCTCGACGCCTTCGGCCGTGGTCGCCATGCCCAGGCTCTCTGCCATCGTTACCACTGCCTGCAGGATGGCCCGACATTCCCGGTTCCCGGTCGCAGCGCCATGGACGAAGGACCGGTCGAGCTTGATGGTGGAAAATCGCATCCTGCGCAAATAGCCGAGAGAGGAATAGCCGGTGCCGAAGTCGTCGAGGGCTACGGTGCAACCCAGTGCCATGACGTGCTCGAGAGCGGCGCAGGCGCGCGTGGCATCGCTCAGAAAGATGCTTTCGGTGACCTCGATCTCGAGACGATCGGGGGCGAGGCCGCTCGCGGTCAGCGCGCCGAGGACGCTGGAGACGAAGTTCGCGTCCAGCAATTGCTCGCCTGAGACGTTGACGGCGATACGCACGTGATGGGGCCAGGTTGCGGCCACTCTGCACGCTTCGTGCAGCACCCATTCGCCGATCGGAATAATCAGCCGGGTTTCTTCGGCAAGCGGGATGAACTTCTCGGGGCTGACGGGGCCGAAGTCCGCGCTCTTCCAGCGCAGCAACGCCTCGAAGCTGATCGTCGTTTCTGAATTCGCGTCGACCACGGGCTGGAAGGCGAGATGCAGTTCGCCATGTTTCAGTGCATTGCGCAGCGCAATTTCCAGCCTTCGGCGTTCTTCTGCCTGGGTGTGGAATGTCCGCTCGTACCGGCACTGCGAATTCCCGCGCGCTTCATTGGCGCGATGGAGGGCAAGATCGGCATTGCGGATAATCGTGTCTGCGCTGGATCCGTCGTGCGGGCCGATCGCCCATCCGGCCGACGCGCCGACGAACACTGTGTGCTGCTCGATCTCGTAGGGCTGGATCAACCGTTCGATGATCCGCTCCACCAGCGCCCGCACCCGCCCCGGATCGGCCGCCTCGGACACGACCACTGCGAAGGAATCGCCGCTGAAGCGTCCGCAGACTTCACCGTCGGACACTTGCTCCCGCAAACGTTCCGCGACGCGGGTGAGCAGTGTATCGCCGACATCGTGGCCGAGCGTATCGTTCACCGCCTTGAAGCGGTCGAGGTCGATCATCACGAAAGCACAGCCATCATGTTGCCGAGGCTCGGTACGACCGAGGCCGGACGCCAGCGCTTCAGTCAGGTTCGCCCGATTGGGCAGGCCGGTCAGCGCGTCATAGTGCGCCATCCTGTCCATCTTCTCGCGACTTTCACGATCTTCGGTGACGTCGCGACCTGTGCCGTGATAACCGACAAAAGTATCGCCATGATAGTGCGGCTCGCCGGAAAAGAGGCACCATCGCGTTCGCCGATTGACGATCACCGGCACCGTCAGATCGCAGAACGCCTGACGGTGTTTCATCCGTTCGGCCAGTTCGATGCAGCCCGAAGGATAGTCGCCGGGATGGGCGCCCGCGATCACCCGACGCAATGAAATGCCTTCGAGATCAGCGGGTTCGCGTCCGACACCGCAAGCGAACCGGGGCGAAATCATACGCAGACGCAAGGCTGCGTCGGTCTGCCAGCGCCACTGTGTGTCGCCTGGGTCTGCCTCGCCCGGCTCTGTCGTGGCTGCAGCATGTCCGACCGGAGGCCCCTTCGGTTCCTGTGAATTGCGCATCGCGCGGGCCTGTTCGATGATCGCCGTCAGCGTGATCGCGGCGAACAGCGTTGCGATCGCTGCCATGCGTGCCTCGGCCGTGCAGGCGAACCAGACAGCGCCGCACAAGCCGACGATACCGGAGAAGAGGCCGGCAGAGGCCGGCGCAGGATTTGGCGTGCCGGCGGTCTCGAGGACCGAGGCAGCCATCAGCACGGCCAGTACCGACCACATTTGTATCGCAGCTTCCGGGCCGACTTTGCTGCCGAAAACCCATAAGGGAAAGGCCCATACCAGCGCAGACAGCACTGTTCCCATCCGGCGCACGCGATGCTCATGCGATGAGGATGCGTTTCCTTGGCTGAAGGCATACGAAAGCACTACCATCGCGAGCCATGCGACGATCGCTGCCGTGGCCACTTTTCCAAAGAGGATAAGCGCCATCGCCAGTGTCGAGACAGTCTGCACGATCATATGTCGTGCGGTCATCGGGGATCGATCCCTGGGCAGCATCTTGCTTGCTTCTGACCTTTCTCTCTTCCAGTTACAGCGATAGGGGTGTAAAAGTTAGCGGTGCGTAAATGCCAGTGAACGCTATGAAATGATTGGTGCCAAAGAGAATGTACGGGCGTGTCCTGCGCGACGTTATTCGTAGCTCTACAGTCCCTGCAGTTTGACTTCCCAGATACGATCGCGCTGTATTGCAACCGATCCGGAACTACCGCTTTTTCACCGCCCTGGCGCCCATCGGAGGGTTTGTCCGCCGGATTTGCGTGAAATTCGCCGCGATTTTCCGTGAGCCGGCCGGTGTTGCGTGCCGCAAGACTGGCATCCCGCGAAGCCTCGACCCGGCGCCATGCGCCCGGTGGCGTGTGATACCCTCGAAGCGGCTACGATTGAACGTGAACGCCTCGCCGGCCTTCGTAACCTGAGATCGGGCAATTCTTCCCGTTCGACGGGACAAGGCAGGCGGCCGAACATCATGACGGCAATTTCCGAGAGCGCGCATCGTCGCGCACTAGGCGGCTTTCGAGTCTCCGGAGCAATCCGGCGCAGCATGCTTGCAATGGGTACGCTGGCGGCATTGGCTGCTTCTCCCGCGATGGGGCAAGGGATTGGGCAGGGCTCGACTCCTCTCAACCAGTCGCCGACCATTGATCGTGACCGCCTCGACAGGCAGGATCCGGCGATCCTTCGCGCTGCGCCTCCGGCTCAATTACCGGCGGCCCCTGTAAACGTCGATGCTGCCGCTCCCACGATCGCCTTGCGTGAGGTACACTACCTGGGCGCCACGCTCGACCCGGCAGCGCTCGACGAAGCGGTTCGTCCCTTCGTCGGCGCGCCCCTGGATCGCGATACGCTTCAGAAGCTCGCGAACGCCGTCAGTGCCGCTTACGCGAAAAGCGACATTGCATTCTATGCGGTGAGCATTCCTGCACAGACAGGCGCGGGCGGTGTGCTGACGGTGCGCGTGCTCGAAGGGCGCATCGTGCAATATGCTCTGGCAGGAGAAACCGGCAGCACGCCCAAACGCCTTATCGATGCGCACGTCCGGCGGCTGATGCGCGAGACTCCTACGCACAAGTCGACGATCGAACGGACGCTGTCGCTCCTGCGGGATATTCCGGGCCAGACTGTTGAGGCCAAGTTACGCGGCACGGCGACACCTGGCGAACTGGCACTGGATCTCGATGTCAGGCGCAAGCAGATCGAGATCACACTCAACCTCAACAACCGCGGCGTTTTCAACGTGACCACCGGTGCGCAGGCGCAAGTGGCGGTCGCATTCAACGGACTTGTTCGGGAAGGCGACAGTACGCGTCTTGCCGGATACGTACCCTTGCAGCCGAGCCGTTATCAGTTCTACTCCGCCAGTCACCAGACCCCGATAGGATCGAGCGGTACCACCATCGGCGTTTCGGGCGCTTATGTGCGTACCCGGACCCGTGATCTCGGTATCCTGGGTGAAGCCAAGCAGGTGGGCATCGTTGTAAGCCATCCGCTGGTTCGCAGCTATCGGCGCAATTTGACGCTGACCGCCTCGCTGGATGGGACGAACAGCGACAATTATTATCTTGATACTGCCTTCGGCGGTTTCCGCACCCGTGCGGCGCGTCTCGGTGCGAACTGGTCGGCAATCGGCAAGACCAGCGGATATGGCGCATCGCTGTCGCTCAGCCATGGCCTTGGTGGGCTGGGTGCGGAGCCGATCGAGGGCTATTCCAAGGCGGCGTTCCGCAAAGCGAACCTGCAAGCGACGTTTGTGAAGCAGATCGACCCCAAAGTCGCAGCGAAGGTCACGTTGAGGGGGCAATATAGTCCGGATCGTCTACCGACGACCGAAAGGTTCGTTCTCGGCGGCGACGGCGCCGGGCTCGCATTTCGAGACGGCTTCCTGACGGCGGACAAGGCGGTGGCGGGCAGCGCTGAACTCTCCTGGCGAGCCTTTGGAAACAAAGAGGGAACAAGGGCGCTAACGGTTTTCGCGTACGCTGATGGCGCCATTGCGCAGTCGAGGGCGCGGCCGGCCTATGGTCTGGTAAAGAACGATTACTCTCTGGCTTCCGCGGGGGGCGGCGTGCGCGTCACACCAGTCAAAGGCTGGACTGCTACCGGGCAAATAGCTGTCCCTGTTAAAAAGCCCTTCGACGGGATGAGCCGCAAGGCGCGCTTCTTCTTCAGCGTGTCGCGGACGCTCTGATTTCATCTCTTTGCGTATACGCAAAAACTCCGCACCCGCATAGAACAGGGGCATTTCATGCAGAATGTTTGGGAAGCATGGTCTGGTGCTTTGTCTCCAGCCGAATGCGACAAAATTCTCTCGCGCGCCAAGCGCTATCCCGAGGCCAACGCTACGGTTGGATTCTCAGATAGCCTGCGGAGCGATCTTGGGTATCGCAGCTCGACCATCCGCTGGCTGGATGCCATCCAGGAGCGCGACATCGTTGTGCGCCTCATGAATTTTGTGCGCTCGTCCAACCGCACGAACTTCGGGGTCGATATCGACGCGCCTTACGAAATCCAGTTCACCGAATATCGGGCGACAAATAACGGGCATTACGATTGGCACCAGGATGTCTGGCTGGAATCGCCACGGCCGTATGCACGCAAGCTGTCCGTCGTGGTGCAACTGTCGGCTCCGGACGATTACAAGGGGGGAGAGTTCGAGTTCTTCGGCATCCAGAGCCCTGGCGAGACATTTGCTGGACGCGGGAGTGTGCTGATCTTCCCCTCGTTTCTGCAACACCGGGTTCTGCCGGTCACCGAAGGTCTGCGCCGAAGTCTGGTGACCTGGGTGGAGGGCCCCAACTGGCGCTGACTGCCGGTAGGACGACTGGCGCCAAAGCGATCCTTTCCGGTCACGCATCTGGCAAAGTCTCGCCAACACAGCGATAGGGACGGATCTGTAAGGCTTTCAGGCCGGCTCCGACACCTCGGTCCCCGGAAAACGCGGGCGGATACTCGGAAAGTAGGGGGCATCGTCTCCCCGTCGAGAAGGCCCCGCAGCGAGGGCAGTTCGACTGGTCCCTTAGTCTCATCACCCTAAGATCATATGCAAAGCCTCGGGGCCACCAGAGCCTTGCAGCAACAGCGGAGGAAAAGAAGATGCGGCACGGACATTCCGGCCTTACCAAGCACTTTGCGATCGGTCTTGCCGTTTGCGCGATCGCCACAGGTGTGCATTGCGAACCTGCAATGGCACAGAGCTATGAAGCGGATGCGACCACGCCGGGCGAGGCCGCGGTCGGTGCTGCGCTTGATGCCGTCACCCCGTCGGCGGCAGGCGGTTACGCCGACATTCTCGACGCCATCGACGCGCTGCCAAATGCAGCGGCACGGGCGGAAGCGCTGGGCCAACTGGGCGCGGCGCCTTACCGTTTGATGCCGCGCCTGTCGATCCAGGCGATGGATGCGACGGATCGCGAAATCCGTGGTTACCTTGCGCAGCGCCGCGAACTGGCACTGGATGCTTCGCCGGGCGTACCGGTGAGCGGCGCCCGCACGATCAACGTGATGGTCAGCTATGGGCTGAAGCAGGGCGATTATCACGCGAGGCCCGATCGGCCCCGCGCCAATTTCGACAGTCGCTCCATCCGAGCAGGCTTCGATATCTCGCCGGTGCCCGGCCTCATCCTGGGGACGTCCATCGGCATCGATGGTATCGATGCGAACCTTGATCGCAGCCAGCAGCCGCGCAGCACGCTGTTCAATGCCAACGTCACACCTTACGCCAGTTACACCAACGGGCGTTATTACGTCGATGCCACGGCAGGCTATACCCGCAGCTGGTATCAATTGAAGCGACAGGTCAGTTTTACCGGTTTCAGCGACCAACTGCAGTCCGGGCCGAACGGCGATAACGCCGCGGCAACGGTCGAGGCTGGCGGCATTCTCAAGCTCGGCGTCCTTCGGGCGCAACCTTTCGCCGGGCTTCATTACCGTTACGCCGATTTGGGCGGGTTCGTCGAAAGTGGTGGCGCGGCTTCTCTGGCGGTAGCCAAGTTCAAGACGGAATCCGTGCGCACGAGTCTTGGTATGCGGGCTTCCGCGTCGCTGAAGAAGGGCGCCTGGACTTTGCGCCCCAGCCTGGAGGCACAGTGGCAGCGTGAGTTGCGATCACGTCCGGAAAGCCGGATAGAGGCAATCTTCCTGCAGGGCGGCACGCCGATCTTTACTTTGCCCTCCACTCGCTATGACCGCGATGGAGCGATCATCGGCGCCGGTATCAGCGCAGTGCATGGCGAACGGACAGGCCTGCGTCTGTCCTATTCCGGCGAGTTTGCGAATGATCGTCGCATTCATGCTTTTGCTGTTACGGCCAATCATCGCTTTTGAAATTAGGGTCTTTTTGCGAGGAAATAGAGCCGATCCGAACCTAGTTCGCCGGGCGGCGGAGCCATTCCTTTCGCTATGTTCGGATCGGGTTCGGACCAGTCCGATCATAGCAGAGAAGGGGACGCACGATGGGGAGCTTTGTTCGCGATATATTGACGACGCTGTCCTACGAACCGGAACCGGCAGAAACCCTGCGCTTCGAGAGCGAGGAACTGGCGCGTCTTGATCAGCGCCTTGCCGGCGTTGCTCAGGGGAACGGCAGGGGGCGGACGGCGATTTCGATCCGCCCATCCGATTGTTCGGTATGGGATGGCAATCCGCGTGATGTACCGGGCCTTTCGGCAGAAAGTTGCCGGTCATTGATAGAATCGATCGCGCAAGAAGATGGCAACCGCATTCCGGTGCTTGTTCGTCACAATGCTGCGGGATCGGATTGTCCCTATGAACTCCTGGTCGGTAGCCGTCGGCGGTTTTGCGTCGACTGGCTGAATCACAATGGCCGTCCTGAAATCCGTCTCAATGCAATGATCGTCGATTTGAGCGACGAAGAGGCTTTCCGCCTTGCCGACATCGAAAATCGCGAACGACAGGATATTACGGAACTGGATCGTGCACGTAGCTACCAAAGTGCGGTCGATCGGTTCTATGGCGGCGTCCAGTCACGGATGGCGGAGGCGCTGAACCTCTCCAACAGTCAGCTCAGCCGGCTGCTGTCCCTTGCGCAGATGCCTGACGAGGTCGTCGATGCATTCGCGACACGTGAGGAGTTACGTGTCCGCCATTCAGAAGTCCTGACTCCCCTGCTCCGTCGAGGCGAGCAGCGCGAGCGTGTACTGGTCGCCGCACGGGCTATCGGGCACGAGCAGCAGCGTTTTGCGGCAGCCGGAGAGAAGATGATATCTGCCGCTACGGTGTTGTCGCGGCTGAAGCACGCGGCGGGTGAAGGCTCCACTTCGCAGGGCAACGAAACGGTATTGCTGGTAGGAGGCGCGCGCGTCGGCAGGGTCCGGTCGGTAAAGGACGGCCTTTCGGTCGATCTTGTTCTGACGCCTGACACCGATCTCGATCAGGCGTTGGCGATGGTCCGCGAGGCGGTTACGGACGGCCGTATGCGACTCGCTCGCGAGGTCGATGCCGTCGTAGATTGAAACGCTGCTCCTACTTGTCCTCAAGAGTGGGAGTGGAGATAAATAACCGTCATATCGGCTGTATTTCACCGCCCGCGTGCAGACAGTGTTTTGCACGCGGGCTTTATTTTTTCCGTGCTCTTGCCGGGACGCGGCGTCCACCACAGGCTATGTGCACACCTGGATAAGCGTTTTTTCGGTTCTCCCGAGCGATTTGCGAAACATGTGAAAGCGGTAGTCCGGCAGTGCGTGGCCCCTGCTGCCGGGGCGGCTGCTTCTGCACGCGATGTCTTTCCCGACCGTGCCTTAGTCCTCTGCGGACTGGGCATTTTATGGAGGACAACAAGATGCCGCGTAATAAGCAGCGCAAATCAACAAAGCATATATTGCTTTGTGCCAGCGCCATTCCCCTTCTCTTGCTCGGAGCATGCGCCGATGGCGTCGGTTTCCGTGTTGGTGCCGGCGGTGGTGGAACGCCTTCCGGGCCGTCTGGTCCCAGTGATCCATCTGGTCCTAGCGGCCCGACTGGCCCCGGCGGTCCGACTGGCCCTAGCGGCCCGACTGGCCCCAGTGATCCATCTGGTCCTAGCGGCCCGACTGGCCCCGGCGGTCCGACTGGCC
>JASGGD010000137.1:0-13517 GCA_047605225.1 Novosphingobium sp.
GGCGACGATGCCGGTGAGCGGGTCGGCGATGGCGTCTCCCACATAGCCGATGCCGCCGCCCGCTTCGGCCATCGCGCGAGTCAGGCCGCCGGCGACGCCGCAGTCGTTGCCGATGCCGACCCAATGCTGCGCCTCACCGCACGCCCCGTGGCCGGTGATCGAGAGCCAGACGAGGCCCGGCACTTCGCGGACCAGCGCATCGGCATCGATGCCCAGTTGCCGCAAAGCACGCGGGCGGGAAGATTCAATGACCACGTCCGCGCGCCGGATCAACGCCACCAGCGCGGCTTTCTGCGCGTCGTCGGCGAAATCGATCAGCAGGCTCGCCTTGCCCTGGTTGATGCGGGCGAACGTCTCAGGATCATCGCGGCGGATGAGGTCGGGACGGGTCAAGCTCTCCACCTTGATCACGTCCATGCCCGCCTGCCAGAGCAGGTGCCCGGCGAGCGGACCGGCCCAGATCGCGGACAAGTCGATCACCAGCGGGCGATGGCCCGGTTCCCGCTCGCGGCGGCATCCCTGCGTCATGACCTCGACGGGAGGGGATACCGGTCTCTCGTGCATGCCCGCGACCGGCAGGCCGAGCGTGCGCCCGGTGGCGACGAGTTGGGCGCAATCACGCTGCAGCACGGAAGCCGCGATTGCCGCCCAGTCATCGACATCGATCGTCGCATCACCGAACAGGGCGGGCAGCAGTTCACGATCGACGTCGCGGATCAGGGTGAGGGCGAACCAGTCGCCATCGCGGGTCGGCATCAGGTGGCTGCCGCCGAGGCCCGCCGAGATGCACCCGGCGATTGTGTAGCTTCCGGCTGCCGCCCGCTCGCTCATCAGCGTGGCGGCATCGAGCGGGGGCAGGCCGTGATTGCGGGTCATGGCGCGCAATTGCCGTTCGGCCCAGCGGGCGAGGGGAATCGTCAAGCCATGGGAACGGTCAGAGGGCAAGGACATCCTTCACTTTGCGGCGCAGCAGCTTACCCATTTCATTGTAAGGTAGTTCGCTGACGAAAGCGATCTTCTCCGGCACCCGCGAGGAACGCAGGCGCGCGCGGACGAGGTCTTTCAACTCGCTCTCGTGCGGTACGTCATACCCGTCGCGGGTGACGATGGCGACGCCGACCGCCTCGCCCCATTCGACCGAGGGTATCGCGCAGGCGCAGGCATCGGCGATGGCCGGGTGCGTGAGCAGCACGTCCTCGATCTCGCCGGGAGACATGTTCTCGCCCCCGCGCACGATCACGTCGTCGGCCCGGCCGGACAGGAATAGGTAGCCGTCCGCGTCCATGTAGCCGGCGTCGCGGGTGGGGAACCAGCCTTCGGCATCGAGCGCGCTCTTTTCCTTGTACTCGCCCGAGACCTGCTCGCCACGCACGTAGATCTCGCCGGGCTCTCCGATGGGGAGGACTTCGCCGTTCTCGCCCCGGATCTCGATCTCCACCGTCGGGATCGGCTTGCCGAGCGAGGTGAGGCGGGCGCGGACTTTCGGGTCGTCCGAGGCTACTGCCTCGCGGTGGTCGTCGGGGCCGAGAAGGGCGACGGTGGAACTGGTCTCGGTCAGGCCGTAGGCATTGGTGAAGCCCGCAGCCGGGAAACGTTCGAGTGCCTTATTGATCACCTCCAGCGGCATCTTGCCGCCGCCGTAGGCGATGGCGCGCAAGGATATGGTCTTGGCGCTGGCCCCCCTTTCCATCGCCTCGATGATCCGCGCGAGCATGGTGGGGACGACGAAGGCATTGGTGACGGCCTCCGCCTCGACCAGCGACAGCCAGCCTTCCGGCGAAAAGGCGGGCAGCATGACGATCCTGCGCTGTGCGTAGATCGAGGACAGCAGCGCCGAGATTCCGGCGATATGATAAGGCGGCACGACCACCAGCGCGGCATCGGTTTCGTCGGCCCCGGCGAATTCCACGGTGCCGAGGATGTAGCCCAGCAGGTTGGAGTGACGCAGGATCGCCGCCTTGGGCGCCGCCGTGGTGCCGCTGGTGAAGAGCTGGATGGCCACGCCCTCGCCGGGGTCGTATTCGCGGGCGTCGTCGGCGGGCACGGTTTCCTGCGCCTTGAGGGTGAACTCCTCGCGCGCAAGGATGGTGTGGCCCTGTTCCCCGGCGATGCGTGTCACGCGCTCCTCGTCGCCGATCACCAGCGCGGGGGCGATGCGGCCGAGCAACGCGGCAAGGTCCGCGTCGGGCAGGCGGTAATTGAGCGGGCAGTAGGGCACGCCCGCCAGCGCGGCCCCGAACACCGCGATCACCGCCGCCTCGCTGCTCTCGTCCAGCAGCGCGACGTATTCGGCGCCGCTGTCCTGGATGATCGAGAAGGCGCCGCGTGCGGCCGCTAGGAGATCGCCATAAGTCCAGCGCTTGCCGTCGCAGACGAGAGCGATGCGGTCGGGTGCGGCCTCGGCCGCCATTTCGAGAAGGAGGGCGATGTTCATCGGTGCGCGATCAGTCCGAGGCGGGAAGCGGCTTGGCGTCCTTGACGACGAGCGCCTGCCCATCGACCGCAAGCGAGCCCTTGCCGGGCTTCACGCTAAGCAGTTCGTACTGACCGTCGGCATCGACGTAGCGCTTGCCCATTAGCGTCCCCGCCGAGAAGTCGGCGGCGAGGGGGGAGGGCTCGGCGGGCTTGGCCTCGCCCATCGGTGCGCCGCCGCATTCGATCTGGCCGTCGGCGGCGCGGATCACCATGACCTCGGTGTCGCAGGCGGCGCTCTTCAGGCGGGTTCCAGGCTTCATCTCGGGTTCCTTGTTCTCTCGTGTAGGTCTTGTCGGGATTGAGCGTTCAGGCGATCGCGCCCTTCGCCTTCCATTCCTCGATCCGGTCCCATTCCACGCCCATTTCCATGAGCACGATCTCGGTGTGCTCGGAGGCTTGCGGCGAGCGGGTGGTTTCCACCGCCTCGCCGTTCCATTGCACCGGCCCGCGCACCAGCTTGAGCGGAGCGCCGCCGTCGGCGCCTTCGACCTCGACGATCATGTCGTTGGCGAGTGCCTGCTCGTCGGTCAGCAACTCGTGGAAGCTCTGGATCGGCGCCCACTGGCCGGAGAAGGTCTTGAGGTGCTGGCGCCAGTATTCGAACGGCTGCGCACCGAATGCCTTCATCAGGATGTCGCTGGCAGCTCCCGCATTCTCGAACAGTGCACGCGGTTCGGAGAAGCGCGGGTCGTCGGCCGCCTCGGGCACGCCGAGATGTTCGAACAGGCTGCGGATGTGGCCGGTGGGCGAGATCGTGCAAAGGTTGATCGTGCCGTTGTCGCTTGTCTGGTAGTTGCCCATGAAAGGATTGCGCGCCGCGCCGCCGGTTCCCGGCATCGGGTTGCGGGTAAGCACACCGGTCTCGGCCACCTGTGCGATCACGGCGCCCGAGGCCCATGCGGCAGTGCTGAGCAGCGAGACGTCGAGTTCCACCGCCTCGCCGGTCTTCTCCCGATGGAATAGCGCGGCCGAGATCCCGCCCGCAATGAACATGCCGCCGATCGAGTCGCCGAACGCCGGGATGCCCTGCGAAATCGGGCCAGGCAGTTCCTCCGGCGTCATCGAGTACGCGATGCCGCTGCGCGACCAGAAACAGGTGCCGTCGAAGCCGCCGACCTCGCGTTCCGGCCCCTTGTTACCCAGCGCCGAGCCGCGCGCGTAGATGATGTTGGGGTTGGCGGCGCGGATGTGCTCGACGTCGAACTTGTTCTTCTGGCGTACCTGCGGGAGGTAGTTGGTGAGGAACACGTCGCACTGCTTCGCCAATTCGTAGAGCACTTCCTGACCCTCGGGCGTGGACAGATCGATGCCGACGCTGCGCTTGCCGCGATTGGGGTGTTCGAACAGCGTGTGGCGCAGCGGGTCGAGCGTGACGCCGCCCATGTTGAGGAAGCCGCGCTGGGTGTCGCCGCGCACGGGATGCTCGATCTTAATGACGTCGGCGCCCCAGTCGGCAAGGACGCCGCCTGCGGCAGGCGTGAAGGTGAACTGCGCCACTTCGAGGACGCGCACGCCCTGCATGACCTTTGTCGACATCTGCTGCCAATCCCCGTGATGTTCTTCTTCGCGCCCGGTTTTCCGCCGTTTGCGCCTGTCGCCTCGGTGTGCGCGCAAAGCCCGGAGGGATCAACCGGGTGGCCCATCGTGCGGACGATCATGGCCGCGCACGCCTGCTTTTCCGCCGTTTCGACGATCGCAGGCAAGCACGAGATGATGTGAATGCCGCAGCGGCGATAATGTTGCTCAAACCGTCGCGATGGGTGCGAATTTCGCAATTGACCGGGTGTTCAAAAAATACTAACCCAGCTTAGTAAGTAAATAAGCCCGACCTTCAAAGGGTCGCAGTTTTCGGAGACACGCCATGAAGAAGTTCGCCACGCTCGTCGCAATCGCCGCCATCGCTTCGATCCCGGCCGTCGCCTTCGCCGAGACCACCCAGGTTCGCGAAGCCACCGAGGAAGCCGCTGCCGGTGCCGTCTCGGTCAACGCCGGCAAGATGCTCTACGCCGCCGACGGCTACCGCATCGCCCCGATCTACCGCGTCACTGCCGACGGCAATCCGCAGGTCATCCTCAACGGTCGTCTCGTGACCGTTCCGGCCTCGAGCCTCAGCGACGCCGGTGGCAAGGTCACCACTTCGATGTCGAAGAAGGATCTTGCTGCCGCGAAGTAAGTTTTCGCGATACTCTCAAGAAGAAGAGGGCGGCGCCTGATGGCGTCGCCCTCTTTGTTTGTGCGGCTTGTCTGGGGCAGGCCCACCCCGCTGCGGCTAGGTTCGCCTGCGGCTCACCAAGCCTTGCGGTTCTCCCCCCTTCGACAGGCTCAGGATGGGCGGGAGGGCGAAACGCATGGCTCTCATTCCCCTCCCGCTTGCGGGAGGGGGCAGGGGTGGGCAAAAAGGCCCTCAGCCCCGGCTGACGTTCTCGTAGATGCGCGTCATGAAATCGAGCAGGGTATCGACCTCTTCCTCGGAGAACCCCGCGAACATCTTCTGCTCGCTCTCGGCCGCGATGGCGCCCAGCTTGTCGAGCAGCGGGCGCGCTTGCTCGGTCAGGTAGACGGCGCGGGCGCGGCGGTCGTCGCGGCGGTCGCGGCGTTCCAGCAGCCCTTCCGCGCAGAGGCGGTCGATCAGGCGACCGGCGGATGCCTCAGACATCTCGAGATATTCCGCGATGCTGCGCTGGGTCGAGCCGGGATAGCGCGCGACGATGGCAATCATCGCCCATTGCGAACGGGTGACATTGAGCGCGGCGACCTTGCGGTCGAAGTTGTTGCGCTGGAGCCGCGATACGATGGTCATGCGCAGTCCGACCTGCCGTGTCGGGCTCTCGTCGCGCATGTTGAACGGGCTGCTGATCGTTCCCATCGGTTTTTCGTCGGCCTCAGTCGCCACCAGATGCTCCTTGTACTGCGCCGTCAGACGCGTTCGATGATCATGGCAGGGGCCATGCCGCCCGCCGCGCACATCGTGATGAGACCGTAACGCCCGCCGGTGCGCTCGAGTTCATCGAGAGCGGTGCCGATCAGCATGGCGCCGGTGCCGCCGATCGGGTGGCCGAGCGCCATCGACCCGCCATTGGGATTGACCTTGGCGCGGTCGAGGTCAAGGTCGCGGATGAACTTCTCGACGACGACGGCGAAGGCTTCGTTCACTTCGAAGACGTCGATGTCCTCCACGCCCAACCCCGCCTTGGCCAGCACCTTGCGCGCGGCGGGCACCGGGCCGTTGAGCATGAGGGTCGGGCAGTCGCCGGTCTCGGCCATGGCGACGATGCGAGCGCGGGGTTTCAGGCCATGGGCCTCGGCGTAGTCCTTGGAGGCCAGCAGGATTGCCGAAGCGCCATCGACGACGCCGGAGGAAATCCCGACGTGGTGGATCGGCTTGATCTCGACGTCCGGATAGACCTGATTGATGAGTTCGCCGTAAGTCTTGCCGCCGGGGGTCGAAGGCATGTTCAGGAACATCTCGAAAGCGGGCTTCAACTGCGCAAGGCTTTCGGCGGTGGTTTCCGGGCGCGGGTATTCCTCGTGGTCGAGGATGACGTTGCCCTCGTCGTCCTTCACGACGATGGTGGACTTGTCGAAGCGCCCTTCCGCGATGGCGAGCGCGGCGCGGCGCTGGCTCTCGACGCCGAGGGCTTCGAGTTCCTCGCGGGCAATGCCCTCCATCGCGGCGATCGCGTCGGCGCAGACGCCCTGGTTGGACTGTGGGTGCCTGGCCTGAAGGCGCGGGTTGCCCGCGCCCATACCTGCGCTGCCGACGCCCGCCTCACGCATCTTCATGCCGTACATGTTGGCGTAAGAGAGCATGTCCATGCCGCCCGCGACCATGAGGTCGGCCATGCCCGACTTGATCATCGCGGCCGACAGGCTGGTGGCGGTGAGGCTCGATCCGCAGAAGCGGTTGAGCGTGACGCCGCCCGCCTTCACGTCATACCCTGCGTCGAGCGCGGCCATGCGTCCGATGTCGCCCGCCTGCAGCCCCATGGCCGCCGAGACGCCCCAGATCACATCGTCGACGTCGGCGGTGTCGAGAGCGTTGCGCTCCTTCAGCGCGGCGAGCACCGTGGCCGAGAGATGTTCGGGATGCATCTGCGACAGCGCTCCCTTGCCCATCTTGCCGAGCCCGCGCGGGGTGCGCACGGCGTCGATGATATAGGCCTCGGTCAAGACAGGTCTCCTCGCGTTTCTTTCGCGCAGCAAAGCGCGGTTTCCTGCGTGATGCGGGCGCGACAGGGCTTTGGCAATCTGAGGGGCCGGCGCTATCGCCGCAGCGATTGCTGACTATGGTTAGTATATCGGAATCGTGTTCTCTTGCGTCAAGGGATCGTCTTCGCGATGGCCAGGTTGACGCTGGCGCCGGTGCGTTCAAGATCGGCGGACAACGAGAACGACCAGATAGATTGAGGGGGATGAGCGGCCATGACGACGGCGCAGGACGAGGAGGCAGGCGGCGCCTTCGCACCGCTTCGGGAGCGCACGTTCCGCAATATCTGGACCGCCAGCCTGTTCTCGAACTTCGGCCAGCTTTTTCTCGGTGTCGGCGCGCAGTGGGAGATGACCCGGCTGAGCAATTCGGCGAGCATGGTCGCGCTGGTGCAAACGGCGATGATGATCCCGCTGATGCTGGTAACGCTGCCTGCGGGAGCGATCGCGGACATGTTCGACCGCCGCCGGATCGCCATGGTCGGCTTGAGCTTCAGTGCGATAAGCGCAGCGGTGCTTGCGGCGATTACCTTCGCGGGGCTGACGACGCCGTGGCTGCTGCTGGCGTTTTGTGTGCTGATCGGCGCGGGCGTGGCGCTGTTCTCGCCGTCCTGGCAGGCCTCGATCCCCGAGCAGGTTTCACGCGCGCACTTGCCCGCTGCAGTGGCGCTGGGCACGATCAGCTACAATCTCGCACGTAGCTTCGGACCGGCGCTCGGCGGGGTGATCGTGGTGCTTTACGGGGTGAAGGTCGTGTTCGGCATGACCTCGCTGCTGTACCTGCCATTGCTGACGGCGTTCTTCTTCTGGCGGCGTCTGCACGTCCCCTCCCGGTTGCCGCCGGAGCGGATCGATCGCGCGATCCTGACCGGCGCGCGCTATGCGCTGCATGCCCCGGCGGTAAGGACGGCGCTGCTGCGGGTGCTAGGCTTCGGATTGAGCACCGCCACTGCGTCTGCGCTGGCGCCGCTCATCGCGAAGGACTTACTGCAGGGCAATGCCGCGACCTTCGGCATTTTGCTTGGCGCGCAAGGCGTCGGCGCCGTCACTGGGGCGCTGTTCGTCAGCCAGATCCGGGCGATGATCTCGACCGAGTGGGCCGTCAGGCTCTTTGCGATCCTGAGCGGTGTGGCGCTTGTCGCCATCGGGTTCAGTCATTCGCTGGTGCTCACCTGCCTCGCATTCCTGCTGGTGGGGGCGGGCAACATCCTGACCATCGCGATGCTCAACGTGACGGTGCAACTGTCGGCACCGCGCTGGGTGACGGCGCGGGCGCTATCGCTGTTCTCTTCGGCCATCACGGCGGGGATCGGCATCGGAGCCTGGGGCTGGGGAGTGGTCGCCGCGCGGCATGACGTCGCCTTCGCGCTGGTGGCGTCAGGCATGGTGGTTGCGGCCACGGCCCTTCTCGGCATCATCCTGCCGATCCGGGAGGAGCCGGAAGCGGACATGGATTCCGTGGAGATCGGCCACGAACCTTCGGCCGCGTTGCCGCTGACGATGCGCTCCGGCCCGCTGGTGGTGGAGGTCGAGTACGATGTCGATCCGGACCACGCGCGCGCCTTCTACGAGGTCATGATGACGATGCAGAAGGTCCGCAAGCGCAACGGCGGCTTCGACTGGACTCTTGCGCGCGATATCGAGAACCCGGCGCTGTGGACCGAGCGCTATCGCTGCCCCACCTGGGGAGACTACCTGCGCATGCGCGGCCGATACACCCAGTCCGACTTCGACATTCAGGCGCAGGCCGACGGCTTCAATCGCAGCAATCACGGTCGCCGCGTGCGTCGCCTGCTGGAGCGGCCTTTCGGTTCGGTGCGCTGGAAGGCGGAGTCCTTCGACCCGCGGCAGGAGACGATCGGCTACATCACGCCGGGAACCTGAACCCTCGCGAACAATGCCGACGCGATATGTGATGCGAATTCCGGCCCGTCACTGGATCGCACGACGTGCTCGTGTAGCCTCTTTCGCAAAAGCAGTGGGAGGGATACCGTGAAGATAGCAGGGACTTGCGCGTCCGTGTTGGCATTGGCGGTGCTGGCGCCGGTTTCGGCACAGGCACAGGACACCTCGGCGGCGGACGACGGCGCGATCATCGTCACCGCACAGCGCCGTGCAGAGGCGCAGGTCGACGTGCCGATCTCGATCACCAACCTGTCTAGCGACGCGCTCAAGACCGCCAGCGTCCAGCAACTGGCCGACATCGGCAAAGTCACCCCGGCGCTGCGCTTCGACTTTGCGGGCGGCTTTTTCCAGCCCACCATTCGCGGCATCGGCACGGCGGTGACGACCTCGGGCGGCGGCGGCAATGTCGGTATCTACATCGACGGGTTCTATTCGCCCAACCCGCTGGCGGCCGACTTCGACCTTATCAGCGTGAACTCCATCCAGGTGCTGAAAGGTCCGCAGGGCACGCTGTTCGGTCGCAACACCACCGGCGGCGCGATCCTCGTCACCACTCGTGAGCCGTCTACCTCGGGCAATGCCTTCGAGGGGCGCGTGACTTACGGCCGCTACAACGAGGCCAAGGCCGAAGCCTTCGCCAACTATGTGATCTCCGATCGTGTGGCGCTGAGTCTCGAAGGCCAGTATCGCCGGGGAGACGGCTGGCAGCGCGACATTTCCAATAATGACCGGCGCGTCGGAGATTACGAGAACTGGTCGTTCCGCCTCGGTCTCAAGGCCGAACTGAGCGACACGGTGGACGTTCTGCTGCGCTACAAGCACGGGCAGGTGGACGATCCATCGACCATGCTGGCCTCCAGCCTCGACACTTCCGACTTCGGGCTCGGCGCGCCATTCGGCGGTATTCCCGGCACTTACACCACGGCGAAGAACCACATCGCCAGCGGCTCGGTGCCCGAGGTCTTCCGCTCCAACACCGACGTGGTGCAGGGCACGATCCGCGCCGATCTCGGCTTCGCGGACCTGACCTCCTACAGCCAGTACCGCAGCGAGAACTCGCTGATGTCGCAAGACCTCGACTATTCTGGTCTCGACCTGTTCCAGCTTGGTCTGCCCAATCTCAACGAGACCTGGAGCCAGGAACTCCTGCTTACCTCGAAGGCCGGGCCGAAGCTGCAGTGGACGGCGGGACTATTCTATTTCCAGAACACCGACACGTACATCACGTATATCAACAACGGCGGCAACGCGCCCGACCGGCGCATCCGGCTCGGCGGGTCGAGCACTACGGTCAAGAGCTACGCGGCCTTCCTTGATGCCACCTACGAGATCACGCCGCAGTTCTTCGTAACCGCCGGCGCGCGCTATTCGATCGACAAGATCGTCGATGCCTACTGGAACCAGCAGTTCCTGCTTACGGAGATGCCGGTGCCGAATATCTCGAACAACAAGCTGACCCCGCGCGTGGTGCTGCGCTACAAGCCGACCGACCGCACGAGCATCTACGCCTCGTTCACCAAGGGCTACAAGGCGGCGATCTCGGATGTCGGCGGCTCGTGCCAGATCCCTGACACGAACTACACCTGCAACCGCGTGCAGCCCGAGGACATCAACGCTTACGAAGTGGGCTTCAAGTACGAGGATCGCGGCCTTTCGTTCGAGGCGGCGGCATTCTACTACGATTACAAGAACCTGCAGGTGTCGATCTATCGCACCGGCACGGCGGAGATCATCAACGCCGCGACCTCCGAAATCTACGGTCTGGAAGGGGCACTGCACTATCAGCTTACACCCGCGTTCCAGATCAACGCCGGTGCCTCCTACGTCCATGCGCGCTACAAGCGGTTCAACAATGCGCCGGTCTACGTGCGCTGCTCCGAACTGGGTGCGGAAACCGCTGCGACTTGTGCGGCCAACGGCATCACTTTCGTCGTTGTGCCGACCACGCTGGAAGACGTGACGATGCAGCGCACCCCCGAATTCACCGGCTTTATCGGCGCGCGCTACGAGACGGACCTTGCGGGCGGTGAACTCGCGCTGTCGGGCAACCTGTTCTATTCGTCGAGCTTCTTCTTCGGTCCCTCGGGCGTGCAGTTCAAACAGGGGAGCTACGAGACCCTGGCCTTGCGCGCGCAGTGGAATGCGCCGGACGACAAGTTCCACATCGCGGTCTTCGGGGACAACGTCACCAACAGCCGTTACCTCACGCAGGCGCAGTACTCGAGCTTCGGCCTCGGTGCGAACTGGAGCAAGCCGGTCACGTATGGCGTGGAACTGGGCGTGAAGTTCTGACCTCGCGGGTTTTCGCGCGCACGAAATGGGAGAAAGCGATGCCGCAAGAGGCGAACAGGATCTGGCGTGTCGTCCAGTGGGCAACCGGCAATGTCGGCAGCCGGGCCTTGCGCATGGTCATCGAGCATCCCCGGATGGAGCTCGTCGGGCTATGGGTCAGTTCGGTGGAGAAGGTCGGCAAGGATGCGGGCGAACTCTGCGGCCTTGCCGCAACGGGGGTGAAGGCGACGAACTCGCTGGAGGAGATCGTCGCGCTCGATGCCGACTGCGTGCTGTTCATGCCGCAGGGCACGGACTGGGATGCCCTGTGCGCATTGCTGGCGTCCGGCAAGAACGTGGTGACGACGCGCGGGGACTTCCATTACCCGCCGCTGATGCCGCTGGAGAAGCGCGCGCGGATCGAGGAAGCCTGTGCCGCTGGCGGTACGTCGGTCCATTCCACCGGATCGAGCCCCGGCTTCGTGACCGAGGCGCTGGCGATCCCGCTGCTGTCGCTTCAGCGCGAGCACGGTCTGCTGACGATCGACGAATATGCCGATGTCTCGAGCCGCAACTCGCCCGACATGCTGTTCCATATCATGGGCTTCGCAGCCCCGATGGCGCCGTTCGACCAGCGACGTGCGGAGCATCTCAAGGGCGACTTCGGCAATTCCCTGTCGCAAATCGCCGAGGCTATCGGGCTGCCTTGCGATGAGATAGAGGCGGTCGGTGAACTCTCGGCGACCCGGCATGATCTGGATATTGCGGCGGGCAAGGTGCCTGCCGGTACGGTTGGCGCGATGCGCACGACGATCACTTGCAGGCATCAGGGCCGCCCGGTCCTGCGCTTCCGGGCGAACTGGTACGTCACGACCGAGATCGAGCATGACTGGGACTTGCGCGAATCCGGTTGGCGGATCACCACCGAGGGCGATACCCCGGTCAAGGTCGACATCACCTTCCCGGTCGCGGCGGAGGACTACGCTGCCTACACGCCCGGGCTCACCGCGCATCGGCCCATCAACGCCATCCCGGCGGTCTGCGCCGCCGCTCCGGGCATCCGCACGACCGTCGAGTTGCCGCAGATCGTTCCGCTTTACGGCTGAGCCGTCCCCGCCGCGGGCGTCGTCGCCTGATCGCCGCCGAGCACGCGGTAGAGCGCGATCCGGTTGCCTGCCAGCGTCAGTCGCACCGCGATTTCCGCCTGTCGCGCGGAATAGAGGCTGCGCTGCGCATCGAGGTTGTCGAGCGAACCGACGATACCCCGGCGATAGCTGGCCTCGGTGAGCGTCGCGGTGTCCTGCGCCGCACTTGTGAAGGCCGTAGCTGCGCGCAGGCGCTCGGCGAGGGTGCCCTGGTCGGCGAGGGCGTCGGCGGTCTCCTGGAAAGCGGTTTGAATCGCCTTCTCGTACGTCGCCAGCGCCGCGTCGCGCTGGGCCTTGGTCACCTCGACGTTGGCTCTGCGGCCGCCTGCGTTGAACACCGACCAGCTACCGTCCGCGCCCAGCGTCGTCGTGCGCGAGGCGGTGTCGAACAGGCTCGAAAGAGACTGGCTGGCGAACCCGATCAGCGCGCTCAGCGAGATCGTGGGGAACAGCTGTGCCCGCGCCACGCCGATGTCGGCATTGGCGGCGCGCAGCTGGTATTCGGCCTGCACCACGTCGGGACGGCGCAGCAGAACTTGCGTAGAGAGCCCGGCAGGAACTTCGCCGAGGCCGGCGTTGACCTCGTCGATCCCGGCCGGGAGTAGCGCACGGTCGAACTCGGCGCCGACAAGAAGGCGGATCGCGTTGACGTCCTGCGCCAGCGCGGCGGTCTGCGTCGCAAGGTCGCCATTGGCGGTTTCGAGAACCTGCTCTGCCTGACGCAGTTCCGTGCGAGCGGCGACGCCACCTTTGAGACGTGCTGCGGAGAGACGGACGCTGTCCTTGGCGTTGTCCGCCGTGGCCTGCGCCAGCTTGAGCAGGTCGGTGTCGGCAGCGTATGTAGCCCAGGCCTGCGCAAGATCGGCTACGAGGCCGAGGCGAACCGTGCGCGCTGCCGCTTCGGTAGCAAGCGCCGTGTCGCGGTCCGATCGGGTGGCATTGGCCAGCCTGCCGAACAGGTCCAGTTCGAAGCTGGAAATCCCGCCCTGTACGGAATAGCTCATGCCGTTGAGGCCGAAGCCGCCCCCGGTCTCGCTGTCGGTGGCGGAGCCGCTGATGCCGACTGCGGGGAACTGGTTGGCCCGCGTCACCCGCACCTGCGCCCGCGCTGCGGCGACGTTGGCCGCAGCCACGCGCAAGTCGCGGTTGTTGGCCAGCGCCTGCTCGACCAGCGACTGCAGGCGCGGATTGCGGAACACGTCCTTGTAGGACACGACCGGCAACGACGCTTCGCTCTGCTGCAGGTAGGCGTCGCCCACAGGCCACGAGGTCGGAACCGGCAGGTCGGGCTGGACATACTTGGGCGCCAGCGAACAGGCGCCGAGGGCCAACGCAGGCAGCGCGCCCGCCATCAGCCGGATGCTCATGCGCGTCATGCGGGGTCTCCCGAGCGTTCGCGGCGCTCCTGCAGTTTCTCGCGGGCTGCGGCGAGGCCGTCGCGCACGCTGCGGCGCACGAGTACGAAGAACAGCGGGATGTAGAAGATCGCCAGGATCGTCGCGGTCAGCATGCCGC
>JASGGD010000138.1:0-13508 GCA_047605225.1 Novosphingobium sp.
CCAGCATCGCGCGCCTGCTCGCCGCCGCCGTGGGCATGCGCTTCGCCGCCGTCTCGGCCGTGTTCTCGGGCGTGGCGGACCTCAAGAAAGCCTTCGCCGAGGCCGACGTCGCGGCGAAGGCAGGCCAGCGCACGCTGCTGTTCGTGGACGAGATCCACCGCTTCAACCGTGCCCAGCAGGACGGCTTCCTCCCCTTCGTCGAGCGCGGCACGGTGACGCTGGTCGGCGCGACGACCGAAAACCCCAGCTTCGCCCTCAACGCCGCGCTGCTCAGCCGCGCGCAAGTGCTGATCCTCCACCGCCTCGATGCCGCCGCGCTGAACGCGCTGCTGACCAAGGGCGAGGAACTGGAAGGCCCCCTCCCCGTCACGGCCGAAGCGCGCGAGGCGCTGGTCGCCTCGGCCGACGGCGACGGACGCTTCCTGCTCAATCAGGCCGAGACGCTCTATGCGGCGAAGATTCCCGAACCGCTCGATCCGGCGGGGCTCGGCCAGTTCCTGCAGCGGCGCATGGCGGTCTACGACAAGGACCGCGACGGGCACTACAACCTCATCTCCGCGCTGCACAAATCGGTGCGCGGATCGGACCCGCAGGCCGCGCTCTACTACATGGCGCGGATGCTGACCGCAGGCGAGGAGCCGCTGTTCGTGCTGCGCCGTCTGGTCCGCATGGCCAGCGAGGACATCGGCATGGCCGACCCGCAGGCACTGGTGCAATGCCTCGCGGCGAAGCAGGCGTACGAATTCCTCGGCTCTCCCGAGGGCGAGCTGGCCATCGTGCAGGCGTGCATCTACGTGGCGACCGCGCCGAAATCGAACGCCGCCTACATGGCGTTCAAGTCCTCGTTCAAGGCCGCGCGCGAGACGGGGTCGGTCAGCCCGCCGCAGAACATCCTCAACGCGCCCACCAAGCTGATGAAGGATATCGGCTACGGCAAGGACTACGCCTACGACCACGATGCACCCGACGCCTTCTCCGGCGACGATTACTGGCCGGAGGAAATGGGGCCGCAGGTCTACTACGAGCCCGTCGAACGCGGCTTCGAGCGCGAGGTGAAGAAGCGCCTCGAATGGTGGGATCGCAAGCGCGCCGAGCGGCGGGCGGAGTGAGCGACAGGCCCACCCCTGCCCCCTCCCGCAAGCGGGAGGGGAATGAGAGCACTGCACTTCGCCCTCCCGCTTGCGGGAGGGCCGGGAGGCTTGGCAGCGTGCTGCCTAGCCGGACGGGGTGGGCTTGCTGACCCATGCACTTCCGCCGCTTCATCGCCATCGACTGGTCCGGTGCCCAAGGCGAGCGCCAGAAAGGCATCGCCGTCGCCCTGTGCGAGACCGGCGACGCTCCACCCCGCCTGCTGCGCCCTGCAAACCACGCCCACTGGTCCCGCGCGCAAGTACTCGACCTGCTGCTGAATCGCCTGCCGCCCGACACCCTCGTCGGCCTCGACCTCGGCATATCGCTGCCCTTCGCCGACGCGGGTGCGTTCTTCCCCGGCTGGGCGGACAGCCCGGCCGACGCCCGCGCGCTCTGGGCGCTGATCGACGCCATCTGCGCGGATAACCCGCACCTCTCGGCCGCCAGCTTCGTCGACCACGCCGATCTCAGCGCCTACTTCCGCCGCCACGGCGGGCGCGAGGGGGCACGTTTCCACCTCCCCGGCACGCTCCACAAGCGCGGCCGCATGCGCGTGACCGAGGAGGCGCAGGCCCGCGCCGGATGCCGCCCCTATTCCAACTTCAACCTCGTCGGCGCGGCGCAGGTCGGCAAGTCCAGCCTCACGGGCATGCGTCTGCTCCACCGCCTGCAGGGCCGCGTGCCGGTCTGGCCGATCGACCCGCTTCCCGCGCACGGATCGGTGGTGACCGAAATCTACACCACACTCGCCGCCGTGGAGGCGGGGCGCACTGCAGGCCGCGCCAAGATGACCGACCACGCCGCACTCGATACCGCCCTTAAAACGCTGGGCTCGCGCCCGACCGGCGGCAGCGGCCCGATCGACGACCACAGCGCCGACGCCCTCCTCACCGCCGCCTGGCTCCGCGTCGCCGCCCCGCGCGAAGGGCTATGGCAACCCGCTGAACTCACGCCCGAACTCGCCCGTACCGAGGGCTGGACCTTCGGCGCGCGCTGACGCACAACCGCTCCCATACGAACAGGGAGCCTCACCCCCATGAAGTCCATCCTGCTGGCGGGCATCGCCTGCCTCACCCTTAGCGCCTGCGCGACGACCACCGTGACAACTGCCAGCAGCGCGTCCGCCGGGCGACCGGACGAAGTCACTTCAACCAACTGGAAGCCTTTCGTCGATTCCACCATCGACAAGTGGTTCGAGACCGATCCCGCCTTCGCCATCTACGAAGGCGCGCACCAGTATGACGGGCGGCTCCCCGACTGGAGCGACGCCGGGCTCAAGGCCCGCGCCGCGTTCCTCCACTCGGTGATCGACGAGGCCGAAAAGTTCGACATCCTCTCCGAAGCCGACCGCTTCGAGCGCAACTATCTGGTACAGGTCGCCAAGGGCCAGCTGTTCTGGCTGGAAGACGCCGACCAGCCACACAGGAACCCCGCCTATTACATCAATGGTGGCCTCGACCCGAACGTCTACGTCAGCCGCGACTATGCCGACAAGCCGACGCGGATGAAGGCGATGATCGCGTTCTTCAAATCGGTCGCCGCGCAAGCTCCCAACATCCGCGCCAACCTGCCCGCCGCGATGCCCGCCAGCTTCATCAAGCTGGGCACCGACGGGTTCGGCGGCTTTGCCGACTACTACCGCGGCGATGCCCGCGCCGCCTTCGCCGACGTCGCCGACCCGGCGCTGCAGGCCGAATTCAAGGCCGCGTCCGAAGCCGCCGCCGTCGCCATGAAGGGCGTCGCCGAACAGGTCGCGAAAGCTACGCCGACGCAGGATTTCGCGCTCGGCGCCGACAGGTTCTCGCGCATGGTGCTTGCGACCGAAGGCGTCGATGCCTCGCTCGACACTCTGGAGGCGGCAGGCAAGGCCGATCTCCTGCGCAACCAGCAGGCGCTGAAACTGGCCTGCGCGAAGTACACGCCGGGCAAGACCATCCAGCAGTGCTTCGACAAGATGCGCGCCGACAAGCCCGAGGATGGTCCCGTCGCCGAGGCCCGGCGCGAAATCCCGCAGCTCGCCGACTTTGTGCGCAGCCACGACATCGCGACGATCCCCGGCACCAAGATGGCGATGGTCGAGGAGAGCCCGCCCTACAATCGCGCGAACTCGGCCTATATCGATCCGCCCGGGCCGCTGGAGAACGGCGGCTCGTCGATCTATTACATCTCGCCGCCAGACCCGTCGTGGTCGAAGCAGATGCAGTTGGACTACATCCCCGGCAAGGCGGACCTCCTGTTCACCACCGTCCACGAGGTGATGCCGGGGCACTACCTGCAGTTCCTCCACTCGAACGCGGCACCCTCGATCGTCGGCAAGCTGTTCGTCGGCTACGCCTTCGCCGAAGGCTGGGCGCACTATGCCGAGGAGATGATGCTGGAGGCGGGCCTCGGCGATGGCGATCCCGGCGTGCAGGTCGGCCAGATCTCCAACGCCCTGCTGCGCAACTGCCGCTATCTCTCGGCGATCGGCCTGCATGCGCGCGGGATGACGCAGGCACAGTCGAAGGCGATGTTCATGGAGCAGTGCTACCAGGACGCCGGCACCGCCGAACAGCAGGCCGCGCGCGGCACTTACGATCCGGCCTATCTCAACTACACGCTGGGCAAGCTGATGATCCGCAAGCTGCGCACCGACTGGACCGCGACGCGCGGCGGGCGCGCGGCCTGGAAGGCGTTCCACGACGAATTCCTCAGCCACGGCGGCCCGGCGATCCCGCTGCTGCGCCAGACGATGATGCAGGAGGCCGCGCCGCACGCGGTATTCTGATTATGGGCTTTACCGCAGATCGCGCATCCCGGCTTGGACATCCATGGTTATGAAGAGCAAAATATCCCAAAACCGCCGACCGGGCGAACTGACGGAAACCTCGCTTTGTTGAGGATGCCCAAGGCTCCCCAACACTCTTCAATCAAGCCTGACATTTGCTGGCCGACGACCTCACCCTCCATGAGCGTGAGAAGCATCCCATTTTCCATTACAAATCCGTCACGGTACTTATTCAGAAATGCTCCCTTTCTGATCGATACCCCCTTGTTCGTCATATCTGCGTCAAAGAGCAATTCGCCCGGCACGCTCCATACGCGAATGCAGGTTCCCTCGTAACGATAGTCCCATGCTCCGGTCGAAAGGGTGACTTCGCCATGGTCTACCATCAGTACCGGTTGTCCGACACCATCCGTCACTGCCATGCTAATTGATAACCAACCGTCTTCAGCATGAATGATGCAGTAGATTGAGCCACTGTTCCAAACGACACAGAATTTTCCGTTACCATCTAGGAACGTAGTTCGCATCAAAGTTGAACCGAGTGTGACAGAAACGTTCCGATCTTCCTCTATTTTGTATGACGACGTGAAAGCTCTTTGGGCATTGAATGGCGAGTTTCTACCAGATTGAACCCTATCAACGCTCAATCGGCCCGCAGTCTTGTCACGATGATGGGATGGGCAAAGTAGAACCAAATTTTGCGCAGTGTGCTCTTTGACCTTAGAGTATTCAATAATGTGGTCGTACTCAAAGATCGGAGAGCCACAGATGACGCATCCAAACCAGCATTCTTGCCGCACTTGACGGCGTATCGCTTCAGGAACCTTGGGTCGTTCAGCCATGTGCTGCTCCTCGATGAACGGCTTCAAGCGATATCCCAGTACGCTATCGAGAAGATCTGGCCTGTGCCACAAAATGTGACACGAGTATGCCTCGGTGTGCCGAACCTTGCCGCTCTGTTCCGCTCGGGCTTGACGGGCGATCATCCTCGACATAGGCGAATTGCGCGGAAACGCTGGCCTTCAATGGCGCGCCGGCTTAGCTCAGTTGGTAGAGCACCTGATTTGTAATCAGGGGGCCACGGGTTCGAATCCTGTAGCCGGCACCATAGGTTTTCTGCGGTTTTCCGGGAAAATCGGCCTTTCGCCACAGGCCTGCAAATGGGTCTCAGTAAGTAGCCAGTAAGGATCAGCGCATATCGTTGATTCGCGGCCCTTCCCGATCACGCTATCGTGCTGTATCCCGGCCGCAGGAGGGCTCTATGCGATTTGCTGGCATCGGACTTTTGATCTTGGGCATTCTCTTCGCTTTGAGCGCCGCAGTCGTCGAGAGTGCGGGCGCGGTTCTCCCGACGCTGCTAACCGGTGGCTTCATGTTCTTGGCCGGCGCGGTCTTTATCGGCAGCGTCGGAATTCAAGACGCCATCAAGCAGCGAGGCCAAAATGTGTAACGGCGCGTCCGCTCAATTTGCATCGCTTTTCAATGGTTTCGTGATCCTCGCGGCGGTGCTCGCCAAGAAAGGTCTTCTAGACCAGCAGGATCTTGAGATGCTGCATTCGTCAATGACAAAGCCTCTCGATCTTCCAGAGCATTCCGGCAATGAGCAACTGGAAGTTTATAGAACGCACATCGACGACGTTCTGTCTACATTGTCGTCCGCCATCGAATCGAGATAACCTGCCCGCGCCATATCAGCCCCGCAACTGGTTGTATTTGGCGATGGTGCCGGGGGCGGACTGCTGGCCGGCGGCGTAGGCACCGCTAGCTGCGCGGGACGCACTTTGGCTCGATATCCGCTGCATGTCAGCGTAAAGTTCCGAAGTGATAACGGCGCCCGCGAGATTGAATTGAGGGGCGCTGATCACAGTGGTGGAACTGGCACGACCCTTCAGAGCGTGGTTCGGCACGATCATGCCTGACCCAGCAGGCCGAAAAAGTTCGGGCCCCTTTTCGCCTACCAGATAGGTATTCCCCGCCGCGACGGGACCGCCAGTTGCGCGGGCGCCGGATATTCCTATCGATTTGCCAATACCTCCGATCAGGCCGCCCAAGCCACCTCCTCCCCCGCTGCCGCCAAAGAGGGCATTGGCAAGCGGTTTGATGATCGCCTGCCTAATGGCGATGCGCAGCAGGTCGGAAATTATTTGATTTGCGACGTTTTTGAATGCGTCGCCGAGTGACTTAGCTCCTGTGATTGCATCCGCCAGGCCGTCGTTCAGCGTGTCGAGGCCTCTTGCCCCAATGGACTCGAGATCTTCGCCGATCTGCGCGCCCGTCTTGTTGACGTCGCGGAGATATCGCTGACCTGGGCCCTCGGTGGCACGTTTCACGCCTTCGGTTTCTAGACCCCGGCGCTCCTCCAGGTCGGCCAAGCGCTTGCGAGCGGCGGCGATGCGCTTTGTGTCGTCGGCGATCTCAGCTTGCACAAGCTCCTCCGCAATCGCGGCCTCTTCCATCCGATACGCAAGATCCAGGCGGCGCAGTTCGATTGCGCGCCTTTCCTTCGCAGTATCGGCGAGATTTGATTGAGCCTGCAACAGTGCGTCCTCGTCGCGCAGGGCCTGGGTGGTAAGCTGGAGCTGTTCCTGCCGGAGGCGCTCAGCCTCCTGATCCTTGACCTGCTGGGTGCGCAGGCTCGCGATCTGATTGTTGATCTCAATGAGCTTGCCGCGCTGCGCATCGTTCAAAGCTTCGTTGTTCGCGATGTCCCGCTCGTTCGCGAGGCGAGTGGCCGCGATGACCTTTTCCTCCAGCGCTGCCCGCTCGGTCGCGTTCTGCGTGGTCTGGGCAAGCTCCTGCAAATAGCCGATCTGAGCGTTCGCTATTTCCTGCTCGATGCGCTGCTGTTCTTCCCGGCGCTGGTCGGCGGTCGGGCCCGAAGCGCCGCCACCCTTCTTGCCGCCTTTTCCGCCACCCGCACCGGCCGATGCCGTGCCGCCCGAAGGCGTGCCTACGAAATCGGTGAGGGGCGCGGCCTTCGCCTCGCGAAGCTGTTCAGCGAGATCCAGGCTGACCTCAGCTTGCTTTCGGTATGCGTCGACTGCCTCGCGGTCGGTTCGGCCGCCGGACAGGATGCTTCTACCCCCGCCGACGATGCCCCTGATGAGCACGCCCGCATTGTTGAGGAAGTCCCCGCGTCGGAATTCGTTCTGGCTGTTGTTGCGCCCCGCCGGGGTGCGCTTTGCAAGCTCGGTTTCAGCCGTCTGAGATTCGGACAGCTTAAGCTCCAGCCCCTCGATTCGCGCTTTCTTGGCGGCGTCGGCCTGCCGGTAAAGCTGATCCGCCAGAGCGCCCACAGCGCCCGCGAAGCTGCGCACCTTCGGCTCAGCACCGGCGGCGCCCTCGCCCACGCCCTTGGTGCCGTCGCCTGCCGCAGATGCAACCTGCGCCGCCGTCTCCAGCCGCTTGCGCATCTCATCGTATTGAACATTGGCCTGGCGGATCAGGCCATCGGTGGTCAGCACCTCCGCGCCCATGGCGCCGATCGCAGCCGTGAGGGCTAGCACCGCCGCGTTGATCGACAACGACCGGACCAATCGACCCATGGCAAAGCTTGCGACCTCGGCGCGCGTGGACAGGCCGAGAAGCGCCGCGTCGGTGCGGATGGTGGCGAGGGCAGCAGCACCGGCGCTGGCGACGTACTTCACTCCGAGGCTGGCACCGAGCGAGGCCAGAGCAGGAATCAGGACATCGAGATTGTCGGCGAGCTTGCTGATGCCCTCCGCGAGCGCCGCCTGTGCGCCGCTGGTCTGCGCCGCCTCTCCTACGTAGACCGTGAGCGCGTTGGTGAGCTGGGTGTAGGCACTGGAAAGGGTGAGTACCGATGCCTGCGCCCGGTTCTCGATCAGCTCAGAGCCCGCAAGGATGGCGTCGAAGAATTCCTTGGAGGAAACCTTGCCGTCCTTCACCAGCTTCGTGAGCTTGCCGACCGAACCGCCGAACCGATCCGAACCAGCCGCAGCGGCTTCAAGGAGCGGGTAAAGGCCATCAAGGAGGGAGTTGTATTCTTCGGCTTGAATCGTCCCGCCACGCAGCGCCTGCCCAAGTTGCTGGAGCGCACCCGCCGCTTCTCCGGCCGAAAGGCCCGACACCTTGAGCGATGCCGCCACGGTGTCCGACAGTTCAAATATCTGCTGCTGGCTGGCGCCAAGCTCCTTGGAGGCATTCGACAGGGAACTGTAGAGGCCGCCAAGCGCCCCAAGCTCGACGCCATACTTCTGCGCCGACGCGAAAAGCCGGTCCTGCACGATGCCGAGATCCGAGGCGGCAACGCCAGCCACCCGGAGCTTGTTCTGGAACTGCGTGAACCGATCAATGATGCCGACAAGTTCGCGCCCGGAAAAGTACGTTGCGAGCGCGCCGGCCATCCCCTTGAAGGTGCCGGAGATCGAGGCCGCCGACTGCTTGATCTGCGCCTCGGTGCGGGCCTGCGCATCGGCGATCTTGCCGAAAGCCTGATCGGTGAGCCGCGTGGATTCGTTGATGCGCCGATTGTACTCGTTCATCTCGGCGACCAGCTTGACGCGGACTTCCGCTGCAGTCTCGACCATTACTTGCTCCTGAACTCATCTTTGAGCGCGCGGGCGACCAGGCGTTCGGCAACGGGCCGCCCCTTTGCTGCTGCGGGCCTCATGAACGGACGTTCCGACATTTTGCTGGTGCCAAACTCCAGAGCTAGGGCGTAGGGGGCGGAAGCGACCACATCGCATTCCAGTTCGCCGACCTCGCGCACCTCGATGCTGTCCGCGAGCGTGCCGCTGTCATAGTTCGGCGGCTGGCCGGGTGAGCTGGGGACGTGGCCCTTACCGCTCACCGCACCCTCGCTGATGGAAAGTGCGGCTTCGACGCGGATGATGTCAGCGGCAGCATAGACCGCCGCACCGACGCGCTTAACGGCGGATCGGCTGTTGAGGGACTTGAGGCGACGGAGCGCCTTGTCGCCACCGGGGAGCTTAGCCATTGCGACGCACCTCCTCCGGCCGGAACCGGACCATCCATGCAAGCTGCTGGAGCGGGGTCAGATACTGCTCCCGCTCCCATACTGGCGTCCCGGCAGCCTCAGGCGGATAACTGGCTGCGATCCTGCGCACCTCCTGAGGGTCGAACTGCCGGGCGGCCTGCATCACACTGCGTCCGGCTCGGCGCGCTTGGCGCTGCTGTGCTTTTTCGGGGCCGGGGCGGGCTTCTCGTCCTCGATCACGATGCCCTCGAACGCGGCGTGCATGATCGCGGCAGCCATGTTCCACGCCTCTTTCAGCGTGCCCCCCTCCAGCGGCGACAGATACCGCTCAAGGAGGGCGTTGGCGCGGAGGGCCGACACTTCGCCGTCGATGCCGTTCACGACACTCTTGTTGCCGCCGATGAGGCCCTGCCGGATCACCTCCAGCAGGACGATAGGGCGGTAATTGCCCTCAGTGGGGAGCGCAATCGCGTCCTCGCCGGTGTGGTAGATGCCGCGAATGACCTCGCCATACACCGCGCCGATACCCGCTCCCGCCTTCGCCTCGATCTCCTGCATACCGGCGTACAGAAGCTGAAATTCATAGGAGCCGTCGAAGCAAGCCAGTGTGATGCGGGTAGTGCGCTTGCGCCTGTCAGCGAACAACTGGTCGTGCTGCTTGAGCAGCGCGTTCATGAATGCGTTGGGGTGTTCCATAGGGAATTCCTGTGGCCGGACACATTGAGGGATGGTCGGCCATTCGGTGAGGGATGACGGCGGGAACGTCCCTCACGCCCCCGCCATCTGCACTTTGAAAGTACGAGAGGATTTTCGGCGGCGCCGATGCCTTGGGCTACGGACATATGTGCGCCGTGGCCTCCATCAGAGATTATCGAATGCGCTTACGCTGTAGGTAGACAGCTCCGTCAGCGCCCACACCAGAGCGTCGGCACGATCCGGCGAGCCTTCGCCCACGAACCCGGCGCCCGTCATCGAACACATCTGGTCTTCCATGGCGTCGAAGATGCCGCAGTGTGAAACGCGGCCTTGCTCGTACAGCGCGGCGATCGGCTCTGCCCTGACAATCTTCCCGCGCGAGGCTGTGACCATCTTGATCGGGATATTCCGGTTGGCAGTGCGTAAGACCGCCTCGACCATTGCGCCGCCGAAGTTGCCTTCTGCAACGACGCGATCGGCGGCCCATCGCTTGTAAGCCGATGCCACTTGCTCCGCCCAACCCTCGGGGCTGAGATTGCAACTGGCATCCTCCAGCACGTAAAACCGCCCGTCGATGCCCTTGCCAGCGACCACGATGCCGATGTCGTCACCAGCCTTCTTGTTCTTGCCCACGCCGGTCATACCCTTCGTCCCTGAAGGATCGACGGCGACGACGACACGTTGCATGTCGGGCGCGCCGCGTAGACGGCACTCCTCCAGCGCCCCGGTGTTCCAGAGCGCGCCTTGCACGTCCTCCAGCAACTCGGCGAACAGTTCCTGCCGCCCCAGCCGCGTGCCCTCGTACTTGTCGCGCAGGTGGGCCAGTGTACCGGCGGGCAGGTTGTCGGAATTGTCGAAGGTGCTCCCGCGCGTGACCATGGCGCCAGCGGTGCGCACGATGCGGCGGATTAGCGGTGTCGGCTTTGGCGTCGTGGTGGCGATCACCTGCGGATGCGTGCCAAGGCGCAGGCCGAACAGCATCTGATCCCAAGCGGATGGGTCCGGCCAGGCCGCCACCTCGTCACCCCACGCGCGGTGATGCTGCGGGCCGCGAAGGCGCTCCGGCTCGGTCGCGCTGAACAGCTTGTAGCGCGTGCCGTTCCATAGGACCAACTCGCCCATGCTGCGATTCCATGTATCGATGCACATTTTTGGCAGCACGGCCAGCAGCCCGCTCTCGCCTTCAACACAGGTGTCTCGGGCGTCCTGAAATGTCGGGGCGATGATTGCGATGCGCGCACCAGCGGTCTTACAGCCGAACCACGCGACGTCCTCAGCCCCCGTTCGCGTCTTCCCCCAGCCGCGTCCCGCCAGAGCCATCCAGATGGGCCAGTCGCCCGGGGGCGTCACCTGGTCCGGTCGCGCTCTCTGCAACCACACGCTGTGTGCTTGTACCGCGGCTTGCAATTCCTTCGGCAGCGCGGTCAAGCGCTCCGGCGACAGCGGCGAAGGCGTCTCCAGCATCGACATTTACGAATGCTCCGATCGCGACGGGCTTTTCGGCGAACGCCTGGCTGAGCTTGCCGAGATACCATCGGCGCGCTTCGAAAATGAGGCGCGCCTTGATAGGATCGGCGCACTCCTCGACGTCGCGCAGGGTCTTTTCGCCAAGGTACTGATAGCCAGCCTCGCGAGCGTCAGCGATGCGCTCCGCAAGGGATTCATCGGTGCGCATCCACTTGTAGACGCACTGCCTGCTAGGCATTCGCGGATCACGGCAGATGGTCGCAAGGCCCTGACCCTCGGCGAGCTTTTCAAGAAGCTCTTCGATGACATCTTCGCGAAAAGTCGTGTCCATGCTGGTGCTCGATCAGAGGGGGCCGCGCTCACGCAGCCGGGGGCGACGAACACCCGAGCAGCGGAGCGCGGCTGCCGGAGGGAGAAGGCCCCGGCGATTACGGCGGCGAACATGTCAGGCGGCCTTCGCCTGCGCGGAATCGAGTTCCGGGACGGGCTGCTTCGCGAACTCCTGGTCTAGATCGACGAGACGCTGCCAATACGTCGTCGAGCCGTCCTGCATACTGGTCTGAACGGGAAGATATCCGCCGTCACGCCCGAGCAGCGGCAAGTTGATGCTGCCGATGCGGGTCACAGGGCCGCCACCCTTACTCATGTCCCACGACCAACTGCATTCGCGGGCGACCAATTCGGCGCTCTTGAGTCGGACCTTATCGCAGTCGATATCGCTCTTCGCGATCCGCTGCGCCATCTCCAGCAACTCCATTGCGAGCGCCGGGTAGCGCTCGCGGATATGCCGGGCGAGGTCATCTCTTTCCGCCTTCACGGCGTCGAAATGCGCCTGCCGACGCGCCTCTTCGGTATCAGCAATGATCTTGTCGCGCGCCGACTGGAGCAAACCGAGCGAGGCGTTGAGCCTGCGGATGTCGTGTTCGAGGTCAGCGGCGGTATTGCGCGCCTCACGGGCCTGCGGGGTGGTCAGCGCCGGATCGATCGAGCGTGCGGTCTCCCGGTCGAACTTGATCTGCGTGTCAGCGATCTGCTTATCGACTTCAGTGATGACCGCCTCGACATCCTTAAGGCGGGCGGCGGAACGAAGGGCGGCGTTGATGCGGCTTTCGAGGGACTGTGCCATTGTTCCGATCTCCTTAGCGCCGCCAATTGTTGAGGCTATCGACGCCACGCTGAAACGCGGCGTGCGAATCCCGCTGCATCTGGTCCGCCTTCGCCGTCATTTCCGCGATGGCGCGCTGACCTGCTTCGTGCTGAGCTACGTGCTTCTTGATTGCGGCAGCAGCCTGCGCGTCGGTGAACTCGGGCGCACGATCGCCAAGGTAGCCGGTGCTGAGGCGATGGCACATTTTGGCGTGCGCAATGATGCACTTGCCCTCCTCGCTGTCGAAGAGCTGGCGTTCGGCGTCGGTGAACATGTTCGAACCTCCCTGATTATACATGCTGTCGCCGATGCGGCATGAACTGCCCGCGCGGCCCTGAGCAACCAGCGCGATATGGTTGCCTCGGATCTGGCGCATGGTGGCCTGATAGCGGGTGCCGTCCGGCGCTACGCCGTCACCCCAGACCAGTTCGCTTGTGTATCCGGCGCTCAGCTCTCGGGCCTCGCCGCTCTCGTAGGCGCGCACGGCCGATGCGTCGGCAAGCATCAGCGGGATTTCGACGAACTCGCCGTCGCGGGCGATCTTGCCTTCGGTCCAGCCTGCCGAATGGGCGCTCCAGTTGTCGGCGGTCACGGCCTGCGCCGGATGGCCCACGGTGATGGCCTTGTGGGCGAACGACGCCATGGCGGCCTGGTCGAATACTTCGCTCTCGGGCCGGTACACGTTGACGCTCGACAGGTCGGGCCTGCCGACTTCGGAGCCTGCGTATTGATAGACGCCCGATCGGGCGAAGCGGGCGACGGCGGCGATCCTGCCATCTGCCAGTTTGCGGACGCGCTCTAGAGGCGCGCGGTCCATGAGCATTACCATGCCAATTCCTCTTGCCCCATCAAGGTTGGGGGTGAACCAATCGCCGGACGGTGGGGCTAACGAGCCGAGCGATTGGTTCACGGTACGGGAGGGGGAGGCGGCGACTACGGACGGTTCGCGTCAATTGGACGGGCAGCCGTTATCATATGGAAACGGCTTAACTGTAGCGGTATCGTGACGGTTCAACTGTGGTGATATCCCCACGGCTCAACTGTTCACATATGTCTGCGGTTGGTGCGCGAGAGTGGCGCGCTCCCTATGTTGAACATAGACCGTTCGCCCGTTTGGGGACGAAGCCGTGCCCTGCTCAAGGATCTTGCGAGGGCAACCCCGGCAGATCGGGCAGAGAAGGCAAATCGAGCCCAGGGACGTTCGTCGCACGTTGAGACAAACGTCTCTCCCTACGCGGAAGCCCTCGAAAGCAACGGCATCAGTCGTAGCGATATCGCTACACGTCAGCTTGCCGACGCCCCATAGCGCACGACGCCGTGCCAGCCGTCTGCCTCGTCGG
>JASGGD010000139.1:0-13485 GCA_047605225.1 Novosphingobium sp.
AATCGAGGCCGCGCCGCTGCCCGCCCCGCTCGACGCATGGGTAGCGAAAGGCCGCGACCTCGTATCCCAGCGCCTCGATGTAGACTGGAAGATTGCGGACTGGATGGCAGAGGGCAAGGACGCCGGCCACCTGAGCCAGGCAAAGTTCGACTTCCTGTCCGAGAACCTTGGTCTTGCACCGAAGCGCCTGAAGGATGCCCTTAAGGCCGCGACAGTATTCCCGCCTGCCCTGCGCGACAGCACCCTGTCGGTCGAGCACCACGCCGCGGTCGCCAGCCTGCCCAAGGATGAGGCCCTTCCGCTGCTCAAGCGCGCTGCCCGCGAGCACCTGTCCGTAAACGAGTGCCGGGAGGTAGTGACCCAACATCGCTACTCCACCGGAGCCAGGTTCGACGACGAGGATACCGACAGCACGCTCGCAACGCTCATGCGCCGTGCGTGGAACCGGGGAACGCCGGAATCGCGCGCCGAGGCATTCGAGGATTTCCGAATTGCCGCAGCGAACGGCTTTGCCATCATCGACGAGGACGAAACACGTGACGCGTAAGCTGCTGCCCACCTCCGCGCCCAAGCCGATCCCGCCGGAGTTCCTGGAGAAGTTCAAGCTCCACGGCTGGCGCCGGGTGGAGAACATATGGGGCAAGTCCACCGTTCTCGCATGGTCGAAGGTCATAGGCCGCAAGCGCATGGCCGAGATCCGGAAGCGGTATCTCAAGGAGGAGGCGAGCCGGTGACATGCTACGTGGATGACGTCCGGCACCGTTTTGGTAATATGGTGATGTGCCACCTTTGGGCGGACACGCTCGATGAGTTGCTGGCGATGGTCGATAAGATCGGGGTACAGCGGAAGTGGATACAGGGCCACCCTACGCTGTCGTTCGGAAAGCACCGCAACGCCTCGTGGGTGCATTTCGACATCGCCCTGTCGAAAAAGACCATGGCCATCGCTGCCGGCGCGGTGCTGACCGACCGGTACGGCCCAGTCGAACACACTTCGCGGCTCGCGTTGGCGTCGCCGTACCCCGAGCGCCGCATGCGGGGCCAGCAGATGCTCAACACCATCGCCGAAATCAGAGCCCGGAGTGCAGCGGCATGAACCGCCCCTATCCGCCCGAAGACCTCGCTACGCTCTCCGATCTGGAAATGCGGGACCGGTTCGTCCCCGCGCCGGACCTGCTCGCATGGATCCGCGACACTTTCCTCGACGAGGCCAGCCCGCTCTTCAACATCGAGCACGTCCATCTGCGCGATGCTGATCTGGGAGTGCTCTGGACCAACTGCGACAACAGCAAGCAGATGCGCGCCGTCATTGGCCAGGCTGAGCTCATGCCGCCCATGGCGATGGGCAAGTGGCAGCGCGCACGGGCGATCCAGCAGGTAGAGGAATGGTTCGACGGCATGCCCGACTTCCTGCTGACGTTCAGCGCGCCGGCGGCTGCAGGGATGGAAGATCCGTCGTTCTGCGCCCTGGTGGAGCACGAACTGTATCACGCCGCCCAGAAGCGGGACAAATACGGGATGCCCGCCTTCAACAAGGACACGGGCAAGCCGATCTTCGTGATGCGCGGCCATGACGTCGAGGAGTTCGTTGGCGTGGTGGCCCGGTACGGTGCGGGGGCTGCTGGCGTCTCGGCTATGGTCGATGCCGCGAAGGCTGGCCCGACCATCGGACGCGCATCCATCGCCGGTGTCTGCGGCACCTGCCTGCGCGCCATCGCCTAGTAGACGCAGGGGAGACAAGATCATGGCCGATGCCAAGCTCACCGACGACGTCAGAACCTTCATCGTGCAGGCGCTCGCGTGCTTCGACACGCCCTCGCAGATCGTTACCGCCGTCAACCAGGAATTCGGCCTGACGATCACACGTCAGAACGTCGAGAAGTACGACCCGACGAAGGTTGCAGGGGCGAAGGTGGCACCGAAGTGGAGGACCTTGTTCGAGGCAGCCAGGAAGTCGTTCGTGGACGATTCCTCGCAGATCGCGATCGCGCATCGGTCGACCCGGCTCCGGGCCCTTCAGCGCATGGCCACGGCAGCGGAGGGCAAGGGTAACTTCCCGCTGGCCGCGCAGTTGCACAAGCAGGCTGCCGAAGAGATGGGTAACGCCTACACGAACCGCCGGGAGATCAGCGGCCCCAACGGCAAGCCGATCCAGACCGAAACTCGCAGCACTGAAAACCTGATGGAGGAGGCGCGTCGCCTTGGGATTGACCCCGCCACGCTTGGCCTCACCTGACGATCAGGCTGCGCGGATCGCGCTGCTCGCCGCAGTCGTCGAGAAGAGGAAGAAGGAAGCCCTCGCCCCGGAAGGCAAGCTGCTGGACTTCGCGCGCTGGTACTTCCCCGAGCGCGAGGGCATGGAGTTCATCGAAGGTCCGCATCATCGGGTGATCGGCCAGACGCTTGACCGCGTGCTGTCCGGCGAGATCACGCGCCTCATCATCAACGTGCCGCCGGGCTACACCAAGACCGAGGCCGCCGTCGTCAACTTCATCGCCAAGGGCTTCCATGTGAACCCCAAAGCGCGCTTCATTCACTCGACCTTCTCAGACGATCTGGCGCGCGAGAACAGCGACAAGGTGCTGCAGCTGATCGCTCTGGATGGCTACCAGTCGGTGAAACCGGTCACCATCCGCGTGGACAGCAAGGCCAAGGATCGGTGGAAGACGGCAGAGGGTGGCGGGATGCTGGCCAAGGCGGCCGGCGGACCGATCACTGGCTTTCGCGCCGGTTACATGGACCGGACCGTCTTCACCGGCGCGCTGGTGATCGACGACCCGCTGAAACCGGATGACGCTTACTCGGTCGCCAAGCGCAAGACCGTGAACCAGCGCGCTACGAACACCTTCCGCAGCCGTCTGGCGCACGAGCGGGTGCCCGTGATCGTCATCATGCAGCGGTTGCATTCCGATGACTTCGTGGGCCACCTATTGACCGGCGGTACCGGCGAGAAATGGCACCACCTCAACCTTCCGGTCGTCATCAACAGCGCCGATCCGTACCCGATCGAATGGACCCATGGCATCCCGATTGAGCATGGCCTGCCTGATGGCCCGCTCTGGGACGAAAAGCACGATGCGACTGAGATCGAAGTCCTCAAAGCCGACGCCTACACCTTCGCGAGCCAGTACATGCAGCGGCCGGTTTCGATCGAGGGCGCGCTGTTCAACATGGACGGCTTCAAGTGGTGGAACGATTTGCCGCCGATCGAGTGGTATTCGATCTATGCCGATACCGCGCAGAAGACCGGCGAGCGCAACGACTTCTCGGTTTTCCAGCTATGGGGCAAAGCCGCGAACGGAATCTATCTCATCGACCAGGTGCGCGGGAAGTGGGAGGCGCCCGAGCTTGAGAAGATGGCGAAGGTGTTCTGGGAGAAGCATAAGGCTCTGTCGCCTCGTGGGTTCAAGGTCGAGGACAAGGCTTCCGGCACTGGCCTGATCCAGTCCCTGCGACGCAATCAGAGCATTCCCGTGATCGGCATACCGCGCGACAAAGACAAGTACACGCGCGGCCTTGACGCTGCCCCGTGGATCGCCACCGGCATGGTGCATCTTCCCGACGATCACGAATGCAAGGTGGCCCTGCGTGCTGAGTTGCAGATGTTCGACGGCCTCGGCACCGGGTGGGACGATCAGGTCGACCCACTCATGGATGCCATCGCGGACATGCTCGGAGGTAAGCCTACCTACAACCCCGACGCATGGTGACAGCGGTAAATTCCGCCCATCCCGCCACGTACCGTCCCGCTATGGCAGGCTCCCCCATTCTCGACGCGAGCGGTTCGCCGATGCGCCATCTCAACGACGGCATCACCGAGGCAATCGAGTTCGCCGCCAGCCCCATGCATCACTTCGGCAACGCCATGACGCGCATGTTCGCGCCGCAGCTTGCCTATGCCGCCTACCTCGAAAGCGGCATGATGCAGCGGGTGATCGACCTGCCCGCGTCCGACCGCGTGCGCGAGTGGCGCGACTGGCAGGCTGATAAGGACCAGATCGAGAAGCTGGAAGCGGAGGAAGCGCGGCTCGGCCTGGTCGCCAAGGTAAAGGCTGCCGAGATCCTGCGCGGACTTGGTGGCGGCGCGCTGATCCTCGTTGCAGGCGGCACGCCTTCCGAAGCCCTGAACGTCACCGGCGTTGGCGGACTTACCGCCGTCAATCTGGTCCACAAGGATCAGATCACGCTGGTCGACATCGACGACGAACTTGCCAGCCCGAACTACGGCAAGCCTCGCGCCTTCAAGATCGGAAGCCAGCAGACGGAAATCCACCCGTCGCGCGTCGTGTGCTTCCCGGGCGATCCTCTGGTGGTCGGATACGGCGTCACGCTGGAACAAGCGTTCTGGGGTAAGTCGCGCATCACCCGCATCTTCAAGGACGTGATGCGGTCCGACAACGCGCAGGACTGGTTCGCCGCCCTGGTGCGCAAGGCCAAGCTCCTGCGCATTGGCATCCCGAATCTGACCGACACTATCTCTGCGCCGGGCGGGCAGGAGCGCATGAACCGCCGCATGGCCGCGATCGGCCTAAGCGAAAGCGTGCTCAACGGGACGCTGTACGACGCTGGCGATGGGCAGAACCCGGGTGAGAAGATCGACGACTATCAAGTGTCGTGGACAGGCATCCCCGCGATGATGGACGCCTTCGACCAGCGCGTTGCGGCGGTGTCTGGCATCCCCTTCACCGTGCTGCAGGGGCGGTCGCCGGGCGGGCTAAATTCCACAGGGAACCACGATCGAGATAATTGGAACCGCGAAGTCGCGATGGGTCAGAACCTGGAGCTTCGCCCCTGCCTTGAACAGATCGACGCCGCGCTGATCCCGTCAGCGCTCGGATCGCGCCCGCCTGAGGTGTGGTTCAAGTTCGCGCCGCTCTCGACGCCGACCGAAGCTGAACAGGCAACCGTGTTCAAGACGCGGATGGAGGCTGTCACCGCGCTGGAAGCCCTCAAGGTCATTCCCGACGAAGCGATGGCCAAGGGAGTTCAGAACCTCGTGGTCGAGGAAGGATATCTGCCCGGCCTCGATGCGGCGCTGGATGAGATCCCCGAGGACGAGCGCTTCGGCCTGCAGCCCAAGCCGCCGGCGGACAAAGACGACGACCCCAGCGCAATCGTACCGGAAGGAGGTGATCCTGCATCTGCCGGTGGCCGGGCTCAACCCCCGGCCCGCCGTGCCGCCAACGATGCCGCGGTATTCTTCGCTGATGCCCAGCCCCGACCGCTGTACGTCCAGCGCAAGCTGCTCAATGCGGCGCCGCTGATCGCCTGGGCGAAGGCCAACGGCTTCAAGTCCACCCTCCCCGCCGGCGACATGCACGTGACCGTGCTGTATTCGAAGACGCCGGTCGATCCCATGAAGATGGGTGAAGGCTGGTCGGGCGACGAGAACGGCCATGTGCGTGTAAAGCCCGGCGGCCCACGCGCGATCGAGCGCCTTGGCCCCAGCGCAGTGGTGCTTCTCTTCGCATCCGACGACATCCAGTATCGCCATATGCGCATGGTCGAGGCGGGTGGATCGCACGACTTCGAATCCTACCAACCACACGTGACTATCTCGTTCGACGTTCCCGAGGACTTCGATCTGGAAGCCCTCAAGCCGTACACCGGCGCGCTGGAGTTCGGACCGGAACTGTTCGAGCCCTTGGCCTCAACTGGAAAAGCAAGGTAACAGAGCAATGAACCAGCAGGACATGACTGACGAGGATCGCGCGGCCCTGACCGCCGACATCCAGCGCGCCGCCGCTCAGCGAGTGAACGGCGTAGGCGACGACCGCACCGCCAACAACGCCGTCCGCCATACCTACCGCGTCCTGAGCGATGCCGAGAAGGCGCAGATGGTTGCGATCAAGGACAAGGGCGCTGAGTTTCTGACCCTGATCGACAGCCTGCGCACTGTGCCTCAGAAGGCCGATCCCGGGGAAGCAGGCAGGGCCATGTTCGCCATCGTCCAAACCTTTGACCGCGAACTCAACATCGCTGCCGAAAAGGTCGAGGAAGCCGTCATGTGGGCGGTGAAGCACATCACGGCCTGACCATGGCACAGAGCAATATCACCGTCCGCCTGACCACCAACCTGCGCTGCGCTACCGCGATCGCATGGGCACTGTACCCGCTGGTCTTCCTGCGGGCGATCAGCGTGGAACGTGCGGTAGCCTTCGCGATGCGGTTTGCTCGCGTCGATGCGAAGGTGGAGGGCTGGGGCGGTGACTGACCGCACCAAGATCATCGGTTGATGCGATACAATCTGGCCCAGATGGCCCGCCGCGCCAACCCAAGTATGAGGCGCAAGGCCATCGTGCTCAGGGACATTGCGCCCCCGGCCGTGCTGGCAACGAACCTATATCGCGCCGTCTATGCCCCGGTCATCGCGGCATGGATCGATGCCCTCGCCCGCATCGAGGACGCCTATGCCCGCACCATAGGTGAGATGACCACGGACGCCCCGGCAGACGTGAAGGCCGAGATCGACGGCGCTGCAGAGCAGGTCAACCGGCTGCTCCTGCTGCTGACCCCGGAACTGCGCGACTGGGCGCTGAAGGTTGAGCGCTGGCAGCGCGGCAAATGGCGCGGCGCGGTCCTGTCTGCCACCGGCGTCGATCTTGATACGATGATCGGCGCCGGCGACATGCGTGCCACACTGGAAACGACCATCGGATGGAACACCGACCTGGTGCGCAACGTCTCCGACCAGACCCGCCAGCGCATCAGCAGCGCCGTGTTTGATGGCCTGCGCAACCGGACGCCCGCGCGCGAGGTGGCGAAGTCGATCAGCGAGGCAACTGGGCTAGGCCGAGATCGGTCGATCCGGATCGCCTCGGACCAGCTGAATAAGCTTACATCATCGCTCGCCGATGAGCGCCGCCGGGAAGCGGGTATCGATACGTGGATATGGCGTCACAGCCGAAAAGCCCACCCGCGCGCGGATCACCAGGCACGCGATGGGAAAGAGTACACGGATGCGACCGCGCCCCAGGATCTGCCGGGGCAGTTGCCCTATTGCGGGTGCAGGTCGCAGGGTATTATTAAATTTGACTAGTGTCGGACTCTAGAGCTTACTGCCCACCATCGTAACAACATGGAGGTGGTGGTTTTGTTACCTTTAGACAGTATGTCTCTTATTGCCCTAGACCAGGCGAAGCCGGGGCAATTCCTCTTCGACCCGAAATCAAATGATCGCAAAAGCTTGCGGCTACTGAGCGCGGGCGATGGACAAAGAAGGCTTTTTTCCATCTCGAAGGAAGGTGATCGGGTCCATACTAGCGAACATTCCGTTGGATATGGCCTTCCGCCATTCGTAACCTACACGAATTCCCGTTTGATGGCTGATCCTGACAGCCTTGTCCATCCGACGCAAAATACACTTTCATTCGGCACATTATTACTAACAGCCAGAGGCCCCGGAATTCTCTTTGAGGCGCAGAGTGGACACGATGCCGTATTCCTCCTGAGTGGCGAAGTCGTCGAAACACAGTGGGGATCCGATGTCGGATTCTATCGATGGGAAGTCGAGGCTCTCGACGAGGATCGCTCGCCTACTTCTCTTTTTGCGATTGATGTTCCGCCACCGGCAAAGTTTTCATCCCGCTAACCTAACGGCGGTAAACCCATGCCTCGCGCGCGAATACCGTGCGGGGCATGCTCTTCGACCGCGCACAGATTGCTGGCACAGCACGCATCACCAAGGACGGGTACTTCGTCGCTGATGCGCTGGTCGCGCGCGCCGACAACATCCAGGATTACCGCGCCGCCGAACTGGAACTGACCGACCGCGATCCGAACGAGATCGTGCGCGTGTTCCGCCCGGCCTCCGAAGTCTTCCACCGCGACGCCCTCGCCAGCCTCGCGCACCGCCCCGTCACCATCAAGCATCCCACCACACCGGTCCAGTCCACGAACTGGAAGCGGCTCGCTGTAGGCGATGTGGGCGACGAGATTGTGCGCGACGGTGAGTTCGTGCGCGTTCCGATCAAGATCATGGACGCGACTGCCATCGAGCAGGTGCAGTCCGATCATCGCGAATTCAGCCTTGGCTACACCGCTGAGATGGTCGCTGATGCTGGTGAGCACAACGGCCAGCCCTACGACTTCGTGGCGAAGAACTTCCGCTACAACCACCTCGCCGCCGTGCCCGTAGCCCGGGGCGGATCGAGCCTGCGCATCATTGATGAGCGCACCACCCCGGAGAAACCGAAGATGAAGATCACGATCGGCGACGCCAAGGACGTTGACCTGAGCGACGGCGCGGCTGTTGCCCTCGCGGTCGGCGCCCTGAACACCTCGCTTGCGGACGCACAGACCAAGGTGGGAACCCTCACCGCTGATCTGGCGACCGCCACCACCGCTATCCAGACCAAGGACGGCGAGATTGCCGCCCTCACCGCCAAGCTGGCGGATGCGGAGGTCACCCCGGCCAAGCTGCAGGCCCTCGCCGATGCCCGCGCCGCTGTAATCGGCAAGGCCAAGGCAATCGCGCCGAACATCGTCACCGATGGCAAGACCGATGCGGAGATCCGCAAGGAAGCCGTCACCGCAAAATTGGGCGATGCGGCCAAGGACATGGCCGATGCCGCGATCGAGGGCGCATTCACCGCGCTCACGAAGGACGCGAAGCCTGCCGTGCAGCCCATCGGCTCACCCGCCGTCATCGGTGACGCCGCCATCCAGGCGGAAGACGCCGCATATCAGCGCATGGTCGGTCGCCTGACCGGCAAGGCCGCATAAGGAGGACTGCACCATGCCCCCGCTTCAGACCGTCTTCAACGACCGCCCGCCCGCTTATGCGAAGGGCCGCCGCGTCAACATGGAAGAATGGAACACCCTGACCGGTATCGCGCAGGTCGCGGGCATCGGTCTCGCCGAGCCTGTGCAGGACGGCGCCGCCGGTGAGCAGGTCGCTCCGTTCACCACCGGCAAGTTCCGCGGCATCACCGAATGGTCGCCGAGCGCCGACGTGAACGGCGCGTTCCCCATCAACGCCAACGTGCCTGTCTGCGAAAGCGGCGTGATCGCTGGCGCCGCCTATCAGACCTGCACTAAGCGCACGCCGGTGTACTGGAACGCCGCCAACAAGGGCTACACCAGCACCGCTGGCAGCAACACCCTGATCCCGAACGCCGAGTTCGACGCCACCGTGGCGGCGGGCGGCCTCGTACCCATCCGCGTCCGTCGCATCCCGCCCGCCGCGTAATCGGAGTCACCTTAGATGAACATCAACATGATGGACGCGGCGCAGGTCTTCAGCTTCGCCACTCAGGCGAGCCGGGTCGTCAACACCCGCGTCTACGAGATCGAATATCCGGAAATGGATATCGCCTCGCTCGTCACCGTCGACACGTCGCTGCCCGAGTGGGTCGACGGCATCGATACCCTGATCGGCGATAAGCACGGCAAGGCCGAGTGGCAGTCGGGCGCCGCCAAGGACATCCCGCTCGCTGGCGTCAACCTGGACAAGGTCGGCCTCGACTTCGACATGTACGCGATCGGCTACCAGTGGAACGTCGAGGAACTGGGCAAGGCTCAGTACCAGAACTACCCGCTGACCGAGCGCAAGGCGTCGGCGGCCCGCTTCGGCTCGCAGGTGTTCATGTGGGACAACGTCCTTGTCGGCTCGACCGTCAAGGGCTGGACCGGCCTCGTGAACAGCAGCTACGTCACGCCGACCGCGCTGCCCGCAGACGGCACCGATGGCACCTCGGCATGGTGCACCGGTCCTGCCGATGCGCCGGTCGGCAACAAGACGCCCGCCCAGATCGTGCGCGACGCGAATATGCTGCTGCTCGGCAAGCCGGGCTTCGGTCGTATCGTGAAGGACACGCTGCTCCTGCCCGACATGGCTCTGGACTACATCGTCGCCACCCCGTTCGGCGTGACCAACCCGAACATGTCGATCATGCAGTACATCATGGCGAACAACGAGTACACGCGCCGCACGGGTCAGCCGCTCACCATCCGTTCGCTCGACGAACTGAAGAACAAGGCTACGGTCGGCATCGCCGGCGGCGGTCGCGCGGTCGCCTATCGCAATTCGCCGGACATGCTGAAGCTCTGGATGCCGATGCCCTATCGCTTCCTGCCGATCTACCAGGACGGCCCGTTGAACTTCACGGTCCCCGGCATCGCGCGTACCGGTCCGCTGGACATCATGCGTCCGAACGCCATCAGCTACGGCGACGCGGTCACCCCCGTCCCGGCCTGATCGGCCAAGGCCTGAAACACATGAGGCCCGCCTTTAACCGGGCGGGCCTTTTCGTTGGAGACGACGATGCACGAAATCAAGAACCTAACGAACTCGCCCTATGACCTTGAAACGCTCGACGGCGTGAAGCGCCTCCCGGCCATGGGCAAGGCGAAGGGCAAGTTCGCGCCGGAATACCTCGCAGCGCTGCGCGATTGCGGCATCTACGAGGTCACCGAAGTCAAGGAACCGGCCCCGGCGCGCAAGGCGAAGGGCTGACCTGTGGCTTACGCCCGCCTTCCCCTCGCGACGTTCATGGCGGCATATCCCGCCTTCTCGACGCTCACTGAACCCGCCTATGCATACTGGGCAGGCAAGGCAGAGGGCGAGGTAGGAGAGAACTTCGGCGACCGGCAGCAGGACGCCACGGAACTCCTGACGGCCCACAAGCTGGCGCTGAACGGGATCGGGCTGGCGCCGGGCACCTCGATGCTGGCGGCGACCGGGGCGACTTCGTTCAAATCTGGCACCTTCTCCGCCACCGTGGCTGACAGCGTCGTGGCCCAGCGCGCCAAGGGTGGTTACTCGGCCACCGTCTACGGCCAGCAGTTCAAGGCCATCCAGGCCAAGCTCTTTGGTGGGCCGATTCTGGTGGGCTTCACCGGAGTGCCGTGCTGATGCTGGACCAAGCCTTCGCCGACATCGGGCTTGCGTTCTCGGCAGCGTTTGGCGGCCCGTACCATGCCGCTCGCGTGATCGACCAGGTCGCGCCAGTTTATGATGACGGCGGAAGCATCACCACCCCCGGCGGCGTCGAGTACCGCCCGTGCAGCGTCCAGATCGACGTCGCGACCACTGCCATGCGTCAGGACGCCGGTTTCGTTGAGGGCAGCGTGCGCTTCATCGTCCTCGCTGCCACTTTAACCGGCTCGCTGGGCACCGATGCGGAGGTAGAGGTGCTCGCGGGGCCGTTTGCGGGCACGTGGAGCGTCAGCAGCTTGGAGCGCGATCCCGTGGCGGCCGGATGGGTCGGGGTGGGACGCCGTGCCTAAGTCTGGGCTCAAGGGCGCGAAGGCCCACGCCGCCCGCCTCAAGAAGCTGACCGGCGAAACGATGATCCGCGAAGTCGGCAAGGCGCTGTTCGCTGCGGGCGAAATGGTCCAGACCGAGGCCCAGATCAGTATCACGGCCGGTGCCGTCTCGGGCAAGAACCACAAACCATCGGCGCCGGGGAAGCCTCCGAACAATGAGAGCGGTGTGCTGGCGGGCAACATCGAAACGGTCCAAGCTGCACCGCTCGTTGTGGAGGTATCGAGCAACGCGCCCTACGCGGCAATCCATGAGTTCGGCGGAACTATCAAGCACCCCGGCGGGACGCCTTACTTCATGCGCGACGGCAAGGCAGTCTTCGTCGGCAACAGCGGCTACGGCGCCTTCCATACCCTGCCAAAGACCAAGCCGCATGACATCGAAATGCCCGCCCGCCCGTATATGGGGCCAGCGCGCGACGCCAAGCGCAAGGAGGTCACTGCCCTCGTCCAGAAGGCCGTCAACCGCGCCGTAAAGCGCAGCAAGTCCGGAGACACCTGATGCAGACCGTCACGTTCGCCCGCGAGTACCGCCATAAGCTGGACGCACTGCGCACCGCCATCTACCCGCCGGGCGAGATCGAGGTGAGCGATGCTGTTGCGGTCGCGGCCAAGAAAGCGGGTGCGATCAAGGCCGCACCGAAGGCGAGGAAGGCCAAGGCCGATGGCGAATGACCTGCTCCGCGAAACCGAGCGCGCCGCGGTAATCTCGCTCAAGGCCGATGCACCGCTTGCCGCGCTCATTGCGAAGACATCGATCGATCCCCAGCCCGACACTGTCGGCGTTGATGCTCAAGGCTTCACCATCTGGCCCTTCATCACGCTGGAAGGCACGCAGGCGATCCCGTCCGGCCGAGGTTGTTCCGCGCGATCGGACGTGACCTTCCAGCTGCACTCTTTCGCCAAGGTTCGCAAGGACGGCGCTGGGGCGATCATCGAGACGGCGCGCGACCACGCGGGGAAGATCAATACGGCCGTTGTCGAGGCGATCCATAACCACGCCTTCACGGTGGCCGGGCGGCGCTACAAGTTCGCGGTCACCTCGTCCCGCCTGATGCGTGATGGCGACGAGGCTGATGCATGGCATGGCATCACGTTTGTTCGTGCAAGGGCGTTCCAGGGCTGATACATCGGCCGGGATGGACCAGCCCCTTGCCGAGCGCATGTTGCGCGCTTTTCTGACGCAGATGATCCGCACCGAGGCTGTGGACCCTGACGACATCATGGAAATCGCGGAGCGCCTTGAGCGGGATGGAGACGAGGAGGCGGCGCACCAGTTCGCCTGCCTGTTGGTTCAGGCTGCGGCTCCCGAGCAATCCGATTGGGAGGCCGAACGCGCCCGCGCCCGGTTCCGCACCATAGAAGGCGGTAAATCCGACGACTGACGAGGCTTAGGCTCCCGCAAACCATGCTGGAGTTTTGCCCGTGAGCCTTCCGAACAGCGCCGATTTCGCCCTCATCAAGGTCCAGACTGCCGCTGGCCCGCCTGCCGTCTTCACGCTGCTGTGCGGCATCGAGGGTGTCAACATCAACCGCACGGTGCAGACCAGCGAACGATACCAGCGCGATTGCGCCACCCCGAACCGGGCAGGCAAGCGCAAGCTGCGCGTGACCGGTTCGTCCTGGTCGGTCACCGGCAACGGGTCGGACAACATCGACATCGAGGAGGAGTACGAGGATGCGATCGGCGTCAGGCAGATCTACCACGTCGAACTCTACAAGGACGACGGCACGGACGCAGGCGATCTCATGGGCACCTACGCCGGCACCGCGATCCTGACGACCCGCAACCAGGCGTATTCGCAGGACGCGGACAGCGGCACCACCGATATCACCCTGGAGGGTGAAGGCGACCTCGTCTGGACCGTTGCACCCTGATGCCTGACACCGCCGTCGATCTAGATTTCGCTGACGGGCACTATCGGTTCTGGCTCGCGCTCCCCCATGTGGTCGAGCTGGAGCGCAAGTGCGGCGGAAAGTCGATCTTCGCCATGTACGATGCGATGGGCGCCGGGCTCGGCATGGCTGGTGACGCTCCCGTCTACATGGGCGGAAGCACCGCTATGGTCACGGAGATTCGCGAGACGATCCGTCTCGGGCTGATCGGCGGCGGCTCGGCCATGGTCGACGGCGCAGAGATCGAGGTAGGGCCGAACCGCGCGCGCGATCTCGTCGATACCTACACCTTCCCTGCCCGCCCGCTCACCGAGGGTCTGCACG
>JASGGD010000140.1:0-13040 GCA_047605225.1 Novosphingobium sp.
TTTCGATCTAGGAGTAACGTACATGGCTCTCACCACCGACAGGATCATCCAGAACCTTCAGGCGATCTCCGGCTATGACGGCGCCGTCGATCCCGACACCTGCCTGTTTTCCTCCGGCATGCTCGATTCGATCGCGATGATCTCGCTCATCGCCTTCGTCGAGCAGGAGGCGGGGATCGAGATTCGCGCCGACGAGGTGACGCTGGAGAACTTCGACACGCCCGCGCGCATCACCCGCTTTGCCGGCGAACGGGTATGAACGCGGCGGATCGCGACACCTGGCTGGCGGCGGCCGCCGAGCAGTTCGGCACTCCGTCCTTCGTGTACTTCACCGAGGCCATCGCCGAGAGGATCGCCGCGATCCGCCATGCCTTCGACGATCAGCTGGCGCTGAGCTTCGCGGTAAAGTGCAACCCCAACCCGGCATTGCTGCAGTGGCTGGTCGGGCGTGTCGATCTGCTGGACCTCTCTTCCATCGGCGAGTTCCGGCTGGCGCTGCAGGCGGGCTGGGACCCTGCGCTCGTGAGCTTCACCGGCCCCGGCAAGCGCGAGTTCGAGATTCGCGAGGCGGTGCTCGGCGGCGTCGGCCTGCTGGTGCTCGAATCGCTGCGAGAGGCGCGAATTGCCGAAGAGGTCGCCCGTAGTGCCGACCGCGTCCAGCCGGTGCTGCTGCGCATCGCGCCTGATTCGGTTCCGCGCGGTTTCGGCGACCAGATGGCGGGGCGTCCCAGCCCCTTCGGCGTGGACCTGCCCGACGCGCGCGATGCGCTGGAAAAGATCGTCGCGATGCCCGGCCTGCGTCTCGCCGGGCTGCACATCTATTCAGGCACCCAGTGCCTGAAGCCCGACGCGATCGTCGAGAATTATCGCGGCTTCCTCTCGATCTTCGCCGACTTGTGCCAGGCGGTGGACCTGACACCGGAAAGCCTCGTCCTCGGCTCGGGGTTGGGTGTTCCCTACCACGACGGCGACACGCCGCTGCCGCTCGATGCCGTGGCCTCCGCGATCCTGCCCGACATCGCCCGTTTCCGCGAAGACCCGCGCTTCGCCAAGGCGAGGTTGAAACTCGAACTGGGCCGCTACCTCGTGGCCGAGGCGGGCTATTTCCTCGTGCGCGTGATCTCGCTCAAGCAGTCGCGCGGCGTGTCGATCGCGATCTGCGACGGGGGCATGAACAATCACCTGCCTGCCTCGGGGCACTTCGGCATGGTGATTCGCCGCAATTACAAGATGCACCGCGTCGGTGGAGGGACAGGTACCGGCACTTACGACGTGACCGGCCCGCTGTGTACCTCGATCGACCGGCTGGGCGGCGGCGTCTCGCTGGCGGCCTTGAACGAAGGTGACGTGATCGCCATCCACAACAGCGGCGCCTACGGCCTGACGGCGAGTCCCATCCACTTCATCGGCCACGCCCCGCCTGCCGAACTGATGGTGATCGATGGCGCGCTGCACGACGTTTCGCGCTTCTTCGAGGCGACCACCGCCTGGCCCGATGAACCGTCTCCGGAGGGGCAGGGCGCTCTCGCCACGGCCTGAGCAGAATCGTTTTTATCGAGTACCAAAAGAAAAACCCCGCCCGGTCGAAAGACCGGCGGGGTTTCTGGAATGGTGGGCGTAGCAAGGATTGAACTTGCGACCCCTACGATGTCAACATAGTGCTCTACCACTGAGCTATACGCCCATTCCATTCATGGTTTCCTGCGGCGAACCGTAGGTCTCCATTCGAGCGCTCCGGTGAGTGTCCCCGCCGGAGGACTGGCCCTCTAGCTGCGCTTGTTTGGGCTGGCAAGGGCCTTTTGAGAAAAAATTTCGCGTAGAAATTTTTTGGAAATTCGCTGCTGGCGAATTTAGCGGCACCGGCCCTCTCCCCCCCCCGACCGCCCAACGATAGTACCTTAGGGGCGTTCGGGTGGGGGAGAGGGCCGGTGCCGCTACGAAAATGCCCTATTGGGCATTTTCCAGATGAAATCTCAGAGCGTGGCGTGCTCGGCGAGGCCGAAGACGCGCTGCACTTCCATCACGATATCGCGCAGGTGGAAGGGCTTGGAGAGCACCTTGGCCTGGGGCGCCTCGCGGCTGGCGCGCAGGGTCACGGCGGCGAATCCGGTGATGAACATCACCTTGGTCGAGGGCGAAATCTCGGCGCACTTCTGGGCAAGCTCGATCCCATCCATTTCGGGCATGACGATGTCGGACAGCAGCAGGTCGAAATCGTCGTTCCTGAGATGGGGGATCGCCTCGGTCCCGCGATCGACCGCGACGACGCTGTAACCCGCGTTCTGCAGCGCGCGGGCAAGGTAGGTGCGCATTGCGTCGTCGTCTTCGGCGAGGAGGATGCGGATCATCGCAGGGGTCCAGTCTTGTGCGTTGTGTTCTGGCATCGGCTTCGCCGTGCGTCTGTCCGTAGGCATACAGGGTAAGCGTTTATATTTCTTGTCCCTATTCGGAGGTGACCGGTATCGGGACGCTTTGACAGGACGGTGTGAAACGCACAGCTTGAAGGGATGGACGGACCGTTGGGTGAGAATGATTCGCAAGGTGAAGGCCAGGGAGAAGGCGGTGGCCGGATTCCCGGTTCCCCCGGCGTTCCGGCATTCTTTCTGGCCGAGGCGATCCCTTCCGCGATCCCGGTCCTGATCGCTGCGCCGCATGGCGGGCGGCATTATCCGCGCGGGCTTCTGGCCGATCTTCGTCATGGCGCGACCGCCGCGCTGAGGCTTGAGGACCGCTACGTCGATCTCATGGCGCGCGGCATTGCCGAGGCGACCGGTGCCAGCGTGATCGTCGCCAATGCGCCGCGCGCGATGATCGATCTCAACCGCGCGCCCGACGACATCGACTGGGACATGTTCCAGCGCGACGCGCGGCCGACCGAAGGCGTGCCTTCACCGAGTCGGCGCGTGCTGGGCGGGCTGGGCCTCATTCCCCGCCGCCTGCCGGTGCTGGGTGACTTGTGGCGGCGGCGGATGGTCGCTGCCGACCTTGCCGAGCGCGTCGCCGGGGTTCACGCACCGTACCATGCCGCCATCGCCGACGTTCTCACCCGCCTGCGCGAGCGGTGGGGAGCAGCGCTGCTGATCGACCTCCACTCGATGCCGCCGCTGCCGTCGCGGCCCGGCGTCGCCAGCGCGCAACTCGTGATCGGCGACCGCTTCGGGGCGAGCAGCCATGGCAGCGTGGTTGCCACGGCCTTCGCCCATTTCGCGCAAGTCGGCCGCGAGGCAGCTCACAACCGGCCTTACGCCGGCGGCTATGTGCTTGATCGCCATGCCGATCCACGCGGCGGTGTCCATGCCTTGCAGATCGAGGTCGATCGCAGCCGCTATCTCGATTCGGCGCTGGTCGAACCTGCCGAGGAAATGGCGGGAATGATCGAGGATCTGGCGGGGCTGGTTCGCCGTCTTGCAGCCGTCGTCGCGGAACTGGGTCGCGAAGCTGGCGCGCAGGACTGGTCGCTGGCGGCCGAGTAAGTCGGCAACGAGCAAATCGCTCAGGGCATTAAAAAACCACCTCGTGCGATGCACGAGGTGGCCAAGGTTCAGGGAGGAGGTGCACAATGTGCACCAACCCGAACGGGCCATGAGGGTAGCGCCGGCCGGGTAAGTTCTAAATAGGCTGACCCAATCCGACATGCAAGCGATTCGTGAAGCAGGACCGATAAGAAATGTCCAGCGAACTATCCGTAACGCTTATTGAATGGAGCGGGAGTGTGACAAAAGTGTCATAACGCCCGCTCCACGAAGGTGAATCAGGCGTTCACGTCATCCGCGACCGGAGCGACCGGCGGGGTGAAGTTGGGCACCTTGCCCTGCGAGGCCTGACGGCCGAAGATGTCGCGGACCAGTTCAAGCGAGAACAGGTGTGCATAGATCAGTCCGAGCAGGCCGTTCTGGTTCCACTGGCGCAGGACGTCGCCGCGCACTTCGCGCAGCTTGTTCTCATCGACCATCTGGAAGCCGCGGTAGTTGAAGGGCTGGGCCGCGCCGACGTCGATGTTCAGCTCGCCGTCCATGAGCAGCTTGTGCTTCTGGAGTTCGGCCATGAACTGCGCGGTCTTGTTACCAGCGATCTCGAAGTTCTCGCAGAACTTGAGCATGTTGGTGGTGGTGTCGGTCGCCTGGCCTTCGTCGTTGAACAGGCGCTCGCCTTCCTCGATCTCGCCAACGAGGTTGCTCGAAGGGTCGACGCAGAGCGAAAGCTCGTCCGAATCCTGGCGCAGCTTGGCCAGCATGAAAGGATAGCGACGGACGTAGGCCGGGATGTAGACCGGGGTGTTCACGGTGCCGTCTTCATCGACGAACACGTTGGTGCCCTCGTTCATCCCCATCAGCACCAGCGGGATCGGGTTCTCGCCGGCGGTGAAGATGATCGGGAAGTTGCGCTGGGCCTGCGGGAATTCCTCGACCGTCAGCGGCACCGAGTTGATGCCGGCGAGCCAGGTGGCCTTGTCGGTCGAACGGGTCTTCCAGTTGGCGTGCTGCTGCGAGTTGAGCGGGATGAGGTCCTTGTAGAACAAGGGCAGTGCAGGATTCTGAGGCACGCTGGCCATGGGTACTCTCCGCGAGGGGTTGGTCAGTCTTGGAAGGGCGTGGCTTTAGAGGCTGCGCGGCAGGCGCGCAAGCGCGAGACCTGCCCATATCCGGCGATTCGACATAGGCTGCGGCCCTGTTGCGTCAGATCAGCTTGCCGGGGTTGAACAGCCCCTGCGGATCGAGCGCCTGCTTGACAGCGCGCAGCATCGAGAGCGCCACCGGATCGCCGAGCCGCGCCAGTTCGTCGCGCTTGAGTTGGCCGATCCCGTGCTCGGCCGAGATCGAGCCGCCCCATTCGGTGACGAGATCGTGAACACGGCGGCTGATCGCCTTGCCTTCGGTGGCATTCCACGCCCGCGCGTCGGAGGCGCCGGGCGCGATGACGTGATAGTGCACGTTGCCATCGCCGAGGTGTCCGAAGGCGATCGCCTCGGTGCCGGGGAACTCGGCCTCCAGCATCGGCGCGGTGGTCTCGACGAAGGCGGGCATCGCCTCCACCGGCACAGAGATGTCGTGCTGCACCGCCGGGCCGCGTGCGCGCTCGGCGGGGGGGACGGTCTCGCGAATGAGCCAGAACGCTTCGGCCTGCGCTTCGCTGGCGGAGAGGGCGGCATCTTCGACGAGGTCCTTTTCGAAGGCCTCGGCCATCATCGCCTCGCAGCGGTCTCGCAAGCTGTCGGCCTGCGCGCGGTCGGCGACGACCTCGATCAGCACGTGCCAGGCATGGCGTCCTTCCAGCGGTGGGCGGGCGGTGGGGAGATGCTCGACGACGGCGTCGATGCTCGCCTGCGGCATGACCTCGAAGCCTTCGAGCGCCTCGCCTTCCATGGCGTCGCAATGAAGCAGCAGCGCGCGGGCGGCGGGAAGGGAGGGCGCGCCCGCCCAGATCACCACGCGCTCGGCGACGGCGGGCAGCAGGCGCAAGGTCGCGGCAGTGACGATGCCGAGGGTGCCTTCGGAGCCGATCAGCAGCTGCTTGAGGTCGAAGCCGCGATTGTCCTTCTTGAGCGGGGTGAGCTGCGAGAACACCTGCCCGTCAGCCAGCACCGCTTCCAGCCCCAGCACCAGCGCCCGCATCGAGCCATGACGCAGTACTTGCGAGCCGCCCGCGTTGGTCGAGATCAGCCCGCCGACCGTCGCCGAACCCTTGCCGCCCAGCGTCAGCGGAAAGCGCAGGTCCTGCGCCTCGGCCGCTTCGTGCAGGGTCTGAAGGATCACGCCTGCCTCGCACGTGGCGCGGCCCGATTCGGTGTCGATCTCGCGGATCGCGTTCATGCGGCGCAGCGACAGGAGCAGCGCGGTGCCGCTCTCGTCGGGCGTGGCGCCGCCCGACATGCCCGAGTTGCCGCCCTGAGGCACGATCGGCACGCTATGTTCGGCGCAAAGATTCACGAGTGCGGACACTTCTTCGACGCTGGCGGGCGAGGCGAGGGCGCAGGCCCGGCCGGTGAAGCGCCCGCGCCAGTCGGTGAGCCAGGGGGAAACGAGGTCCGGATCGGTCGTCAGGCCGCGCGGGCCGAGCAGGCTCGCGGCTTTCTCGAGGAAGGGGGCGATGTCGTTCATCCCGGCGATATGGCACATGCGCCAATCGGTTTCATCTCATTCGCGGAACTTCGATCGCGAACAAGTTAAGCGGCGGTTCAAGCTCTTGCCGTAAGGCGGACATGTCGGCATCGCTATGCGGCGTCGATTCCGGGGATACGAAAGACGACATGAGTTTTGCCTCCGCCCTGCTGTACCCGTTCCTTCTGCTGCTTCCGGCGGCAGGGGGAAGCGACAGCGTGCCGCGCGTGGAAGACCCGGTCGTCGAGCCCGCCGAGGCCGGCCTCTGGCCCCCGGTCGAAGTGAGCGCGCTTTCTCCCGATGCGTCTTTTGCGATCAGCCTGCTGCCCGAAGTCGCGCCGCAGGATGCCTGGCAGGTGCGTATCGAGCAGCGCATGACCATCCGCATTTCCCCGCCGCGCTCCGCGGTGCCGATGCCCGACATGTTCTTCGGCATGCCGACCGACGGTGCAGCGGAAGTCGTCGAGCGCAAGATGGGCAATTGCCTGCCTGCCTCGGGAATCATGAGCGTGCGCCCGGATCGCGGCAACCGGCTGCTGCTGCTGATGCGCGACCGCAAGGTGGTCAGCGCCGAACTGGCGCGTTCGTGCCGCGCGCGCGATTTCTATTCGGGCTTTCTGATTGAGAGAAACGAGGACGGGCGGCTCTGCGTCGATCGCGATACGCTGCTTTCGCGTAGCGGAATGAGCTGCACCCTGACCCGCATCCGGCAGTTGGTGGAGCAGGATCACTAAGGGCGGGCAGGTGGTTGCTGCAGGGACTCGCGGTTCCTAGCGGATTTCCTTGACTTTCCCGCCTTTTTCCGCAAATGGCCCGCTGTCGCGCGGCAGGCGTCGCGGGCGGCGCATCGTCCCGCCCCGGCTTCATGCCGCTGCTTTACGTAAAATTTTTCCGGAAAAACCAAACGCCTATGAGCTTTGCCGATCTCGGCCTGTCTGACGAATTGCTGCAAGCGGTGGAGGCTGCGGGCTATACCGAGCCGACTCCGATCCAGGCGCAGACGATCCCGCCCGTCCTGATGATGAAGGACCTGATCGGCATCGCCCAGACCGGCACCGGCAAGACCGCTGCCTTCGTGCTGCCGATGATCGACATCCTCGGTCATGGTCGCCGCCGCGCGCTGATGCCGCGCTCGCTGATCCTCGAGCCGACGCGCGAACTCGCCGCGCAGGTGGCCGAAAACTTCGAGAAGTACGGCAAGAACCACGACCTGAAGATGGCGCTGCTCATCGGCGGCGTGCAGATGGGCGACCAGCTCAAGGCGCTGTCCGCCGGTGTCGACGTGCTCATTGCCACGCCGGGGCGCCTGATGGACCTGTTCGAGCGTGGCAAGATCATGCTGACGGGCTGCGAACTGCTCGTCATCGACGAAGCTGACCGCATGCTCGACATGGGCTTCATCCCGGACATCGAGACGATCTGCTCGAAGCTTCCGGGCAATCGCCAGACGCTGCTGTTCTCCGCGACGATGCCGCCGGTCATCAAGAAGCTGGCCGACCGCTTCCTGACGAATCCCAAGTACGTCGAAGTGGCGCGTCCGGCCTCGACCAACCTGAACATCGCCCAGCACAAGGTGATGGTGCCCGCGCGCAAGAAGCGCGAGGCGCTGCGTCAGATCCTGCGCTCGGACAACGTCACGTCCGCGATCGTCTTCGCTAACCGCAAGACGACCGTGCGCGAACTGGCCAAGAGCCTGAAGCAGCACGGCTTCTCGGCCGGCGAAATCCATGGTGACATGGACCAGTCCGCACGAAACGCCGAACTGGAGCGGTTCAAGGCGGGCGACATCAGCGTCCTGTGCGCCTCGGACGTCGCCGCGCGCGGGCTCGACGTGAAGGGCGTGAGCCACGTCTTCAACTTCGACACGCCCTGGCATCCGGACGACTATGTCCACCGCATCGGCCGCACCGGTCGTGGTGGGGCGACGGGCCGTGCTTTCACCTTCGTCTCGCCCGAGGACGCCGAAGCGATCGGCAATGTCGAGAAGCTGACCGGCGGCCCGATCCCGCTCTACCAGTTGGACGGCGACGCCGAGAGCGAAGCGGCAGAGGACAAGCCCATCCGCGCCGCCCGTTCGTCCCGCTCGGCCAGGCCGGCAAGGGAAGAGAAGCCCGTGCGTGAGGAAAAGCCGAAGCGCGAACCTCGTGCCGAGCGTGAACCGCGTGCGCCGCGCCGTGAGCCCAAGGTGGAGGAACCGCGCCGCAGCCGTCGCCGCGAGCCCGTCGAGGCGCAGGACGATGGCAGCTGGAACGGTCCGGTGCCGAACTTCCTGGGCGTTTCGGCGCTGAACTGAAGAGCGCCGCTGCCGTCTCGGTGGTGATTTGATCCAAAAGGAAAAGGCAGGGGTCGCCCCCTGCCTTTTCCTTTTGGTGCTTTCAGCTCAGGCCACGCTGCCCCGGCGCCGACGCCAGAACAGCAGGCCGCCCACCGCTGCGGCGAGCATGCCCAGCATGCCCGGTTCGGGCACTTCGGTGCCGCCCGAGGACGAGGAAGACGACGATCCCTCGGACGGGGTGCCGGGATCGCTCGGCGTCGGCGTGTAGTTGCCGGTGTAGGTGCCCACGTGCATCTCGCCGTTCTGGACGAGGCTGCCGAACACCGCCGAGCCCTGAATGTAGTTGCCCGTCGTGGCGGCCGCGCCGGGCGCCAGCACCGAGCCGCCCCATGCGGTGGTCAGCGACAGGTCCTTGGCTTCGTAGAAGTTCCAGACCACGTGCTCGCCGAGATTCTGCGTGCCGCCGAGGAAGTTGTCGTTGAGCGTGATCGACCCGCCCGAGACGTTGACGATGGCGGTGTCGGCGCCGTTGAGGTTGAACTGGATCTCGCCGATCTTGTCGAGGTCGGCGGCCGAGATGTTGAACACCGCGACGCCGTTCGCATCGGGCTGCGCGTCGAAAGTGCCGCGATTGCCGCTGATCGACAGCTGGCTGTTCGCCGTTTGCGTGCTCATGTCGTGGCTGAGGCCGGTCATCGAGGTCTCGATGAGGCTCGCCTGCTGCGTCAGGTTCTGGCTGAACGACGGATCACCCGAGGCGAGGCCCGAGGTCACCGTGTTGTTGTTGACGTTGGTGTTGCTGATCGTCCCGCCCACCAGCACCGTCTGCGCCGCGCCGTTGAGGTTCAGGCCGCTGTTGACGTTGCCGCCCACGATCGCGCCAGACCCGTTGTTGAGGTTCTTCGCGCCGCCGTTGACGTCGCCCACCACGGTCAGGCCCGGGGTGCCGGTGCTTGAGGCCGGAATCGCCTGGATCTGGTAGTTCGACGAATTGCCGTTGAGATCGCCGCCGACGAACGTGCGCCCCTCGACCTCCGAGGAAGACGTGAGGTCGCCCAGCACCACGAGGTTCCAGGTCTTGAGGACGTCGATCCCTGCGATCATGCCGGAATCGGCAAGCAGCGGGGTCGCGGACAAGGCAGCGGCCATGGCGGCCAGCGAAAGCGAAACGGTACGAATGGAAGCCACGGCGTGTGTCCCGAAATGGCGTGAGTGACGATCGGGACCAGTATATTTACTTGGGGTTTTGGAAAGCGCGGGTTTTGCACCGTCCCTTCATGGAACAGGGAAGGGCGATTACTCGCGAATTTACCAAATTTGAAGAATTGGCATTCGGCTGTTTATTTGTGAGGCCCGCCCCCAACCCCTCCCGCAAGCGGAAGGGGAGGATAAAGCGCCTGCCTGCTCCCCTCCCGCTTGCGGGAGTGCGGGAGGGGCCGGGGGTGGGTCTTGGTCCCCGCGCCTGCCTTCAAGCCTTCACCTTGTTCTGGAAGCTCTTGCGCAGCTTCATCAGCTTGGGCGGGATCACCGCGAGGCAGTACGGATTGCGCTGGCCTTCGCCGTCCCAGTATTCCTGATGGTAGTCCTCGGCCGGATACCACGGGGCAGGGCCTTCGATCGTGGTCACCGCCTTCTCACCCGAGTGCTCCGCGTCCCAGCGCGCGATCGCGGCCGAAGCCTCCGCAGCCTGCGCATCGTCGAGTGGGAAGATCGCCGAGCGGTACTGCGTCCCGATGTCGTTGCCCTGACGGTTCAGCTGCGTCGGATCGTGCGTGCCGAGGAATACGTCGAGCATTTCGGCATAGGAGATCACCGCCGGGTCGTACGTGACCCTGATACCCTCCGCATGCCCGGTCGTGCCGGAGCAGACCGCCTTGTAAGTGGGGTTCTCGACCTCACCGCCGATATAGCCGCTTTCCACGGTGCTTACGCCCACCACGTCGCGGAATACCGCTTCGGTGCACCAGAAGCACCCGCCAGCCACGATTGCCGTTTCCATCTTCGTCACATGTCCTCAAGTCGAAAGGATTGGGCGCTAGATAGGTATGAGGTGCCCGCTTGTCATTGGCCTGTTGTCGGCTAGTCTCGGCGTCGCTTCAAATCCACGTGGAGAGAACCCGATGCGCCGCGCCCTGCTGACCCTGTCTTCGCTCCTCGGCCTCGTCGCCGCTCCGCTCTGCGTACAGGCTGCCGAGAAGGAAACCAAAGTCGAGGCCTGCAAGGGCTGCGAGGCGCTGCTCGAACTCGCCGCCGCCAGCCCGCTGCGCAAGGACGACCGTGCCCGCGATGCTGCGCGCCATCCGGTCGAGACGCTGTCCTTCTTCCGCGTCGGCCCGCAGATGAAGGTCGGCGAATATGCGCCGGGCGGCGAGTGGTACTCGCGCTTCCTCGGCCTCTACCTCGGCCAGCAGGGGCATCTGGTGGGGCTCTATTTCGATCCTACCAGCGGCGCCTTCAAGGCGGATCGGCAGGACGGAATCCGCAAGGCAGCGGCCCAGTACCCCGTCGACGTCGCCAAGTTCACCGGCATGCCGGCGGACAAGTTCGCCGCCTATACCCTCGACGCCGTGCCGGAAGCGGAGAAGGGCACCTTCGACGTCATCGTCATCCCGCGCATGATGCACAACCTGTTCAACTGGAACATCGCCGACAGCGAGATCAAGGCGATGCGCGGGTTGCTCAAGCCCGGCGGCCTCGTCGGCATCGAACAGCACCGCGCCAAGGCCGATGCGCCCTATTCCTACACCGACGGCTCGAAGGGCTATCTGCGCGAGGCGGACGTGATCCGCTTCATGGAAGTCAACGGCTTCGACCTCGTCGGCAAGTCGGAGATCAGCGCGAACCCCAAGGATACCGCGAACTGGCCCGACGGCGTCTGGACGCTGCCGCCGACGTATGCGCTCAAGGATCAGGACAAGGCGAAATATCAGGCCATCGGCGAAAGCGACCGCATGACCCTGCTGTTTCGCAAGCGTGCCTGATTCCATGACTTAGGCGGCCAACTCTGGACTTCATGCGGCCCAGTCCATAACTGAGGCCGCATGACCCGCCAGATTACCGTCGCCGCTCTGCAACTCGCCCTCGGTTCCGCCGACGAGGCCGAGAACATCGCAGCCGTCTCCACGCTGGTGGAGGAAGCGGCCGGAAAGGGCGCGCAGGTCATTCTGCCGCCCGAGCTGTTCTCCGGTCCCTACTTCTGCAAGACCGAGGACGAGGCGCTGTTCGCGCTTGCCCGCCCGACGCTGGAACATCCCTCGGTCATCGCCATGAAGGCGCTGGCGGCGAAGCTGAAGGTCGCGATCCCGACCAGCTTCTTCGAGCGTGACGGGCACCACTATTACAACACCCTCGCGATGATCGGCGCCGATGGCGAGATCATGGGCACTTACCGCAAGAGCCATATCCCCGACGGTCCCGGCTACGAGGAAAAGTACTACTTCCGCCCCGGCAACGACGGCTTCAAGGTCTGGGACGTGTTCGGCGCCCGCATCGGCATCGGCGTGTGCTGGGACCAGTGGTATCCCGAATGCGCGCGCGTGATGGCGCTGATGGGCGCGGAATTGCTGTTCTACCCCACCGCGATCGGGTCGGAGCCTTACGACGCCACGCTGGACACCAGCCGCATGTGGCGCCGGGCGATGGTGGGGCATTCGGTGTCCAACTGCATGCCGGTGATCGCCGCCAACCGCATCGGCGCCGAAACCGAGTGCGGCAGCGCACAGACCTTCTACGGCCACTCGTTCATCACCGACGAATGGGGTGACTACGTGGCCGAGTTCGGGCGCGAGGAAACCGGCGTGCTCGTTTCCGCGCTGGACCTCGACCGCGCGGCGACGCATCGTGCGGGCATGGGCTTCTTCCGCGACCGGCGGCCGCAGCTTTACACGCGCGTGGCGCAGGATATTTGACAGGGTAAGGGGGGCGCAGATGGGCAAGCATCGCTATCTGGTGGCGCTGGGGTCCAACATGCGCCACCACCGCCACGGGTCTCCGCGCAAGGTTCTGGGTGCGGCGCTCGAAGCGCTCGACCATGGCAAGCTGGAACTGCTCGCCGCCTCGCCGGTGATCGAGAGCGCGCCGCTTGGCCCCTCGCGCCGCCGCTACGCCAATGCCGTCGCGCTGGTGCGCTCGAAGCGCGAGCCGGACGAAGTTCTCCACAAGCTGCAGAAGATCGAGCACAAGTTCGGTCGCCGTCGCATGGGCAAGGCGTGGGGCGCGCGGGTGCTCGACCTCGACATCGTGCTGTGGAACGGCGGTGCGTACACCAGCGCCGGGGGGGGCGCCGACGACCTCGTCATCCCGCACCCGGCCTTTCGTGAGCGGCGCTTCGTGCTCGATCCGGCGGCGAAGATCGCAGGCCGCTGGCGCGATCCTTTGACGGGCTTCAGCATCGGACAGTTGCGTGCCCGCTTGACCAAGGCGCGCATGGCCCCTAGGTGACCCCGACCGTCACGCCGCGCGGCACATGGGGGCCCGTAGCTCAGTAGGTAGAGCAGCTGACTTTTAATCAGCGGGTCACAGGTTCGAATCCTGTCGGGCTCACCATCTTTCGCGCATCGTGACATGAAAAAGCCCCGCAGGTTCTGCCTGCGGGGCTTTTTGCAATCCACTATTCGTCATTGCGAGCGCAGCGAAGCAATCCAGGGCACCACTACGCCGCCCTGGAT
>JASGGD010000141.1:0-13005 GCA_047605225.1 Novosphingobium sp.
GTCTAGTGCTGCCCTGGATTGCTTCGCTTCGCTCGCAATTACGAGACTGTAGTGACGTTGGTGCTCTCATTTTTGCAACGATCCGTTCCGATCATTGCGTTTGATCGCGCAGGTCAGGCAAGGCAGTTAGGACCCGGGTGCGGGGCGTGGACTTTGACGGTCGCGTGGCGCACTCTCCTGACCCTTCCGACCGCGCGAGACAATGGCCGAAAACCCCGCCTCCCCCCGTCCTGAAGTGCCGCAGGGCGAAGCGGAAATCGCTGCTGCGGCTGCTGCGCGCGGCTTGCCGATCCTGCCCGAATGCGCGCCCGGCGTCGCCGCCAACTTTGCGCTGCTGGCGCGCCACGTCCGCACGATGCGCGGCGAACCGGCATGAGGTCGATCGCCGAAACCGCCGCTGCCGTGCGCGCCGGGACGCTCAGCGCGCGCGCCATGGTGGAAGAGGCGCTGATCGCGCTGGTCGCGGACGAGCACGTCGCCGTCACCCGCGTCCTGCACGACCGCGCCCGTGCCGAGGCTGACGCTGTAGATGCCAAAGTGGCGGCCGGGCGCGATCCGGGGCCGCTGGCGGGTGTACTCTACGGCGTGAAGGACCTGTTCGACATCGCAGGGCTGCCGACGACGGCGGGTTCGACGATCTACGTCGATGCCGCTCCGGCAGCGGCTGATGCCGAGGCGGTCGCCCGGCTGAAGGCGGCAGGCGCGATCTGTGTCGCGACGCTCAACATGGATGAATTCGCCTACGGCTTCGCGACGATCAACGCGGCTTATGGCACGACGCGCAATCCTCACGATCCCTCACGCCTTGCAGGCGGCTCCTCGGGCGGCTCGGCGGCGGTGGTCGCCGCCGGGCTGCTCGCTTTCGCGCTGGGATCGGACACCAACGGCTCGATCCGCGTGCCCGCCAGCCTTTGCGGTCTTTACGGCCTGAAGCCTACGCATGAGGATCTGCCGCTGGGCGGCGTGTTCCCCTTTGCCGAGAGCTTCGACGACATCGGCCCCTTCACCCGCTCGGTGGAGGACATGGCGCTGGTCTGGCAGGTGCTGGGCGGACGTGCACCCGCAGGCCGCAGCGAGTTTCGCGTCGCCCGCCTCGGCGGCCGCTTCCGTGAAAATGCCGAGGCCGACCAACTCGCTGCCATCGATGCCATCGCCCCCGATGCGCCGCTGATCGAACTGCCCGAGATCGCCCGCGCGCGCTCGGCGGCCTTCATCCTCACCGCTTATGAGGGCGGCACGCTCCACCGTGAAGCGCTGGCGCAAAACGCGATGGGCTTCGACCCGCAAGTCCGCGACCGGCTGCTGGCCGGTGCCTTGCTGCCCGATGCGCTCAATGCGGAGGCGCAGGCATTCCGCGCCGAATACCGCGCCCGGATAGAGGCGCTGGTGGCCGACTACGACGTGCTGCTCGCCCCGGCGACGCCAACCTTTGCGCCGTCGATCGCCGATCCGCGCATCCTGATCGATGGCGCACTGTCTCCGGCGCGGGCGGATCTGGGCATTCATACCCAGCCGATCACGTTCACGGCATTGCCGTCGCTGGCGGTTCCGCTCTACCGCCCCGGCACGCTGCCGATCGGCCTGCAACTGATCGGCGGACCAGGGCGAGAGCCCGACCTGTTCGCCTTCGCCGCCATGCTCGAAGCGAACGGGACGATCGGATTTTCCATGCCGCTGGGGGCGGCTGAAAGGGTACAGGCGTGACGCAGACCGCAACCACCATCGACGCACCCGAGGCGCCGCCGCCCTCGGGCAAGCTCGACCGCTATTTCTCGCTGACAGCGCGGGGCACCACCGCGCGGACCGAAGTGCTGGCGGGCATGACCACCTTCCTGACGATGGCCTACATCGTGCTGGTCAACCCGGCGATCCTGGGCAGCGCGGGGATGCCGGTCGCCTCGGTGGCGGCGGCGACGTGCTTTGCGGCGGCCTTCGCCTCGATACTGATGGGCTTCGTGGCCAACACCCCGCTGGCGCTGGCGCCGGGCATGGGCCTCAACGCCTACTTCAGCTTTACCGTGGTGCAGCAGATGGGCGTGCCATGGCCGGTGGCGCTGGGCTGCGTGTTCATCTCGGGCGTCGCGTTCCTGCTGCTGACGCTGACGGGCATCCGTCAGTTGATCGTCACCTCGATCCCGCAGTACCTCTTTGCGGCGGTGGCAGGCGGCATCGGCCTGTTCATAGGTTTCATCGGGCTCAAGGACTCCGGCATCGTCGTCGCCAATCCGGCGACCTTCGTGGCGCTGGGCGATCTCAAGGCGCCCGGCGCGGCGCTGGCACTGTTCGGCCTGCTGGTGATCGGCGCGCTGTCGGTGTGGAACGTGCGCGGGGCGATGCTGATCGGCATTCTTGCCACTACCGTCGTCGGCTGGATCGCGGGCATGGTCTCGATCAGCCCCGAGCCTTATTCGCTCTCGGCACTGACCGGGACGGCGTTCCAGCTCGATCTTGCAGGCGTCTTTGGGCTTTCGGGCAAGCATGGCCTTGGCCTGCTGGAGATTCTGTTCGTCTTCCTGTTCGTCGACCTGTTCGACAATATCGGCACCCTCGTCGCCGTCACCAAGCGCGCCGGGCTGATGGACGCGGCGGGCCGCATTCCGGGCCTCAACCGCATCCTCGTGACCGACGCAGTCGCCACCATGGTCGGTTCGATGGCGGGCACCAGCACCGTCACCAGCTATGTCGAGAGCGCGGCTGGCGTGCAGGTCGGCGGGCGCACCGGCCTGACCTCGGTGGTTACCGGCGTGCTGTTCCTGGCGATGATGTTCGTCGCGCCTTACGCGCAGGTGATCCCGCTGGCCGCGACCGCGCCTGCGCTCATCATCGTCGGCGGCCTGATGCTGCTGCCGCTGACCGAAGTGGAATGGGAAGATCCGCTGGCGGCGATCCCCGCGTTCCTCACGGTGGCGATGATCCCGCTGACGTTCTCGATCGCCAACGGCCTCGCCTTCGGCATCACCGCTCACGCCGTGCTCAAGATCGTGCGCGGGACGATCACGAAGAAGGACGGCTTCCTGCTGGTTCTGGCGCTGCTGTTCGTCGCCCGCTTCGTGTGGATGGGCGGCGCCTGATGCGCGCCGTTGTCGCCTCGGCGCTTGCCGTCATCGCCCCGTGCCTCGCCACCCCTGCGCTGGCGGACGAGCGGCTGGACCTCACCCCCCGTACCTTGGTGATGACGGCCTATCAGCCCGAATGGAACGCGCTCGTCCATGCGGTGAGCGAGCAGAAGGAATACAGCCTCAACGGCTCGACCTATCTGACCGGCACGCTGGAGGGCAAACCCGTCCTCCTCATGCAGAGCGGCGTTTCCATGGTGAACGCGGCGATGAACACGCAACTGGTGATCGACCGCTTCACCGTGAAGCGCATCGTCTTTTCCGGCATCGCGGGCGGCGTCGATCCCTCGCTGACAATCGGCGACGTCATCGTGGCGGAAGACTGGGGCCAGTATCTGGAAGTCAACTTCGCCCGCAAGGCAGGTCGCAAGGGCTGGAAATCGCCCGAGGCCGTCTCGCCCAAGGCGCCCGGCAACTGGAACTTCATCTTCCCGCGCGGCGTGACCGTGCCCAATGCCGCGACCCCGTCGAAGCGGTTCTTCACTTTCGCGATGGACCCCGCGCTGCTCGATCTGGCGCGCAAGGTGGCGCCGACCATCGCGATGGAGCGCTGCGTGCCGCCTTCGGAGCACCAGCTTCCCGGTAGCGAACTGTGCCTCGCCAAGCCGCCCAAGGTCGTCGTCGGCGGCACCGGTGTCAGCGCGGGCGTCTATGCCGACAATGCCGAGTTCCGCGAATATCTCTACAAGGCCTGGCACGCCCGCGTGCTCGACATGGAGAGCGGGGCGGTGGCGCAAGTCGCCTATGCCAATCAGGTGCCGACGATCGTGTTCCGCTCGCTGTCGGACCTTGCAGGCGGCGACAAGGACAAGAACATGGAGGACACGTACGAGCGCCTTGCCTCGGTGAACTCCGCCCATGTGGTGCGCGCCTTCGTGGCGGCGCTTCCGGACTGAGGGACTGCCCATGAAGACCGTAACCGCCAGCAACGGCATCGTCACTGCGCCGCACTTCCTCGCCGCGCAGGCGGGCCGCGACGTGCTTGCCGACGGCGGTAGCGCGGTGGAAGCCTGCGTCGCCATCGCCGCGACGCTGGCGGTCGTCTATCCGCACATGACCGCGATCGGCGGCGACGGCTTCTGGGTGATCCGAGAGCCGGACGGCACGGTCCACTCCATCCACGGCTGCGGCGGCGCGGCGGCGAAGGCGGACCTCTCGCTTTATGCGGGGCTGGACGCGGTGCCGACGCGCGGACCGCTGGCGGCGAACACGGTGGCGGGCACGATCTCGGGCTGGGCGGCGGCGCTGGAGGCGGATTACTGCACGCTCCCGCTCGATCGCCTGCTGCGCGATGCCATCGCCCATGCCGAGAACGGCGTGGCGGTGACCAAGGGCGGCGCCGGGATTGCGGCGGGCAAGGGGGACGAACTGCGCGACCAGCCCGGCGGCTATGCTGCTACCTTCGAACCCGAAGGCCGTCCGCTGGCCGAGGGCGATACGCTGCGTCTGCCCGCACTGGCGCAAACATTGCGCAAGCTGGCGGCGAATGGCTTGCAGGATTTCTATACCGGCGAACTGGCAGCGCTGATCGCGGCCGATCTGGAAGCGCTGGGCAGCCCGGTATCTGCCGCAGATCTTGCCGCACACACCGCGACCCGGCCCGATCCGCTGCATACCGCGATCGGCGGGGCGACGCTCTACAACGCGACGCCGCCGACACAGGGCTTCGCCTCGCTGCTGATCCTGGCGCTGTTCGACCGCCTCAAGGCCGATGCGCCCGAAGGCTTCGATCATGTCCACGGGCTGGTCGAGGCGACCAAGCAGGCGTTCCTGCTGCGCGACGTCCATGTCGGCGATCCGGCCTACACCGACTTCGATTTTCAGGCGCTCCTCTCTGACCCCGCCGCGCTGGACGAAGTTGCCGCGCAGATCGATCCCGCCAAAGCGCTGGAATGGCCGCAGCCGCCGCAGTGGGGCGATACCTGCTGGTTCGGCGCCGCCGATGCCGAAGGCCGCGTGGTGTCCTGCATCCAGTCCACCTACTTCGAGTTCGGCTCTGGCCTAGTGCTGCCGCAGACCGGGATTACCTGGCAAAACCGGGGCAGCTCCTTCCGGCTGGCGGAATCCGGCTGGAACGCGCTGAAGCCGGGCCGCAAGCCGTTCCATACCCTCAACCCGGCGCTGGCCGTATTCGAGGACGGGCGCGTCATGGCCTACGGCACGATGGGGGGCGAGGGCCAGCCGCAGACGCAGGCCGCGCTGTTCACCCGCTACGCCCGCTTCGGCATGGACCTGCAGGACGCGATCAGCGCGCCGCGCTGGCTGCTGGGCCGGACATGGGGCGACGTGACCACCTCGCTCAAGCTGGAGGACGGCTTCGACGAGGGGCTCTACACGCAGTTGTCCGAGGCCGGGCACGATGTCGAGCGCGTCGGCCCGTTGACCGCGACGATGGGCCATGCCGGAGCGGTGGTACGACTTCCTGACGGCTCGTTCGAAGGCGCGACCGATCCGCGCAGCGATGGCGAGGCGGCGGGATGGTAAGCGACACTCCCAGCGGCGCCCGCGCCGTCGCGCGTTGCGACGAATTGCGCGTCGCGCCCTATAGCGACATGGAAGGCGGCCTGTTCCGCGCCTACCTCACCCCGGCCTATGCCGCCGCGCAAGGTGCGGTCGCTGCGTGGATGGAAGCCGCCGGAATGCGCGTCCACGTTGATGCCGCCGCCAATCTGGTGGGCCGCTACGAAGGGCATCTGGGCCATGCTCCGGCGCTGGTGATTGGGAGCCATCTCGATTCCGTGCGTGACGGCGGGCCGTATGACGGGCCGCTCGGCATCATGCTGGGCATCGAGGCCGTCGCCGCGCTCAACGCCGAAGGACGCCGTCTGCCGTTTCCGATCGAGGTCTATGCCTTCGGCGACGAGGAAGGCTCGCGCTTTCCCGCCGCGATGCTGACGAGCCGGGCGGTGGCGGGCACGCTCGATGCGGCTGCGCTTGATATTACCGATACGGCGGGGGTCACCCTCGCCGAAGCCTTGGCGACCACCCCTGATTACCTCACCGCCGCCCGTGCGCCCGATACCACGCTGGCCTATCTGGAAGCGCATATCGAGCAGGGGCCGGTTCTGGAGGCGGACGGCCTCGCGGTCGGCACCGTCACCGGCATCGCGGCGCAGCTGCGCTATGCGGTCACCCTCAAGGGCATGGCCGGACATGCCGGAACCGCGACGATGCGGCTGCGTCGTGATGCGCTGGCGGGTGCTGCGGCGACGGTGCTGGCGGTCGAGCAGATCGCGCGCGCGGACAATTCCGACGTCGTCGCCACAGTGGGCGTGTTGCAGGCCCTGCCGGGCGCGCCGAACGTGATCCCCGGCGAAGTGCGCTTCACCATCGACGTGCGCTCGGGCGCGGAAAGCCGCCGCGATACGGTGGCTGAGGCGATTCTCGCGCGCATTGAGGAGATAGCGGGCGCACGCGATCTCGATTTCGCGATCGAATGTATCCACGACCTTGCCGCTAGCCCCAGCGATCCTGCGCTCATGGACATCATGGACGCCGCGCTGGCCGCCGCCGGGCAGCCGGTGCGTCGTCTGGTGTCCGGCGCGGGCCACGATGCCATGAACATGGCCGCGCTGTGCCCCACCGCCATGCTGTTCATCCGGTGCCGCGAGGGCATCAGCCATAACCCGGCCGAACATGTGGAGCCTGCCGACGCGGAGATCGCACTGCAGGTGATGCTCGGCTTCATCGACCGTCTTGGAGAGAACTTTGTCGCCCGCACTTGATCCGCAGCTCTTCGGAGAGATCGATCCGCCCCAACGCCTGCTGATGGGGCCGGGCCCGATCAACGCCCACCCGCGCGTGCTGCGGGCGATGAGCGCCGATCTGCTCGGCCAGTTCGATCCCGAGATGACCGGGTTCATGAACCAGGTCATGGCACTCTACCGCCCGATCTTCGGGACGCAGAACCGCTGGACGATGCTGGTCGACGGCACCGCGCGTGCGGGAATCGAGGCGGCGCTGGTCAGCCTCGTCGCGCCGGGCGACGTGGTGCTGGTGGTCAACTTCGGCCGCTTCGGGCTGCTGCTGACCGAAATCCTCCAGCGCATCGGCGCGATCATCGAGACGGTCGAGGCGCCCTGGGGCGAAGTGGTGCCGCTGGAGCGCATCGCCGAGGCCATCGCTCGCTGCCACCCCAAGATCGTCGCCACCATCCATGGCGACACCTCGACGACGATGGCGCAGCCGCTCGAAGGCTTCGGCGAGCTGTGCCGCCGCGCGGGCGCGCTGTCCTACGTCGATGCCACCGCGACGATTGGCGGCATGGAACTGGCGGCAGATCGCTGGGATGTCGATGTGGTGACCGGCGGCCTGCAGAAGTGCCTTGGCGGTCCCTCGGGATCGGCGCCGATCACGATTTCCGACCGCGCAGCAGAGCACATCGGCAAGCGCCGCCATGTGGAGCAGGGCATCCGCGTTGCCGGTACGGTCGACGGGGCAGGACCGCGCATCGGCTCCAACTACTTCGATCTTGCCATGATCATGGACTACTGGTCCGACAAGCGCCTCAACCATCACACCGAGGCGACGTCGATGCTCTATGCTGCACGCGAATGCGCGCGCATCGCGCTGGGTGAGGGGCTTGAGGCGCGCTACGCCCGCCATGCCTCGGCGGGCCGGGCGATGACCGCGGGCCTGCGCGCGATGGGCCTGACGGTGTTCGGCGACGACCGCTATCGCATGACGAACGTGACCGGGGTGTATATCCCCGATAGCGTCGATGGCGAGGCCGTGCGCAAGGCCATGCGCGAACTGTTCGAGATCGAGATCGGCACTGCCTTCGGCCCGTTGCAGGGCAAAATCTGGCGCATCGGCGCGATGGGCTACAACGCGATGAAGCACAAGGTGCTGCTGACGCTGGCGGCGCTGGAATCGTGCCTGGCGATGCAGGGCTTCGCGCTGCCGATGGGCGAGGCGGTGCCGGCGGCAATGGCGGCGTGGGACGCATGACGCCCCGCGACCTCATCGGCTACGGCCAGACCCCGCCCGACCCGCAGTGGCCCAGCGGCGCGCGAGTGGCGGTGCAGTTCGTCATCAATTACGAGGAAGGCGCCGAGAATTCGGTGCTGAACGGCGACAAGGGCTCCGAGGCGTTCCTGTCCGAGATGGTCGGCGCCGCCAGCCACCCGGGCCGGGCGATGGCGATGGAGAGCCTCTACGAATACGGCAGCCGCGCCGGGTTCTGGCGCCTCCACCGCATTTTCACCGAGCGCCGGCTTCCCGTTACGGTCTTCGGCGTGGCGAAAGCGATGGAGATGAACCCCGAGGCGGTCGCGGCGATGCTCGCGGCCGACTGGGAGATCGCCAGCCATGGCTTGCGCTGGATTGACTACCAGTATCAGCCCGAAGAGGTCGAACGCGCCCATATCGCGGAGGCCATCGCGCTGCATGAAAAGCTGACCGGCACGCGCCCGCTCGGCTGGTATCAGGGGCGCACCTCCCCCAACACCGCGCGGCTGGTGGCCGAGGAGGGCGGCTTCGCCTATGACGCGGACAGCTATGCCGACGACCTTCCTTACTGGGATACGAAGTACGGCAAGCCGCAGCTGATCGTGCCCTACACCCTCGACGTCAACGACATGAAGATCGTCGCGCTAAACGGCTTCACCGAGGGCGAGCAGTTCTTCCGCCATATGCGCGACACCTTCGACCAGCTGCGCGAGGAGGGCGGGCGGATGATGTCGGTCGGCCTCCATGCGCGGATCGCCGGCAAGCCCGGCCGCGCGCGGTGGCTGGCGAAGTTCCTCGATCATGTCATGGCCAGTGGTGACGCCTGGGTGGCCCGGCGCATCGACATCGCGCGGCACTGGATGGAGGTGCATCCCTATGCGGATCAATGATCCCGTGCGCCTCGCCGAAGTCACGCACGCCTTCCACGAATACGAACGCGCGCTGATGGCGGACGATATTCCGGCGATGGACGGGCTGTTCCACGATGCGCCCACCACCAACCGCTACGGCGTGGGCGAAGTGCTCTACGGCATCGAGGAAATCCGCGAGTTCCGCAAGGGACGCGGCGGTTCTCCGCAGCGCAGGCTGGGGCGCGTGGCGATCACCGTCTACGGCGACAGCTTCGCCACTGCCGACGCCGAGTTCTTCCGCGAAGGTTCGGATCGTCGCGGGCGCCAGACGCAATCGTGGGTGCGCTTCGCCGACGGCTGGAAGGTCGTCTCCGCCCATGTCAGCCTTGAGGGGAGCACATCGTGACCGCCCTGTTCGAACACAGCCCCTGGGTGGAGGAGCGCGCCGACGCACGGCCGTCCTCGGGCGATCGCCATGCCGATCTGATGGCGGTGATGTATGCGGCCAGTCCGGACGAGCAGCTGGCGTTGATCCGCGCGCACCCGGAACTCGCGGGCAAGGCGGCCATCGACCGCACCTTGACCGAGGCCAGCACCGCCGAGCAGGCCAGCGCCGGTCTCGACCGTCTGACGCCCGAGGAATATGCCGAGTTCCACCGTCTGAACGCGCTCTATCGTGAGGCGTTCGACTTTCCCTTCATCATCTGCGTGCGCCTGACCGACAAGGCTGGTATCCTCGCCGCGATGGACCGCCGCCTCGCCAACGATCGCGAGACCGAAGTGGCGACCGCGCTGGAGCAGATCGGCGAGATCGTCCGCCTGCGCCTGGAAGACATGACATGACTGACAAGATCGGCCTTCCTGCGCTCGAGGCGCAGCTTGCCCGCGAACTGGAACTGATCGGCTTTGCCCGTCCCGAATGGGTGCGCCCGCGCGCGGTCGAGGGTGCGCCGGTGCTGGACGTTGCGGTGATCGGCGGCGGCCAGTGCGGCCTCTCCGCCGCGCTGGGCCTGCGCCGTGAAGGCATCACCAACGTTCGCGTCTTCGACGAGAACGAGGCTGGGTTCGAAGGACCTTGGGAAACCTACGCGCGCATGGTTACGCTGCGCACGCCCAAGCACCTGAACCCCATCGATTTCGGCGTGCCCTCGCTTACTTACCGCGCATGGTGGGAAGCGCAGCACGGGATTGCGGGCTGGGACGCGGTCGACAAGATCGCGCGCGGCGACTGGATGGAATACCTGCGCTGGTATCGCCGCGTGCTCGATCTGCCGGTGGAGAACGGTGCGAAGCTGCAGCGGATCGAACCGGTGGTGGCGCATGGCGTGCATTGCCTGCACTTCGCCGACGGCAGCGTAGCTCTGGCCCGCAAGGTGGTGCTGGCCACCGGCATTCAGGGCGGCGGCGAATGGCACACTCCGGCGATGGTGCGCGACAATCTCCCCAAGCACTTGTGGGCGCACACCAGCGAGCCGATCGACTTCGCGGCGCTTCACGGCAAGCGCATCGGCGTGCTTGGCGGCGGCGCCTCCGCCTTCGACAACGCCAACTACGCGCTGACGCAGGGCGTCGCAGCGGCCGAAGTGTTCATGCGCCGCAAGCAACTTCCGCGCATCAACCCGATCCGCTTCATGGAGCGCGTGGGTTTCACCGCTCGCTATCCGGCGCTGGACGATGCGACCAAGTATGCGGCGATGGACGCATTCCTCGGCCACAACCAGCCGCCGACCAACGACACGTTCGAGCGGGCCGCGGCATGGCCGGGCTTTGCGTTGCACCTCGGCGCGCCGTGGCTGGACGTGAAGGAACATGACGGACTGGTGCGTGTCACGACGCCGCACGGCCATCATGACTTCGACTTCGTGGTGGTCTCAACCGGCTTGCTGAGCGATCCCGGGCTGCGCCCCGAACTGGCTGACGTCGCCGACCTCATCGCCCGGTGGTCCGACCGCGTGACCCCTCCCGGCAAGCCCAACACCCTGATCGATGCGCATCCTTACCTTGGCACCGCCTTCGAGTTCCTGCCGCGCGATGGCGTGGACGGCGCGCCGCTGCACGGCCTGTTCGCATTCAACTATTCGGCGCTGGTGAGCCTTGGCCTTTCCGCCTCGGCGCTGTCGGGCCTGCACAATGCGCTGCCCCGGCTTGTGAAAGGCGTCGCCGACCAGCTGTTCCTCGATGATCGGGAGGCTCTGGTGGCCGACTTCCTCGATTACGACGAGCATGAGTTCCTCGGGGTATGGCCCCGTGCCGAGGAGGCGGTCGCATGAGCAGCCTGTCCACCCACGTCCTCGATACCACGCACGGCGCGCCCGCGACCGGCATCTCGCTGTGTCTCGAGACCGGATCGGGCACGATCCTGTTCACCGGCGAGACCAATGCGGATGGCCGTTGTCCGGGCCTCCCGGCGCTGCCGACCGGCACCTATCGCCTGACCTTTGCGGTCGCCGCCTATTTCCGGGGCAAGGGCATCAAGCTGCCCGAGCCGCCGTTCCTCGACCATGTCTCGATCGACTTCGGCATCGCCGATCCGGACGGGCATTACCATGTGCCGCTGCTGGTCTCGCCTTTCGGCTATTCGACGTACCGGGGCAGCTGACGTGTCCGTGCGCTTCCTTCTCGATGGCGAAGTGGTCGAACTCGGCGCGGTCGATCCGACTGCGACCGTGCTCGACCATCTGCGCTACACGATGCGGCGCACCGGCACAAAGGAAGGCTGCGCCGAGGGCGACTGCGGCGCCTGCACGGTGCTGGTCGGCTCGCTGGAGGGCGAGGGCGTGGCATGGCGCGCTGTAAACTCGTGCATCCAGTTCCTGCCGATGCTGGACGGCAAGGCGGTGATGACCGTCGAAAGCCTCAAGGACGATGCGGGCGCGCTCAATGCCCTGCAGGAGACGATGGCCTGCAACGGCAGTTCGCAGTGCGGCTTCTGCACGCCGGGCTTCGTCATGTCGCTGCACGGCCGCACCATTGGCGCGCGTGGCTGCGAATTGCCGGTGGAGGACGTGATCGCGGGCAATTTGTGCCGCTGCACCGGCTATGGCCCGATCATCGAGGCGGGGGAGGGCGCGGCCCCCTTCGCGCAGGATGACGCGGCAGTGGTCGCCGCTCTCAAGGGGCTGCAGGGCAGTACTTCGGGAGAGTGGCAGGGCCACCGTTGGTTCGCGCCGCGCTCCTGCGATGAACTGGCCGCGCTGCTCGCCGAGCATCCCGATGCCCGCATGGTCGCAGGAGCTACGGACGTGGGCTTGTGGGTGACCAAAGGGCTGCGCGACCTTGGCACCGTGATCTTCCTTGGCGGCATCGCCGAACTCGCGAAGATCGAGGAGGGCGACGACGCGCTGACCCTCGGTGCGGGTGTGCGCTACGCCGATGCTCATGCGGCGATGGCGCGATTGCACCCTGAACTGGGCGCACTCGTGCGCCGCATCGGCGGGCTGCAGGTGCGCAATGCCGGGACGGTGGGCGGCAACATCGCCAACGGGTCGCCGATCGGAGACGGCCCTCCCGCGCTGATCGCGCTTGGCGCCGAACTTACCTTGCGCAGTGCGGCGGGGCGGCGGACGATGGCGCTGGAGGATTACTTCCTCGCTTACGGCAAACAGGACCGGCAGCCCGGCGAGTTCGTCGAATCCATCCGCATCCCGCGCCCCTTGGCGGATGCGGTGGTTCTTATCTCCAAGCTCTCGCGCCGGTTCGACAGTGACATTTCGGCGGTCTGCGGGGCCTTCGCGCTGCGCGTCGAGGATGGCGTGATCAGGGAGGCTCGTGTAGCCTTCGGCGGCATGGCCGCTACCCCCAAGCGCGCCGCCGGGTGCGAGGCTGCGCTCCTTGGCGAGCCTTTCGCGGAAAGCACGATAGCCAGCGCTGCCGAGGCACTGAAAGCGGACTTCGAACCGCTGACCGACGTGCGCGGCTCCTCCGCCTATCGCGTGGAAGCGGCCGCGAACCTGCTGCGCCGTCTCTGGCTGCGCTCGCAAGGCGTGGCGACCTGCGTGCTGGAGGCGGTCGATGGCTGAGCGCGATCCCGCCTGGAAGGTGCTGCCCAAGCCCTCGCACCCGCACGACAGCGCGCGCCTCCACGTTGC
>JASGGD010000142.1:0-12981 GCA_047605225.1 Novosphingobium sp.
AGGCGAGTGCTTTGTCTTCGATCAGCGTGTGACGATCGGCCATGGCCTCGTGCAGGGCAGCTACGAACTGTGCCACGCCTGCCGCCGCCCGATCAGCGCCGAGGATCGGGCGTCGGAGTTATACGAGATCGGCGTCAGCTGCCCGGCTTGCCATGCCGAACGGACTGACGAACAGCGTGCCGCCTATCGGGAACGTGAGCGTCAGGAACAGCTGGCTGCTGCTCGTGGTGAAGTCCACGTCGGTGCGGTGTACAGGGACGAGGATTGAACGCTTCTGCGATCGCTGCCGAAGTGCTGGCTAGACCGCTAGCACTTCGGCTCTGAGGCGGATTTTAGCCGCGCAGGCGTTCGATACCCTGCGCCAGCGCGACGTAGAGCTTGCCCATGTCCGAGGAGAGCAGGGTGACGCCGAGTGCGTTGCCGTCCCGGGTCGAAAGGACCTGGCGCAGGATGCTCTCGAAGTCGTGGATATAGCGGCTGACGTTGGCGCGGAAGGCGTCGTCGCGCTCGAAGATCTGCTGGATCGCCTTGATCTCACCCGCGTCGAGAAGGCTCACCGCGCGGCGGGTGAAGATGCCCCGGTCACCGCGCATGTAAGCGGCCCAGGCATTGTCGGCGATGTCGCTGGATAGCACCGTGGCGATGTCGATCGCATTGGAATTCAACGATTCCGTGATGAACGCGGCGCGGCGGGCGAAGTCGTTGTCGACCTGCTCTTCGGCCTTTTCGCGGGCCTGCGTGACGCGCCCTTCGAGATTGCCGACGAGGTCGTCGACTTTGGCGATCTGTTCCCGCAGTTGCACCGTCGCTTCGCGGGTAACGCCCGAGGCGTGGGCCACCGCTTGCTCAAGCTGGCCCGAGATTTCCGCGACCTTCCCGCGCATGGCCTTCTCGATCGCTGCGGCGCTCTCGTCACCGAGGTTTTCCGCGATTCGCGTGATCCGCTCGGCGCTGTCGTCCTCGATCGCAGCCACGGTTTCGTCGAGCGTAGTGCCGAGCGCGGCCAAGGCGCCGATGAGGGCGCCGCCGGCCTTGTCGGCTGCGGTCTGGGTGGCGGCGTCGATCTCGCCGAGGGTGTCCTGCAGGCGGGCAAGGAGCGCTGCATGGTCGGCGCCACGCGCGGAAATCTGCGCTTGTGCCTGGGATAGACCGGCGATCAGCGCGTCGAGATCGCGACCCGATACGCCGATTTCCGCAGCCACGTCCTCGCCGCCCTGCGCGGCGTCGCGCAACTGGCACACAACGGCACTCAAACCGTCCTGAAGGCGACGCAGACGATCCTCAGACACCGCAAGCGCTTCGGGAAGGGCGCTGCCGGTCTGGCGGGCGCTGGCCTGAATGAGTTCGAGCAGGCGCACGCTGTCTTCGGTGAGCTTTTCCACTTCGCCGTCGGTCGCCGCGAGCGTTGCGCGAGCCGCCGTCAGGCGATCGGTCAGCGAGGAGAGGCTGATCGCAAGGCGGTCCTCGGCTTCACCGGTGTGCGCCGCGATGGTTTCGAGGCGGGCCTCGAAGCGACCGAGCTCGCCGGTGATCGTCGCCGCGCGTTCTGCGAGCGCAGCGGCCTGAATGCGATGGCGCTCCAGCCGTTCGGCGATCGAGGCGTCGAGGTCACCGAGCATGTGGTCGATGCGGGCGATGGCGTGGCGTTCCTGCTCGACCTGACGCGACTGGCGCTCCTGCGCTTCCGTCGCTAGACGCTCTGCGCGAAGGCCGATCGATTCGTCGACCTGGCAGGCTTCGGTCGCGATGGCCTCCAGACGCGCGCCGAGCGCATCGATGGCGGTCTGGTGGGCCTCGGCGATGGCGACGCCGGCGGCGGCCTGCTCCTCGGACAGTTCCGACAGCGAGGCGCGCAGGTTTTCCGTCGCGCGTTCCTCGGCCTGGCGCAGGGCGCGCGAGACCACGTCGCTTTCGTCGCGCAGGGCGCCGAGGCGAGCGCGTAGCGAGGTGAGGCTTTCGGCTTCCTGTCGGTCGAGTTGCTGGCGGCTCTCGTCGATCTCTTCGGTCAGCGCGCGGGCACGCGTGCGGATCGCCGCCAGTGCATCGACTTCGTGGCGGTCGAGGCGGGTGCGGAAATCGTCGCCGCGCGCGTCGAGTGCGGTAAAGCGGGCGGCCAGGGTCTGCTCCAGCTGCTCGCTGCGCGCATTGAAGCCGTCGAGCGTATCGTTGACCTGATCGCGCAGCAGGCTGACCTGCCGGGTGCTGGCCGAACCGAATTCGTTAAGCCGGTTGAAGCCGTTGATCATGTCCTCAAGTTGCGAATGCGCAGTGCGGCCTGCGTTCGCAATGTTGTTGGTGACGTCCTTGGCCGAGCTGGCGATCACCGGCAGTTGCCCGCGCAGCTTCTCCATGTTGTCGAGTGCGGCGGTGCTGACCGAACTGATCGAATCGACGCGGGCGCCGTTGTCGCGCACGAGTTCCTGCAGCCGCTCGGCATTCTGCGAGAGGCGTTCGGCAGCAAGGCGGCCCAGCGTCTCGAGGTCGCGCGCCTGCGCGGCGATGAACTCGCGGGCAAGGCTCAACTCGCGGTTCACCGTGGTAAGGCGGCGTTCAAGGAGGGCCGACTCGGTCGACAACGTCTGCGCGATGTGGCCGAAACGGCGACCTTCGCGCGTGCTGTGGCGCATCGTGATCAGCCAGCCGAGGCCGATCAAGAGGACCGGCACGCTCCATTGCATGACGAGGGCTGGGATTTCGGCGAGCGTGAGCCCGGCCCTGAATACGGGCAGAGCCGCCGCGATGAACAGGCCGCTCCACGCGACGACGAGCGCACCGGCAAGCACCGGCGCGATCCATTCCCGCCCGGAGGAGGGCGCGACGGCATCCTCGGCACCCTCGGCCGCGACCCAGGCGTCGTCCCAGCTTTCGGACGGTCCCGGCTCGACTGCCGATTCGGCCGCGATTGCCGACGCTTCGGGCTCCGGCGTCTCGCCGGTGCCTGCGCCGAATGCGATGATCCTGTTTTCCCCAACCATCCGGCTAGATTACCACGTGGGCCGGTCCGATAAACCCCGGTTTAAGACTTCCGATATTAAGCTGGGGAAATGGCGTATGAAGCTGGAGCCCTCGAAGCCACTCTCGCAGCTGCGGCGGGGGGTGATCCCGTGCTGATGGCGGAGCTGCGCGCGGCCTATATAGAAGGTGTCGCGCGGCAGGTGGACCTGCTTGAACGGGCGCGCTGCGACGGGAACTGGGTGGTCGCGGCGACGCGGCTCAAGGGGCTCGCGGCGAGTTTCCATTCCATGCACCTGCTGGAACTGGCGCAGGACGCGCTGGATGCCGCGCCGGGCGAACCGACCGTGGTACGCCGCCTCAAAGGCTACCTGACGGAGTTTTCCGGAACCTGATCCGCCGCTTTGGCTTGGCACTTGGCGCCGACCTGCCTACATCTTGGCGGGGTGCTGGAGTTTCGGATTTGCGCATAGCATTGTTGGCCATGACGGAGCCTGCCGCTTCAGGGCAGCCGTTCCCGCGCGCGTTTCTGCGCGTTGCGGGCGCGAGCGTCGCCCAGCACCAGCTCGGCATGGCGCTGGCGCTGGAATGTCAGCGCGTCATCTGCATGGCGCGCGGGACTTCGCCCGAGCTTATCGCGCTCCAGCACGATGCCGAGGATGCGGGGCTGCAGTTCGCCATCGCGACCGGCGCCGGGCAACTGGCCGGTCTGGTGACGGCAGGAGACGAACTCATCGTCGTGTCGGAGGGGCTGTTCGCCGATCCGGCGGCGGCGGTGCCGCTGCTGGAAGGGCGCACGCCGACCGTACTGGTACAGCCGGTGGAAGGTGCACTGGCGGCCGGGTTCGAGCGTATCGACATCAATCGGGCCACCGCCGGGCTGATGCGCGTGCCGGGAGCACTGGTCGAGCGGCTTCACGAATTGCCCATCGACGTCGATGCGATCTCGGCGCTCACCCGCATCGCACTCCAGTCGGGCATCGCCATGCGCGAGGTCCCGGCGGCAGCGCGTGCCGGATCGGGCTGGCGCATGGTGCGCAGCGAGGCCGAAGCCTACGCGCTCGAAGACGAGTGGATGCGCACCCGTTTCGCGCAGGACGGGCCGCGTACGCCCGGGCGCACGATCGCAAGGTTCGCGGTGCTGAGCTTCGGCTCCTCGCTGCTGCACGCGGGCAATGCCAGCAATGTGGTCTCGGCCGCGGTGCTGGTGGCGCTGTTCATCGCGGCAGGCGCGGGGTGGTTCGGCTTCCTGTGGTGCGCTTTCGCATTCCTTGCCGTCGCGTGGCTGCTGGTCGAGGCCAGTCGCCTGCTGCGGGCGGCGGAGCGGCACGCGCTGGGGCAGGCCTGTCCGGCAATTCCGCGCGCCGATGCGCTGGTGTGGCTGGTGGACGTGGTCTTCGCCGGGCTGATCCTGCTCGACACGCCTCGGTTTCCGGGGGAGCCGGTTCTCGCCTGGCTGTGTACTCCGGCCATTCTCATGATGCTGCTGGTGCTGCTGCCGCGCATAGCCGTCGGGCGTTTTTCCGGGCTTTTCGCGGATCGGGCGCTGCTTGGTCTGATCCTCGCCTTCGCCTCCGGCTTCGGTCAGGTGCTGCTTGCGGTAAGGCTGCTTTCGGCCGCTCTCGTGGTCGCGGCGCTCGTCCTGCCGCGGCGGCGCGACGGATAACCTCGAATTAACCAGATGCCGGTTAGACGGGTCATATGATCGATCAGGCCGCTCATCCGGCGGATACGCAAGCCATGGAGGCCGCGCTGCGCCGCGACCTCGTGCGCGGAGACGCTGCGGCGGCTTCGGCGCTGCCGGTGCTGCGCTATCTCGTGGCGGCCGATCAGCACGCCGCGTTCAGCGAGGAAATCCTCGCGCGGGTGCGGGGTATTCTCGCCGACATCGCGGGGCAACTGCTCGATGCCCTGATCGGCAGCGCCGACCGGCGCGCCCATGCGCCCGAGGAGATCGCGGTGCTGACGCGCGCGTTCCTCGACGAGCCGGTTCTGCTGGCCCATGTCCATGGCGCCGCGCTGGAATGGCAATTGACCGAGCGTCTTCAGGATCGGATCGGCCTCGACCCGGTCGCGGCACCGCTGGTGCAGGATCGTGCGATCGTGGGCGATGAGGCGGCGCGCGGCTTTCTGGCGGCGCAGGCACGCTGGTGTAACGCGCAGCGACGCATGGCGCTGCCGTTGGCCGAACTCCCCGACGCCGTGCTCGAAGCGGTGCTCGTGATCCTGCGCACGCTGGTAGGGGCCGAGCCGACGCTTTCCGAACGTGCGCGAGCCGTAGAGGCTGAGGCGCGCCGCGATCACGCGGCGGCCTCTAGCCGTCTTGCATGGGCGGGGCGTCTGGCGGCCGATTTGCCTCCCGAGGCGACTTTGTCGATCGCGCAGGCCGGGGTCGCACTGTTTCTGACTGCCCTGTCCCTGCGCTCGGGCGAGGCCCGTGACGTGGCGGTCATGGCGACGCAGCCGGGGCAGCAGGCGCGACTGGCGCTGAGCCTTCTCGCCACGCAACTGCCCGCCGCGCTCGTCGAGGAGCAGGTGGCGGCGATACATTCGACCGCAGATATTCCGCTCGGGCTGGGGGGCATCGATGCATGGCGTGCGGCGTCGATCCTGTCGAACGGGGCGGTCGCACCATGACGTCGATCGATGGCGCCATCCTCGCTCGGGCGACCAGCGATGCGCAGGACCGTCTGGTCAGCGCCGAGGAGCCGCTTGTCGGGCTCCAGCTGCGGTGCGGCGGCGAGATGCCCGGCACGATCGCGGTGCCCGAACTGCTCGATCTGGTCCGTAGCGCGCGCCGCGTACGCCGCCTCGTGACCCAGTCGGTCAAGGCGCAGGACGGCAGCGATGCGATCGCGGCGTGGATCGAGGTCGAGCCCGAGGGCGATGGCTGCGCGATCCGCGTGCGCAGCTGGCAGACCTCGGCGCTCGTGTCCGAGGAGGGCGTTCTCGCCGAAAGCCGCTGCGCGGTGACCGACCGGCAAGTTGCGGAACTTGGCGCATGGCTCGATGCGGGGCAGCGCCTCATCGCGGTTACGTGCGATTCTCCCGAACTGGCGCAGCTGGCCGCCTCCATGGAACAGGGTACGGGCCGGTGCTGGACCGATTTCCTGCCGCCCGAGAACGTCACGCACCAGCAGCCGCTTCACTGGCGGTTGCTCGATGGTGCGCCGGTGGTGGTCGCAGGTTCCTCGCGCAGCTGGCGAGTCTCGCTGATCCCGCACATCCGGCCCGGTTTCGAACCCTCGGGTTTCGAACTGCTGCTCCTGTCGGACGAGGCACCTTCGGACTGGGTGCCGCCGGTGGAACCCGCCGCGCCGGTGCAGCGTCGCGGCCTTGTCGGGCAGGATCTGGCGCCGGTGCTCAGGCAGCCGATCGCGCGGATCGTCGCCAACGCCGAGACCATCCGCACCCGCCTCGCCGGGCCGCTTCCCGATGCCTACGCCGAATATGCCGGTGAGATCGCCAGCGCAGGCAAACTGCTTCTGGATCTGCTCGAAGACATGGCCGACCTCGAAGTGGTCGAGGACGACAACTTCGCGACCACGCCCGATTTCATTGATCTGGCCGATGTCGCGCGGCAGGCTGCAGGCATTCTCGGCGTGCGGGCGCGGGAGAAGGGCATCGCGATCGTCGCGCCCGGTCCGGGGGACAGCGCACCGGCACTGGCGGAATTTCGCCGGGCTCTGCAGGTCCTGCTCAACCTCATCGGCAACGCGATCCGCTATTCGCCGCAAGGCTCGCGCGTCGACGTGCAGGTCGAAGTGCAGGGCCTGCGCGCGCGCGCCATCGTCGGCGATCAGGGGCCGGGCCTCAGCCTCGACGAGCAGGTCCGCGTTTTCGAGAAGTTCGAGCGTCTGGGCCGCAGCGGCGACGGCGGCTCCGGCCTCGGCCTCTATATCTCGCGCCGACTGGCCCGAGCTATGGGCGGCGACTTGTCGATCGAGAGCACGCCGGGGCAGGGCGCCCGGTTCATTCTCGACGTTCCGGGCGATCCCGAGGGCTGAGCTAGCACCGGCGTCCCAGCCATACGACGATGGCGCCCACCATTGCAAAGACGGCTCCACGCACGGCCCAGGCGCGGTCGGCGATCATCATGCTGTCGGCGGGCCACTTGATCACGCCCGTTCCCTGCAGGGCGACGAAGAGCCCGGCCGCCATCATCAGCAGGCCCAGCGCCATCGCCAGAATTCTCAAGAACATCATTATCATGCGCCCCCATTCGAGCAGCAAGGCTGCACCCCGGATGCGGCCGGATTGTGGCGCGTTTGCTCGAATGGGGCAGATTTCATGACGCCCAACGAAAAAGGCCCCCGCTTGCGCGAGGGCCTTTCCTGGTTCTGATACCCGCGAGTGATCGCGGGCCCTAACCTCAGCGCTTGTCGAGCGGCACGTAATCGCGCTGCGTCGGGCCGGTGTAGAGCTGGCGCGGACGACCGATCTTCTGGCCGGGATCGGAGATCATTTCGTTCCACTGCGCGACCCAGCCCACGGTGCGCGCCAGAGCGAACAGCACGGTGAACATGGTGGTCGGGAAGCCGATCGCCGAAAGGATGATGCCCGAGTAGAAGTCCACGTTCGGGAACAGCTTCTTCTCCGCGAAGTAGGGATCGCTGAGCGCGATCTCTTCGAGGCGCAGCGCGGTCTCGAACAGCGGGTCGGTGACGTTGAGGGCTTCGAACACTTCGCGCAGGGTCGACTGCATGACAGTCGCGCGCGGGTCGTAGTTCTTGTAGACGCGGTGACCGAAGCCCATCAGGCGGAACGGATCGCTCTTGTCCTTGGCGCGGTCGATGTAGTGCTGGATGCGATCGGGGGTGCCGATTTCCTTCAGCATGTTGAGCGCGGCTTCGTTCGCGCCGCCATGCGCAGGACCCCAGAGGCAGGCGATGCCTGCCGCGATGCACGCGAAGGGGTTTGCGCCCGACGAACCGGCAAGGCGCACGGTCGAGGTCGAGGCGTTCTGCTCGTGGTCGGCGTGAAGGATGAAGATACGGTCCATCGCCTTTTCGACAGCCGGAACTACTTCGTACTCTTCCGCGGGCACGCCGAAGGTCATGCGCAGGAAGTTGCCGGTGTAGCTCAGCTTGTTGTCCGGGTAGAGGAACGGCTGGCCGACCGAGTACTTGTAGGCCATCGCCGCGATCGTCGGCATCTTGGCGATCAGGCGGTGCGAGCTGATCTTGCGATGCTCGGGGTCGGCGATGTCGGTCGAATCATGGTAGAACGCCGAGAGCGCGCCGACCACGCCGCACATGATGGCCATCGGGTGCGCGTCACGGCGGAAACCGCGATAGAACGTCGCCAGCTGCTCGTGCAGCATGGTGTGGCGCGTGATGGTGTTCTCGAACATCGCAAGCTCATCCTTGCTCGGCAGTTCACCATTCAGAAGCAGGTAGCTCGTTTCCATGAACGAGGAGTTCTCTGCCAGCTGGCCGATCGGATAGCCGCGGTGCAGCAGAACGCCTTCGTCACCGTCGATGTAGGTCAGCGCCGACTCGCAGCTCGCGGTCGAGGTAAAGCCCGGATCGAACGTGAATGCGCCCGTCTGGCCGTAGAGCTTGCGGATGTCGATGACGTCCGGACCCACGCTTCCCTTGAGAACGGGATAGTCGTTTTCCGCGCCACCGACGCTCAGTTTAGCCTGATCACCCACCAATTATCTCCTTATGACTGCGACCCGGCGGGAACCTGAGCCTGCTCGCCGATGCGCGCGAGGCTCTCTTCCCGTCCGAGCAATACCAGTACGTCGAATATCCCCGGCGAGGTCGTCTGACCCGTCAGGGCTGCCCGCAAGGGTTGCGCGAGCTTGCCGAGACCCAGTCCAAGGGTCTCGGCCATTGCCTTCAGGTTGGCTTCCAGTGCCTCGAGTGTCCAGTCGGCCTGGCCGGACAGGCGCTCATGAATGGCCGCAAGGCGCTCGCGCCCCTCGACGGTCAGGAGCGCCAGCGCCTTCTCGCTCATGGCGAGCGGACGCTGGGCGAAGAGGAAGGCAGAGCCTTCTGCAAGTTCGTTGAGGTCCTTGGCACGGACCTTGAGCACGGGCATGGCGCGGACCAGCAGGTCGGCAGGCTCGTCGCCTTCCACGCCGTTGAGGCGTGCTTCGACGAGGCCCGCAAGCCGCACGTCGTCGGCCTCGCGCAGATAATGCCCGTTGAGATTCTGAAGCTTGGCAAGGTCGAAACGCGAAGGGCTCTTGCCCACGTCGACCATGTCGAACCATTCGATCGCCTGCTCGCGGCTGATGATTTCCTCATCGCCGTGGCCCCAGCCGAGGCGCAGCAGGTAGTTGAACACGGCTTCGGGCAGCAGGCCCATCTCGTCGCGATAGGCATCGACGCCCAGCGCGCCGTGGCGCTTGGACAGCTTGGCGCCGTCCGATCCGTGGATCAGCGGAACGTGGCCGTACGTCGGCACGTCCCAGCCCATTCCGTTGATGACGACGAGCTGGCGGAAGGCGTTGTTCAGGTGATCGTCGCCGCGCAGGACGTGCGTGACGCCCATGTCGTGATCGTCCACGACCACAGCCAGCATGTAGGTCGGGGTGCCGTCGCCGCGCAGGATGACGAAGTCGTCGATTTCCTCGTTCTGCACGGTGACCGTGCCCTGCACGAGATCCTCGATCGTCGTCGAGCCTTCGCGCGGCGCCTTGACGCGCACCACCCACGAGCGGTCGGTCGGCCAAGTCGAGGGATCGGCATCGCGCCATTCGCTGTCGATGCGGAACGGGCGGCGCTCCTCCTGCGCCTTCTGCCGGCGCTCGGCGAGTTCTTCCTGCGTTAGGTAGCAGCGATAGGCGTGGCCGCTTTCCATCAACTGCGCGGCGACTTCGGCATGACGATCCGAACGCGCGAACTGGAACACCGGGGCTTCGTCGCCGTCGAGGCCGAGCCACGACAGGCCATCGAAGATCGCATCGATCGCAGGCTCGGTCGAGCGGGCGCGATCGGTATCCTCAATGCGCAGCAGGTACTTGCCGCCATGACGGCGCGCGAAGAGCCAGTTGAACAGCGCCGTACGAGCGCCACCGATATGGAGGTAACCGGTGGGCGAGGGAGCAAAGCGCGTTACGACAGGGGAGGGCACGGGGGCCTTCTTGCCAGTCGCCTCGCCCGATGCACTACCGCTTGCCATCTACCCGGCCTTCCTGTCCTATTGGCGGCGATGGGGACCCAAGCCGCGATCTTTGAAATTCCGCCTCCGGAAGGTCCCGGAGCCGCTGCATTGCAGCATGGGCCATGGACCGCTGCGGGCCTCTTGTCGAGGGTTTTGGCTGGCGTCGAGCGATTTCTTTGCGGCGCCGGTTTCGAAAGGGCGCCTTGGCTAACAGTCGCCTTTGCAAGTGGCATAATTGCTTGGTTTTGGCTGCCTTCCGCGCCCTTCTGGATCGGGTTTTTGGCTGTGTCAGTTGCGGTTTCTGCAACTTTTTATGCGTCCTTTCCACTAAGTAGGGTGTACCCGCATCTCCGGCGCGCGATGATGGTTTTGCCGTTGTTCGCTGCGGCCGGTTGCCTGATCGTCTGGGGGCGATCCGAACTCGTTGGACAAGCGGCGATCGAGCGGCCGCTGTCCGGCGATTTTTCCGCGTATGTTCTTGGAATCGAGTCGCAGCCTGCGCTGGACCGTGATCGGCTTATGCTGGCGATGCGAGACCCGCAAAGTGGAATGGCCATAAAGGTCCGGCTCAATGTTCCCGGCAAAGGGGGCGCAAAGGGAATTCGGGTTGGTGACCAGGTCAGCTTCAAAGCGAGATTGATGCCCCCTGCTCCCCCGATGTTGCCGGGCGCATACAATTTCGCACGTACGTCCTGGTTCTCTGGCATCGCGGCTAGCGGATCAGTCATGGGTGAGTTGAGAGTCGTCCGCGAAGGCGATCACGAACGTTGGGGGCTTTCAAGGGTCAGGCAGTCGTTGACCGACCATATCCGGGTTAGCATCGGCGAAGAGCGTGCGGGGATCGCAGCTGCATTCGTGACAGGGGATCGTGGAGGCATTTCGGAAGCCGACGACCAGGCGATGCGCGATTCGGGGTTGGCGCATCTTCTTTCCATCAGCGGGCTGCACGTCAGTGCGATGGTCGGAGCGGTTTATTTCCTGTTGATCCGATTGCTGGCGCTGTTTCCGTGGATCGCGCTCAGAGTGCGGTTGCCGGTCGTCGCTGCGGCGGGCGGTGCAGTCGCGGGTGTCGTTTATACCCTCGTGTCCGGAGCTGAAGTCCCCACCGTTCGGTCATGTATCGGTGCGCTTCTGGTGCTGGTGGCACTGGCCCTCGGACGCGAGCCGCTGTCCTTGCGCATGCTTGCGGTGGCAGCATTTTGCGTTCTGCTACTCTGGCCGGAAGCCGTCGTCGGGCCGAGCTTTCAGATGAGTTTTGGCGCCGTTCTGGCGCTGATCGCGGTCGGGACCGCGGCGCCGGTGCGCCATTTTCTTGCCCCTCGTGACGAAGGGCTGGCGGCGAGGGGACTCCGGCATCTTGCGCTGCTGCTGCTAACGGGCGCGGTGATCGACCTGGTCTTGATGCCGATCGGTTTGCACCACTTCCACCGCGCCGGCGTTTATGGAGCGCTGGCCAACGTGATTGCGATTCCATGGTCGACGTTCGTTGTCATGCCCTTGCTGGCGGGGGCGCTGATCCTCGATATCTTAGGGCTGGGCGGCCCGGTCTGGTGGCTCGCGGGTGTTTCGATAGATTTGCTTTCCGGCATAGCGCACTGGTTCGCTTCGCGACCCGGCGCTGTAAATTTGTTGCCCGGCACCAATGTATGGGCATTCCTGCTCTTCGTCGCCGGGGGGCTCTGGATCGGACTGTGGAGCGGGCGCGTCCGCTGGGCAGGGTTGCCGCCGGCCGCAGCCGGTGTGCTTCTGCTGGTGATGGCACCGCCGGCGGACATCCTCGTTTCAGGGGATGGTCGCCACGTCGGGCTTGTCGAAGAAGATGGAGCCCGCCTGTTCCTGCTGAGGAACAGCAAAGAGGGCTATGCCCACAACAACCTGATGGAGTTTGCGGGGATAGAGGCTGCCCCTCTCGCTTTCGATCGCCTGCCGGGCGCTCGCTGTAACTCCGATTTCTGCTCGGTCACCATCCAGCGATCGGGCGCGGTGTGGCACCTGCTGGTTTCCCGCGGGCGGGATGCCGTTGCGGAACGATCGCTTGCTGCCGCATGTGAGCGCAGTGACATCGTCATATCGGACCGCTGGCTTCCCCGCAGTTGCCGGCCGCGCTGGATCAAAGCCGACCGAGCCTCGCTGGAGCGTACCGGAGGTCTGGCCATATATTTGGCCAAGGGGCGCGAGCGCATCGATACGGTGGCGCAGACTCAAGGCCAGCATGGCTGGTGGAGGCTTCCGCCGAACAGGCATGACTCCGGCGGGGTGGCGCTGCCTGATTAAACGCTCATCACAACAGAATTTACAGGCAGGCTTCGAGGTAGGCCTGATCGAACCCGAACTGGCGCGCTTTCTCCAGCGTGTAGGGGCGCAGGCCCGAGGGGCGGAATTCGCCGATGATCTTGCCTTCGTCGGTCTCGTCCAGATACTCGAACTTGAAGAGTTCCTGAGTGACGATGACGTCGCCTTCCATGCCGATCACTTCGGTGATGTTGGTGGTGCGACGCGAACCGTCGCGCAGGCGCTTCACCTGCACGATGAGGTCGACGGACTCGGCGATCTGGCGGCTGATGGCTTCCTTGGGGATCTTGATGTCGCCCATCAGGATCATGTTTTCCATACGGCCAAGGCACTCGCGCGGGCTGTTGGCGTGAAGCGTGCACATCGAGCCGTCGTGGCCGGTGTTCATGGCGGCGAGCAGGTCGAAGCACTCGGCGCCGCGGATTTCGCCCAGGATGATGCGGTCCGGACGCATACGCAGGGCGTTCTTGACGAGGTCGCCGATGGTGATCGCGCCCTGGCCCTCGAGGTTGGGCGGGCGGGTTTCCAGCGGCAGCCAGTGCGGCTGCTGCAGGCGGAGTTCGGCGGCGTCCTCGATCGTCAGCACGCGCTCGCCCGGATCGATCATCTTCGACAGGGCGT
>JASGGD010000143.1:0-12952 GCA_047605225.1 Novosphingobium sp.
GTCATGACCGACAGCGTCACCGGGGTCTCCAGCAAGGACTCTTCGCGGCGGCGGGCGGTGACCATGATCACCCCGCCGTCGGTGCCCGCTTCGACCTGCGGAGCGGTCGGTGCAGCCGCGGCTTCCTGAGCCTGCGCGGCGGGCGCGGCGGCCATGACGAGCATCAGCGCAGTGCAGCATGCACCAAAGTCATAGCATTTCGATTTCGATCGCATTGAAAATTTCCCCCTGTTGTCGCGATATGTATACGAATGAACTTTGATTCATTGCGTGACTACGAGAGCGAAGCTTTCAGGATAAAATCGGATATTCAATTGAATTTGGGTTGTCCGCCCATAACCATTAGTTATGAAACTCCGGAGGGCCGGACCTGGAATCCGCCCGTTCGGAGAGCACGATGGACCTTCGCCAGTTGCGCCACCTGATCGCCATCATCGAGGAGCGTTCGTTCTCCGCCGCAGCCAAGGCGGTGCACCTCACCCAGCCCGCCCTGACGCGCAGCATGAATGCCCTCGAAGCAAGCGTCGGAACGCCGCTTCTGGTGCGCAGAAACAATGGAATAGAGCCGACTTCAGCCGGTTCGGTGCTCTACGAATACGCCAACCTGCTGACCGCCACGGCGGACAATGCCAGGGCCGACATCGCCCGGCTGGCTAAGGGTCTGGGGGGTGCGCTGAACGTCGGCATCGGCACTCATCTGGCCGATCTCGCGCTGCCGAAAATCCTCTCGGAATTCGCCCGGCGCTATCCCCACCTGTCGATCAATCTGAAGATCGGAATGATCGAGGATCTGGTGCCGATGGTGCTGGAAGGCAGGGTCGAACTGATCGCCAGCATGGTCCCGACGGATCGCATGCAGGCAGGCATCGCCTACGAGCGCCTTTTTACTACGAAAACGCATCTATATGCAGCACAAAGGCACCATCTATGCGCCATAGATTGTATAATTACTTTCGACCAATTGACACGAGAGCGGTGGGTTTATTTAAATTGCCTCCACGCGGATCTCGACATGAATCGCTTCTTCGCCAATGGCGGCATGGGCTTTCCCGATCAGGTTTTCCGCACCGATTCCCCAAGGATGATGCGCGCGCTGATCGAGGACGAGGGTTGCCTCGGCATCATGCCCGAGGACTACATGCGCGGCGCCCGGGCGCAGGCCCTGCGGGTGGAGGGCATGCCCGTCCCACGCGCGACCGGGCTGCTTTACCGCCCCGACATTCCGCTGCGCCCGATCGTCATGGAATTCGCCAACCTGCTGCGGCGCGAACTCTCCTCGCCGCCGGGATGAGGGCGCGCGCATCGGCTCAGGCCGGCTGCGCGGCGAAGGCGCGCAGACGCGGCACGAGATGCTCGCCAAGGTGCAGGACGTCGGCGATCGGATCGAAGCCGCTGATCAGGAAGCGGTTCACGCCGAGCCGGTGATAGGCGAGCAGGCTGGCCGCGACCGAGTCCGGCGTGCCGACGATCGTGCTCGCCGCCTTCTGGAACCCGGTGGCGCGGGCGATGCCCACCCAGAGCCTTTCGTCCAGCACATCGCCTTCGCGGGCGCGCGCCTCCGCCAGTTCGTTCTTGCCGAGGACGCCAGGCTGGCCGCCCTTCTGCGCCATGTCCTCGACGCCCCGGCGCACGTCCTCCAGCACGGCATGCGCCTTGTCCCAGGCTTCGCTTTCGGTGCGGCCGACGATGATCCGGGTGGACATGCAGAAATCGACCGAACGCCCCGCCGTGCGCGCCTCCTCGCGCACCGATGCGATCAGTGCGGCGCTGGGCTCCAGCCGGTCTATGCCGAAGGCGTAGACGTCGGCGTGCTGCCCCGCGACTTCCAGCGCGCGCGGGGACTGGCCGCCGAAGAACACCGGGATGCCGCCCTCCTGCACAGGCACCACTTCGGAGCGCGCGCCGCGCAAGGAGTAGAACGTGCCGTCGTGATCGAACCGCTCGCCGCTCCACGTCCGGCGCAGCAGCGGGATGTATTCGGCGCTGCGGGCGTGGCGTTCGTCGCGGGTGAGGAAATCGCCGTCGGCCTGCGTCTCGGTGTCGCTGGGCGCGGAGATGATGTGGACGCCCACCCGCCCCTCGCTCAGCCGGTCGAGCGTGGCGAACTGGCGCGCGGCCAGCGTCGGCGCGACGAAGCCGGGGCGGTGCGCGATCATGAACCTGAGCCGCTTCGTGATCCCGGCAAGGTGCGTGGCGAAGACCACGCCGTCCGGCCATGTCGCCGCCTGTGCGATCAGCACGCGGTCGAACTGCGCCGTCTCGAACGCGGCGGCGAGGCGGGCGATGAAGTCGGGCTCGACGATACCCATCGGGCGCGGGTTCGCCTCCGAGGATTCGCGATGGTTGAAAGTCCCGATGATCTCGATCGACATGATGCGTCAGTTTTCCTCGTGCGGCATCCGGTAGAAAAGGAGCAGGACGATCCCGGTCACTTGCGCGATCGCCGGGATCAGCGCCATCGACAGCCGCACCGCTTCGCGCGCGGCCTCGCTCTGCACCAGCGCGGCACCGGTCCCGGATCTATAGCCGTTCGCCTGCAGGAACAGTCCGACAAGGAACGGCGCGATGGCGAAGGCGGCCTTCTGAAAGAATTCGAAGAAGGCGGCGTAGAGCCCCTCCTTGCGCAGGCCGCTGCGGCGCACGCCGAAGGCGATGGTGTCGGGCAGCATGGAGAGCGTCATCAGCAGCGTCCCCGTCGTCGCGAAACCGGCAAGGCCGCCGCGCAGCAAGAATACTGCGTCGCTCTCGGTGGAAGAGGCCGCGAGCCAGCTCAGGCTGATCGCGGCCGAGAGCACCAGCGCCACGGCGCAGATCACCGGCTTGGGCGCGAAGCGGGCGATCTGGCGCCAGACGGGCACGCTCATGGTGCCGACAAGGCCGCTTGCCAGCGCGAACTGCGCCATGCCGGTCTCTCCGCGCGCGAGGATGTCGCGCATGAAGAACAGCCCCGTCGCTCCCACGGCGGCCGAGGCGATGAAGCCGCAGAACTTGACGCCCAGCAGGACGATGAACGGGCGGTTGGCGAAAAGCTGCGTGAACCCGGCGAGTGCGGAGCCGCGCTCATGCTCTATGGGGTGCTCGCGCAGCCCTCCGGTGGCGATGACCGCGACCGCCATGCTCACGAAGATGAAGGCGGCCATGCAGTAGCCCATGCGCGCGAAGGCATCTGCGGAACTGCCGCCCCACGCGATCATCGCCGGAGCCAGCGCGCCCCCCGCCAGCGCCGCAAGCTGGATGAAGAACGTGCGCCACGCCATCAGCGAGGTCCGCTCCTGCGGGCTCTCGGTGATCTCGGCGGGCATGGCGGAGGATGGGATCGCGAAGGCGGAATAGCCGGTGAAGGTCAGCAGCAGCGCCGCCATCACCATGACCGCCTGCGAACCGCCCGCCCCGCTGCCCGAGAACAGCCAGGCCATGCCGAGGCCGCTCGCCAGAGCGCCCGCCGCCATCCACGGTCGCCGCCGCCCCCAGCGGCTGCGGGTGCGGTCGCTGCCCTGTCCGATGAGCAGGTCGGCGATGCCGTCGTAGATGCGCCCGGCCAGCATGAACGAACCCGCAAGCGCGGGGTCCATCCCGGTCGCCGTGACCAGATAATACATCAGGATGACGTTGACGACATAGAGCACGGTCGTGCTGCCCGCCGAACCGAACGCCCAGCCCACTTTGGTGGCGATCGGTATGCGTTCGGTGCCATTAGGTACACCCTGGGTGCCGTTGAGTGCCGCCATTTCCATCAAGAGCGCCCCCGCCTCGCAGGCTCCACCACGGACTGCCTACCAGCCGGAGACTACGGACACGGCACTGGCCCGGGAAATCGAAAGCACGGCTTCTTCCATGCACAAAACGTATGCTCGGGGAATCGAACCATGCAGATCCGGCAATTGCGACACTTCCTGGCGGCGGTGGAGACGGGCTCCATGACCCTCGCCTCGACCGCGCAGAACATCACGCAACCCACGCTTTCGCGCAGTATCCGCACGCTTGAGGAGCAGCTTGGCGTCGACCTGTTCGAGCGCGGCCACCGGGGCGTCCTGCCCACCCGCTACGGGGAATTGCTGGCCGCCCATGCGCGCTCGATCCTCCACGGTTTCGACCAGGCGATCGAGGATGTCGGCGCCATGCGGGCGGGCGGGCTCGGACATGTCCGCCTCGGTATCGGCTCCACCGCGACCGACCCACGCATCGCACAGGCTTGCGCGGAAATGGCGGTTTCGGCCGAGAACATCACGCTTTCGCTCGACTACGACGTGCCCGAAACGCAGTTCGCGCGGCTGCGACGCGGCGAACTTGACGCGATCATCGACACCCTGCGCCCCGACCTCGACAGCGGCGACCTCAACTTCCGGCCGCTCGCGCGGCTCGACATGGTGCTGGTGGCTCGGCGCGGGCATCCGATCCTCGAACGCGGCGTGACCGCCGCGCGGGACTTGGCGCGCTGGCCCTGGGCGATCTTCAACCAGCCCAATGCCGAGGCGTTCTACCGCGGACTTCTGGGGCTGGAGGACGAGGACCACAACATCCGCGTGCGCAGTTCCTCGCCCGCGATGCTGCGCCAGCTGCTGCTCAACGCCGACCTCATCGGCCTGATGGACCGCACCGAGATCGCCGACTGCATCGCCGACGGGCGATTGCAGGAAGTCCCCTCCGACATGCGCCGCGTCGAGGCCACGCTTTGCGTCATCACCCGGCGGCGGACTTACATGAGCGGCGCCCTGCGGGTAGTGATCAAGCGGCTGCACGAGGCGCTGTGACGGCAGGCTGCCATACGGTTTGGACATGACTGCATGCGCGCTTTCGATTGGGCCGAAGCGCGCGCACCTCGCATAGTCCGGGCGATGAAGGCGGGGAAACACGGGACATGCTGAAACGTCCGGTCATGGCCGGGATCGCGGCGCTGGCGCTGCTTGCGGTGGGGTTCGGCAGCTTCGTCCTCGCCGCGCGGACGGGTGTATTCGCCATTCCACTGGAGGACCTGCGGCAGCGCTACCAGACCGCCCACTCGCGCTACGTGACGCTCGACGGCGTGCAGCTTCACGTCGACGACCGGGGCTCCGGGCCTGTCATCGTGCTGATTCACGGACACTATCAGTCACTGCGCATCTGGGATGCCTGGGCGCTGCGGCTCGCCCGCGACCACCGCGTGATCCGCATCGACATGCCGCCTTACGGCCTCTCCGGCCCCGACAGCACCGGGCAATACAGTCCCCGCCGCGTCGAGCAGCTGATCGCCCTCCTCGTCCGGCACGAGCGCCTGAAGCGCTTCAGCATCGGCGGCATCTCCACCGGCAGCGCCATCGCCATGCGCTATACGCTGGCGCATCCCGATCAGGTGGAGAGCCTCATCCTCGTCAACGCGCCGCTGGTGCCGATCCCGCCCGCCATGCAGCCCAAGACCTCGGCCATGCTGGGCTTTCTGGAGAACACCCTGTTCCGCCCGATCTATCGGCCCAAGGCGTTCTACCGCTACCTCCTGAACCGCCTGATCGCCAACAAGGCGGTGCTGACCGAAGATCTGGTGCAGCAGACCTACGACATGCACCGCAAGCCCGGCAATGCGGCGACGCTGGACCAGTTCACCAGCGCCCTGCGCTTCGAGGCGAGCGACTACGGCAAGCGCTCACAGACGACGGCACAACAACTGGCATCGGTCCGCGTGCCGACGCTCGTGCTATGGGGCGGCGCCGGGTCCATGCTGCCGGTTTCCGTGGGCTGCGATGTGACACGCACGGTCGGCGCCTCCCGCCGGATGATGATCAGCTTCCCCGGAGCGGGTCATTTCCTGCCGATCGAAGCGCCCGACGCAGCCGAGGACATCGCGTGGTTCCTCGACACCGGGGATGGCAAGCCTGCCCGCCCGCCGGTCGGCGCGGTTGAGGATTGCGCGCGATGAAGCGTACCCTGCTTGGCGCGTTCTGCGCCCTCTCCTTCACGACCTCCCCCGTCTGCGCGCAGGACACCGCCGCCCGCCCAGACCCCATCCCGATCGCCGAACTCGAAAGCCGCTACCGCCTTCCGCAGTCGAAGTTCATCGACCTGCTCGGCACACGCATTCATTATGTGGACGTCGGCTCCGGTCCGGTGCTGGTGCTCACCCATGGGTCGAGTTCGTCGTTGCGTACCTTCGCGCCCATGATCGAGCGGCTGAGCCGCCGCTACCGCGTGATCGCCTGGGACGAGCCGAACATGGGCCTTTCGGGCGCCCCGCCGCAGTCGCTCTACGACCGTCCGCTCTATCCCGTGCTGGTACTCGAAGCCCTGCTCGACAGGCTGAAAGTCGCGCGCGCCAGCCTTGCCGGAGTGTCGAGCGGCGGCGCGATCTCGTTCTACTATGCGGCGCGCAATCCCGCGCGCGTCGAGCGACTGATCCTGTCCAACACGCCCACCGGCCGCGCCGACGGCAAGGGCATGGCGCTGAGCGCAGCGCTCGCGCGCGAACTGGCCGCCTCCACACCGGCAAGCGGGCGCAAGAGCAAGATCTTCCGCCCCCGGTCCTACTGGCGCGCCTACTTCGATTTCTACACCGGAGAGCCCGAGCGCGCCGACGACCGGCTCGTCGACGAATACTACGACATGAACCGCCGCCCTGCCGCGCCCGATCGTCTGGCCATCGTCGAGGCGCTCGACGATCCGGCGCTCACCGCCGATGCGCTGGCGAAAATCACAGCGCCGGTGCTGCTGGTCTGGGGCGCGCGCGATCCGGTCCTGCCGGTCGAGAGCGCTGCGGCCCTGCGCGATGCCTTGTCCCACGCGCAGGTATCGACGCTGATCCTGCCGGATGTCGGGCATTACCCGCCGCTGGAAGTGCCGGGGCGCTTCGCCGACATCCTCGACAGCTTCCTCTTCGACGTCACCCCCTACCGGCCGGTCGCGCCGGACCCTGCCAAGCGGTGAGGCGCGCACATCCATGATCGACGATACGACCGAATTCTTCGGCATCCTGCACTGGAACGACTACTCCGAAGCGCGGCCCAAGCCCTTCGACGTGGTGGAGCCCGAGTTCATCGCCGCCTGCGCCCGCGCGCACGAGGATGCCGGGTTCGCCCGCGTGCTCATCGCCAATTCCGCGCATCGCCCGGACAGCCTGCCGATCGCGACATGGGCAGCCGCGGCGACCACGAAGCTCGGCTTCATGATCGCGCACCGCCCCGGCTTCATTGCCCCGACGATGGCCGCACGCATGTTCGCGATCCTCGACCGGATGAGCGGCGGGCGCTGCGGCGTCCACATCATCACCGGCGCCGACGACCAGGAACTGCGCGCGGACGGCGACTACAGCACCAAGGACGACCGCTATCGCCGCTCTAACGAATACGTGGAAGTGATGCGCAAGGTCTGGTCGAGCGGAACGCCGTTCGACCACGAAGGGGAGTTCTACCGGCTGGAGGGCGCATTCTCCCATGTCCGCCCGGAACGCGGCATCCCGATCTTCTGGGGCGGCAGTTCCCCCGCCTCGATCGAATACGGTACGCGCACGGCCGACGTCTATGCCTTCCCCGGCTTCTCTGCTGCCGCTCTGCAGGCGCCTGCACGCGAGGTGTTGTCCCGAGCATCGGTAGTCGGTCGATCGCCCGCACTGCTTACGTCGCTGCGGGTTCTGGTAGCCGACACATCCGCGCAGGCCTGGGAACGCGCCCATGCCATTCAGGACCGGCTGATAGAGGAAGTGGTCGACAACGGCCGCTTTACCGCGAACATCGGCGAAAATCGGCAGGCAACGATCGGCAGGGCCAGGAAAGCTGCGAACGAAAACGCGCTCGACGGGCTGCTCTGGTCAGGCATTACGCGGGTACCGACCGGACGGCCGGCACTGGGATGTCTGGTCGGCAGTCACGATCAGGTGGCGGAAGCGCTGAAGGAATACCAACGATCAGGCTTCTCGAAGTTCATCATCAGCGGCTACGATCCCATAACCGATGCCAGGTTATTCGGCTCGGAGCTGATCCCCCGGATGCTTTCTCGATCCTAGGGTCGATTGATCAAGGCCTCGAACAGCTAGGGAACGGCGTCTGTCATGCGGATGAAGCTGTTGTTCTCCATACAGATGAACACCCGCGCCGAGACGAAATGATCGTGGTCCATCATCGCACCCGCGACGAGTCCCCCATGTTGTATGAAGGTGGCACGGGAAAGTCCGCCTCTACTTGTTCCATCCAGCCGCACGGACTTCCCGTTCCTGCGCGGCGTCCAGTGGATCGCCCTGAGCCATGGCCTGCGCCGCGGTCATAAGTTCGGCTGCGGCAGAGCCGGCCTGTCGGTACTCCTGATGCTGAGAAGCTGCATTGGTGACGGCGCGCTGCAGTATCCAGCCCTGACTGTCCTTGCAGGCGATGCCCGAACTGGCACCGGCATCGTAGACGCGGCAATAGCTGCCGTCGTTGCGGCGGAAACTGGTGAGGATGCGCAGCTTGCCGGGTTCGTTGGAGGAGGCAAGCTTTTCATCGAGGCCTTTGGCCAGCATGCCGGTTGCCATCAGCGCGCCGGAAGGCGTGACGCCGGCACCATCATCGGCCATGCGCGTCCCCAGAAACAGGCCGAGCACGAGGGATGCGGCAATCACGGCTCCCGTGCTCCACCAGCGCGGCAAGGTCAGGCGGCGTGGCGGCGCGGTACGGGCCTTCTGATCCCGGCGTGAGCGCGCTGCCGCGAAATCGAGAATACGGGCCGGTTCCTGCACCTTGGCATCGGTCGGATCTGCTTCGGCATCTTCAGCTGCCGCTATCATCAGCCTCAGATTCTCTGGCACCGGTTCGCTCACAACAGGCTCAAGGTGGCCCTTCAGCAACGAGCGCAATCGGCGTTCCGCTTCAAGTCGCTCAGCAAGAGCAGGCTCGGCGGCGATTGCCGCGGCAACACGCTGTGCCTCGGTCCCGGCCAACTCTCCATCGGCATAGGCGGCGAGTTCTTCTTCGCTTACGGTCATGCGATTTCTCCCAGTTCTCGCAGCAGCGCCTCGCGCCCACGACCCAGTCGTGAGGTGAGCGTTCCTTGTGGAACCCCGATGATTTCAGCGGCTTCCTTGTAGGCGAAGCCTTCCACCAGCACGAGTACGACAGCCTCGCGCTGTTCGTCCGGCAGGCGGGCAAGGGCACGGCCGACGTTGCCGAGTTCCACCAGATTTTCGGCATCACGATCGCCCGAGACACCGATATTGGCGCCTTCGTCCTCGTGGGTGAAAGTCTGCGAACGCCGCGTCCTTGCCCGTACTTCGTCGATCCATTGGTTACGCATAATTCTGTATACCCAAGCATCAAGCCGCGTGCCCTCCTGCCACGACTGGCGGGACTTGAGCGCACGCTCGACGGTCTGTTGGCACAAGTCGTCCGCGTCGGCCGCCTCGCGCGCCAACCCCCTTGCGAAGCGCCGCAGCCGCGGCAGCAGCGCGGTGAGTTCCTGGCAGAAACGGTCCTGGCTAGCCGATGCACTCATCGAATTGTATTGCCCGCTGGATCAAACCGACCGTCTAACCCAAGCAGAGTCCGATACCTAGCTACCGCCACTCGCAATTCGCAGATTCCTGTACCCGGGAAGTTGCTGGCCCATTACCGTTCCAGCGCCCCTTTGCATGGAAAACGGACGATCGAGGGACTTTCATCCCGGACAACGCAGAAAAATTTCGTGCTGTCAGGCGGCGTCCGCCGCACTGGTTGCAGGAAAGTGGTTCGCGACTACGGCGCAGGCTCTCAAGCAGACGCCTGAAACAACGCAGACAACTGCAACAGCCGTGTCATGCAGAGGTCTTAACCAAGTAACTATCCTGCTGGGAGATGGCTTCCGTGAATTCAACTGCAACCGCTGGCACCTATGCCCGGCCAGAGATGGAAAAGGGTCTGGGAATCGCCGGACAATTGGGCTTCGGCGCAGCGATCCTCGCTGCAATCGTCTATGTCGGCTGCAGTGTCTATCTCGATGCAAGCGCCTCGGGGATGGGCGCCATCGCGCTGCTGCCGTTCCTGTTGCTCTTCCTGGCGTTGCTCATTGCGCTCGGGTTCGAGTTCGTGAACGGATTCCACGACACCGCGAATGCAGTCGCTACGGTGATCTACACAAATGCCATGCCAGCCAATGTCGCGGTGGTCTGGTCCGGGTTCTTCAACTTCCTCGGCGTCCTGCTTTCCACCGGCGCGGTCGCTTTCGGGGTCGTTTCGCTGCTACCGGTGGAACTGATCCTGCAGGTCGGTTCAAACGCCGGGTTCGCGATGGTTTTCGCGCTGCTGATCGCGGCGATCGTCTGGAATCTCGCGACCTGGTGGCTGGGCATTCCCTCTTCCAGCTCGCACACGCTGATAGGCTCCATCATCGGCGTCGGTGTGGCCAACGCGATGATGCACGGCAAGAGCGGCACCGCAGGTGTGGACTGGAGCAAGGCGACCGAGATCGGTCAGGCATTGCTGGTCTCGCCTCTGGTCGGCTTCGGGCTTGCCGCGCTGCTGTTCCTCGCCATGAAGGTACTGGTCCGTAGCGACGTGCTCTATCAGGAGCCCAACGGCGACACTCCGCCGCCGCCGTGGATCCGAGCGCTGCTGATCTTCACCTGCACCGGCGTCAGCTTCGCTCACGGCTCGAACGACGGGCAGAAAGGCATGGGACTGATCATGCTGATCCTGATCGGCACGGTGCCGACCGCCTATGCATTGAACCGTGCCGTTCCGGAAAGCTACACCCACGAATTCCACGCCGGTGCAGACAAGGCCTATGCAGCGCTTACGAACGGCACCGTCCCGTCCCTGCGCCCGGCCGCAGCACGCCTTGCAGTCACCACGTATATCGCCGACAAGGCCTATACGGCCGAGACGGCGCCCGCCCTGGCGGTACTCGTAAACCACATCGACCGTCAGGTCGCCGAGTACGGCTCGCTCGCCAAGGTCCCCGCCGCCGCGACCGAGAACGTACGCAACGACATGTATCTCGCTTCCGAGGGAATCAAACGCCTTGCCAAGGATGACACCGCGAACCTCGGCGACGCGCGGATCGAAGCAGTGAACGGCTTCAAGAAATCGCTCGACGCGGGCACTCGCTTTATCCCCACCTGGGTCAAGGTTGCGGTGGCCTTCGCGCTGGGCCTCGGCACGATGGTCGGATGGAAGCGCATCGTGGTGACGGTGGGCGAGAAGATCGGCAAGTCACACCTCACCTACGCACAGGGCGCTTCGGCCGAACTGGTGGCAATGGGAACGATCTTCGCCGCCGATCACCTCGGGCTGCCGGTATCGACCACGCATGTGCTGTCTTCCGGTGTCGCGGGGACGATGGCGGCAAACCGGTCCGGTCTGCAGATGAGCACGGTACGCAACTTGCTGATGGCCTGGGTGCTGACCCTGCCCTGCTCGATCCTGCTGGCAGGCGGCCTTTACGCGGCCTTCTCGATGATCCTCTGATCGCGCGGCGTTAGTCGGCAAACCGAGTTCGCCGGAAGCCGACGAGCGACGCGTGTGCCGGACCGGAAGTCCCCTGATCCTTAGCGGCACAATCGAACTGCCAGGGTTGCAGGCGTCGCTCTCAAGCCCCTGCCGCTAAGCGCCAAAGCCACCGTCGATCGTCTGCATCGACCCGGTGATCATCGCACCGTGCGGCCCGGCGAGGAAGGCAGCGAGGCTGGCCACCTCATCGGGACGGACATGCCGCTTGATCGCCATGAAGGTGTGCATCGTCCCGGCCATGGGACCGTCGGCAGGGTTCATGTCACTGTCTGTAGGCCCGGGCTGTATGCTGTTGACCGTGATGCCCCGCTCACCCAGGTCGCGGGCGAGGCCCCGAACCATGCCCTGAACAGCGGCTTTCGTCATTGCATAAGCAGCCCCGCCCGCAAAAGGCATGCGATCGGCATTGACCGATCCGATGACGATAATGCGCCCGTTCGCGTTCATGTGCCGCGCGGCTTCTACGGCGGCATGATAAGGCGCCCTGACGTTGACATCGATCATGCGATCGACTGCATCGGCGTCGATTTCCAGAGGGTCTCCAAGCACCAGCGTACCGGCGTTGATGACAAGGACGTCGAGCGCGCCGCGCGCTGCGACAGTGGCGGTCAGCGCGTCCCTGTCGGCACTGTCCGCCCGGATCGCGAGAGCCCTAGTGCTTCGCGCAAGTTCCTCGGCGGCCTCGCGGGAACCGGCGTACGTGAACGCCAGGTCGGCTTCGCCCTCCCTGAAGCGCCGCACTATTGCCGCCCCGATACCTCTGCTGCCCCCAAGAACCAGTACGTTCTTTCCTGAAAGTTCAACCATCGTACTTCTCCTTCGTCGGATATGACGCTGAGGACCGGCCGAACCGATCAGCGGTGTGCATCGAGGAAGCCCCGGACCAGCCGGACGGTGGCACTCGGGTTTTCTTCCATGATCCAGTGCCCGGCATCCGGCACTACGCCTTCCTGCACATCGTCGGCAGCGAAACGCGCGACCGCGGCCATTGTCATCCCGAAGGACTTCTCGCCGCCAAGCGCGAGCACAGGCATCTTCAGCTTGCCACGCTCTGCCAGCCAGGCGCGATTGTCCGCTGCGTCCTGATCGAAGGCGGCGAACTGCGCGAAGCCCGAATGCATGGCACCCGGCAGCGCATAAAGGCGCGCGTAGTGCTCACGAGCGGCTTCAGTGAACCGCGCGGGATTGGCCGAGAATTCGTTCCAGAACCTGTCGAGGTAGATGCGCTCCCGCCCGGCGACCAGGCGTTCCATGTCCGGACCACCGAACCGGAAATGCCAGAGCAGCGGGTTCTTCAGGATTTCTTCCCAAGGGCCGACCCCGGGTAAAGGGGCGTCGATCAGGGTCAGGCTACGGACTTTCTGCGAATACTGCGCGGCGAAAGCAAAGCCCACCATATTGCCGATATCGTGCGCGACAATGTCAGCCCGGGCAATTCCGAGCCGCTCAAGCACCGCCGCGATGTCAGTGCCCTGAGTCTTCTTGTCGAACCCGTTGGCGGGTTTCGATGACAGGCCCATGCCACGAAGGTCAGG
>JASGGD010000144.1:0-12911 GCA_047605225.1 Novosphingobium sp.
ATCGCCAAGCGCTACATGCTGCCCGGCAAGGGCGAGCGCTTCATCGCTCTCGTCGCCGGCATCAGCCTCGTCGCAGTCATGCTCGGCGTGGCCGCGCTGGTCATCGTCATGAGCGTGATGAACGGTTTTCGCGCCGAACTGTTCGACAAGATCGTCAACCTCAACGGCCACGCCATCATCCAGGCCTACGGCGGCCGCCTCGACAACTGGCAGAGCGTGCTGGAGGACGTGCGCAAGACGCCCGGCGTCACCCGCGCCTCGCCGCTGATCGAGCAGCCGCTGCTGGCCAGCTTCAACGGCCGGGTCGAGGCGATCCTGGTGCGCGGCAACACCGGCGAGGACATCAACCGCCTCGCCGACAAGGTGAAGGCGGGCAATCTCCCCGAACTCAGGACCGGGTCCGACAACGTCGCGATCGGCAAGCAGCTGGCGCAGAACCTCGGCGCGCAAGTGGGTGACGTCATCACCATCATCAACCCGGCGGGCCGCTCGACGCCCTTCGGCACGGTGCCGCGCCAGATCGCCTACCGCATCGCCGCGATCTTCGAGATCGGCGTCTACGACTACGACAACGCCTTCGTGGTGATGCCGATGAAGGACGCGCAGACGCTGCTTCTGACCGGCGACCAGATCGGCATGATCGAGGTCACCACCAACAACCCCGACCGGGTCGGCGAGATCCTCGCGCCGCTGACGCGCCAGCTTTCGGGCCGCGCCGTCGTCACCGACTGGCGCACCATCAACGCTTCGCTGTTCGAGGCGCTGGCGGTGGAGCGGGTGGCGATGTTCGTGATCCTCTCGATCATCGTGCTGGTGGCGGTGTTCAACATCCTGTCCTCGCTGATCATGCTGGTGCGCGCCAAGACTCGCGATATCGCGATCCTGCGCACGATGGGCGCCACGCGCCACTCGCTGCTCAAGGTGTTCGTCACGGCGGGCTTCTGCATCGGCGCGATGGGCACCGTGGCGGGCGTGATCATCGGTTTCATCTTCCTATACTTCCGCCAGCCGATCGTGCATCTGGTGGAGATCCTGACGGGCCAGAACCTGTGGGATCCCTCGATCCGCTTCCTGACCGAGCTGCCCGCGCGCTCCGACCCGGTGGAGATCGCCACGATCTGCATCATGGCGCTGGTGTTCAGCTTCCTTGCCACGCTCTACCCCGCCTACAAGGCGGCGAGCACCGATCCCGTGCAGGTGCTGCGCTATGAATGATGTCGTCGACCCTGTCGTCCGCCTGACCGACGTGACCCGCAGCTTCGAGCAGGGCGGGGTGAAGATCGACGTCCTGCGCGGCGTCAACCTGCAGGTCCGCCCCGGAGAGATCGTCGCGCTGCTCGGCCCCTCGGGCTCGGGCAAGTCGACGATGCTGCAGGCGATCGGCCTGCTCGAAGGCGGCTTCGGCGGCAAGATCGAGATCGCGGGCATAGACGCGAGCAAGCTGGGCAAGGACCAGCGCGCAGCGGTGCGGCGCGATCACATCGGCTTCGTCTACCAGTTCCACCACCTGTTGCCCGACTTCAACGCCATCGAGAATGTCGTGCTGCCGCAACTGATCACCGGCAAGCCCCGCGCCGAGTGCGAGGCGCGGGCGAAGGAACTGCTGGAAGCGCTTGGCCTTGGCCAGCGTCTCGATCACCGGCCCAGCAAGCTTTCGGGCGGCGAGCAGCAGCGCGTCGCCGTGGCCCGCGCTCTGGCCAACCGCCCGCACATGGTGCTGGCCGACGAGCCCACCGGCAATCTCGACGAGGCGACGGCGGACAAGGTCTTCGCCCAGTTCCTCGCGCTGGTGCGCGGGGAGGGCAGCGCCGCCCTAGTCGCCACGCATAACGAGCGGCTGGCGGCGATGATGGACCGAGTGGTTCGGCTTCACGACGGTATCCTTACTTAACACAGGTAAGGAACCGACGTTGAAGTCGCGTTTTTCAATCTCCACATCCTTGATGTCTGGTTGGAAAACAAGAAAGGAACCCGCCAATGAGCGACATCCCGTCCACCATCGCAGCCGGCAGCACTCCGCCCCGCAGCTTCGGCTGGGACGACACGGCCGAACTGCACAAGTGCGAGGACGGCGGCGGACTGTTCCACAACTTCAAGACGATCCGCCGCGGCACCGTGGCGGAACTGGTCGCCTTCGTGATGGGACTGCCCGAAGCGAAGCAGGAAGACTACGCGATAGAGAAGGACGGCGACCACACGATGCGTATCGGCGAAATCCGCCACTTGTCCCGCCGCGCCGATTTCCCGGCTGCCTGAGCACCATCGGTGAGTAAAGACCCCCGCACCATCGCGGATTTCACCGCGACCCTGCCGGGCGGCGAGACGACCAGCCTCGCCGCCCGGCAGGGCAAGGTGGTGCTGGTGGTCAATACCGCCAGCAAGTGCGGCTTCACCCCGCAATACAAGGGGCTGGAGGAACTCTGGCGCAAGTATCGCGATCGGGGCTTCGAGGTCATCGCCTTCCCCTGCAACCAGTTCGGCGGACAGGAGCCGGGCAATGCCGAGGAGATTGCCGCGTTCTGCGAGGTGAACTTCGGCCTCTCCTTCCCGCTGATGGGCAAGGTCGAGGTCAACGGGCCGGACACCGCCCCGCTATACGACTGGCTCAAGGCCGAGGCGCCGGGGCTGCTGGGCTCCAGATCGATCAAGTGGAACTTCACCAAGTTCCTCATCGGCCGCGAAGGCAAGGTGGTGCGCCGTTACGCCCCGACCGACAAGCCCGCAGCGCTTGAGAAGGATATTTCCAGGCTGCTGTCGTCGTCCCGGACTTGATCCGGGACCGCTGGCGGTCTTTAGTCCGGAGCGCATGCCGGGTGGCCAGTCGATAGGCGAGACATTCACGGCCAGCGGTCCCGGATCAGGTCCGGGACGACGACGTCAGGAGACCTTCTTGAAAGCCCCCGTTTTTCTATCGGCCACCCTTCTCGCCGCCACCGCCTGTTCGCCGGTTGCCATCGCTGATCCGGTAGTCGTCACCCGTAGCGGTGAGGTCCGGGGCGAGGCGAGCGAGGGCGTGGTCAGTTGGAAAGGCATCCCCTTCGCCGCGCCGCCGGTGGGTCATCTGCGCTGGCGAGCGCCGCAGCCGGTAGCTGCATGGAGCGGTGTGCGCCCGGCGACCGCCTACGGCCACGACTGCATGCAGAAGCCGTTCCCCAGCGACGCCGCTCCGCTCGGCACGCCCCCGGCCGAGGACTGTCTCTACCTCAACGTCTGGAAGCCCGAAGGCGCGAAGGCGAAGCTGCCGGTGGTGTTCTGGATCTACGGCGGCGGCTTCGTGAACGGTGGCGCCTCGCCGCCGACCTACTCGGGCGCGGAACTGGCGCGCAAGGGCGTGATGGTGGTGAACTTCAACTACCGCGTCGGTCGCTTCGGCACTTTCGCGCACCCCCAGTTGACGAAGGAGGACGCTGACGGCGGGCTACTGGGCAACTACGGCACGCTCGATCAGGTCGCGGCACTCAAGTGGGTGCATGACAACATTGCGGCTTTCGGCGGCGATCCTGCGAAAATCACGATAATCGGCGAGAGCGCAGGGGGTATGTCGGTAAACATGCTGATGACCTCGCCGCTGACGCAGGGCCAGTTTGCAAGGGCAGTGGTCATGTCCGGTGGAAACGGCACCGCGCTCGGCGCAGGCGGTCTGGCCGAGGCGGAGAAGACCGGCACGGCCTTCGCCGCCACCAAGGGCATCGCGGCCGACGATCCGCAGGCGCTGGCCAAACTGCGTGCGCTCCCGGCGGAGCAGGTGGTCGACGGGCTGAACCTTGCAGCGCTGTTCGCAGCGAAGCGCCCCGCGTTCTCCTCGCCCTTCGTCGATGGCCGCATCGCAGTCGACGTGGCGGCGGCATATAAGGGAGGCAAGTTCACCCGGGTGCCGGTGATGATCGGGGCGACCAGCGCTGACATGGGCGGCCCCGACGGCTTCATGATCAACGGTGCGCGCGACGTGGCCCGCACCCTCTCGCAGGCGGGCGTGCCGGTCTATGCCTACCGCTTCTCCTACGTCGCGTCTTCGATCGGCAAGCCGGGGGCAGGACACGCCAGCGACATTCCGTTTTTCTTCGACACACAGGCGATCAAGTATGGTGATGCCACGACCGCTCGTGACGACGCCATGGGCGACACGATCAGCGATGCGCTCGTCGCGTTTGCGATCACGGGCGACCCCAACGGTGGCAAGCGTCCGGTCTGGCCGCGCTACGATCCAAAGCAGGACGTGATCATGGACTTCGCTGTCGACGGCGAGGCCCACGTCGGCCGTGATCCGCTGACGGCGCGCTAGGCGGAAGCGCGGCGCTCGGCGGCAACTGCGCGCAAGTCGATCGGAGCAGGGGTTTCCCGCTGCTCCGGCTCGGCGAGAACCGTGCGGTTGCGGCCGAGGCGCTTGGCCACGTAGAGAGCATCGTCGGCCGCAGTGAACCGGGCGGTAATATCGTCGCCGCGCTCCATCAGCGCTACGCCCACGCTGATGGTGCAGCGGCGGGTTTCGCTGCCACTAACATGACTGCGGGCTTCGAAAGCAAGGCGGAGGGCCTCGGCACGTGCCATGATTGCCTCGGATGTGCGGGCCTGGATGATCGCGGCGAACTCCTCGCCGCCCACGCGGAAGACGTTTCCGGCACCGAGGGCCTCACGAGCGACCATTGCGGCGCCGACAATAACCATGTCTCCAAAGCCGTGGCCGAGTTGGTCATTGATCGCCTTGAAGTGATCGATATCGAGTAAGGCGACGGCGATGCAATCCGCGTCATTTGGAGAGCGGGCGAGGGTTCCCATGCGGTCGTCGAGTGCGCGGCGATTGCCTATTCCGGTTAGCGGATCAATCGAAGCAAGGCGGTAGTGCTGAGCCGCCAATTGCTCACGCCCCAGAGCGGTCAGGAACACGCCAAGCAGCAATCCCTGCAGCACGATCAGGAAGTTGAACAAGGCAATCGACCAGACCTGGGTTTCTTTCGGCCCGAACGGCGCAGGCAATGAGAGCGAAAAGGGGGCTCGCAGTAACTCGAACACGCAGAATAGCGCGAAAATCCAGTAGAGCGTTGATGCGGATTGTAATTGCGGATGCCGCATCCGCATAAACTCGCGCGCGGCGAGGCCGTCGAATAGGGCGAACAGCAGCACACGCGGTAGCATGCGGAGTTCGGCCATGGCGTCGTCCGCGCCGATCGTTGCTGAAAAAAGCAACACTGCCACGCAAGGCAGCAGCATCAACAGCGGTTGGGGCTTCCGCTCGGCGGTAACCCGCGCCGCCAGCCATGCCGAGCCGTAGACTAGCGTGAGCGCGAACCATCCGAGCCGAAGACCAAGCGGCCCGGGCAGCAATTCCGGATAAGTCAGCAGGATTCCGGCTGGGACTGCGATACCGAACGGCGCGAATTGCCAGCGGCGCTGCATCGGACGGCCGTCCTTGAACCACGACAGCAATATCGCGATACACATGATCGCGCCCAGTGCCGTGCTGCATGCGGCGATGGTCGTGATGTCCGGCACTGTGCGGTCAGCAAGGCTTGCGGAGCGGATGCGACAAATCAGTCATCAGCAAATCCGTTCCCAAGGTCCAATCATATCCGGCCCACCCGGACATCCACGTATGCACATAGCGCGGCGTCGTTAAAGCTTAGTATTCACGCAAAGCAAGGTTCTCCAACTGCAAATCGTTGCAGAAACGGTCGTTTAATGAGGGAGGCGATCGAGTGAGGGGTGGCGGGCACCTCACGATCAAGAGCGTGTCCTGTCCACAGGTGTTAACCACGTATCGATGTATCCCCGGCCTTGTCGCGGAGCGGCCTTGATCACGTCGAGGGGCAGTGCATAGATTTGCGGGATGCCGCACGCTCCCTTCGTACCGCTTCGCATATTCTCCAGCTTCACCATGCTGGATGGCGCGATCGACCCGAAAGCGATTGCCAAGCTGGCCAAGGAGCGAAAATTCCCCGCCGCGGCCTTGTGCGACCGAAACGGCCTTTACGCGGCGCCGATTTACGCTGGTGCCGCCAAGAGTGCCGGTGTGCAGCCCATCGTTGGCACCTTTCTTGCCGTCGCTCGTCCAGGGAGCGTGGCACAAGGGCAGGACCGCCCTATCGACTGGCTGGCCCTGTTCGCGCAGAATGAGGCGGGTTGGCTGAATTTGTGCCACCATGTCAGTCGCGCGCACCTCGCTCGGCCGCTGGAGATGGACCCCAACGTCGAACTCGATTCATTGAGCGGGTATACTGACGGCCTGATCTGTCTGACTGGCGGTAACGAAGGTGCACTCGCTCGGCTCTATGCTATGGGCCGGCACGAACAGGCGGAGAGCTATTGCGACACGCTTCAAACGTTGTTCGGCGACCGCCTGTATATCGAGATCACACGCACCGGTGAACCCGAGGAGGATGAGAGCGAGGAAGACCTGATCGCGCTCGCCTACCAGCGCGATATCCCGCTCGTCGCGACTAATCCCGCGCAGTTCGCCGAGAAGACATTCCACGCCGCGCACGACGCCATGTTGTGCATCGCCAACTCGACGCAGGTGGACGCGCCGGACCGGCCGCGCTCCTCGTCGGAGCGCTGGGTGAAGCCCGCAGCCGAGATGGCCGAGTTGTTCGCCGATCTGCCCGAAGCGCTGGCCAATACCCTCGTCGTCGCCCAGCGCTGCGCCTACGTCCCCCCGCGCCGCAAGCCGCTGCTGCCCAGCCTAGCCGGTGACCGCGAGGGCGAGGCGCGCATGCTGGCCGACGATTCGCGCCGTGGCCTCGCCATGCGTCTTGCGCCGTACTGGCCCGAGGCAACCGAGCAGGAACTCGACGAGGCAATGGCGCTCAAGGGCGACGAACGCCGCGCCGCCTACGAAGCGCTGCGCGAAAAGGGCGTCACCGAGGACTTTTTGGAGTACGCCGACCGCCTCGACTTCGAGGTCGGCATCATCGTCGGCATGGGCTTTCCCGGCTACTTCCTGATCGTTGCCGACTTCATCAAATGGGCGGGTGAGAACGGCATTCCGGTGGGGCCGGGGCGCGGTTCGGGCGCAGGATCGCTGGTGGCATGGGCGCTGACGATCACCGGCCTTGATCCGCTGAAACTCGGCCTGCTGTTCGAACGCTTCCTGAACCCGGAACGTGTCTCGATGCCGGACTTCGACATCGACTTCTGCGAAACCCGGCGCGGCGAAGTGATCCGCTACGTCCAGAAGAAATACGGCCACGACCACGTCGCGCAGATCATCACCTTCGGCAAGATGAAGGCCCGCGCCGTTCTGCGCGACTGCGGCCGCATCCTGCAGATGGGCTATGGCCGCGTCGACAGCCTGTGCAAGATGGTCCCGAACCACCCGACCGATCCATGGACGCTGACCGAGACGATTCAGGGCCGCAAGGCCCACGGCGTGACCAAGGATCCGCCGGTCGCCGAGTTCAAGCGCGAGTACGACAACGACCGCGAAGTGCGCCGTCTGGTCGATCTGGCGGTTCAGCTCGAGGGCCTGCCGCGCAACTCGTCCACCCACGCGGCGGGCGTGGTGATCGGCGACCGTCCGCTCGCGCAGCTGGTGCCGCTCTACCGCGATCCGCGTTCGGACATGCCGGTGACCCAGTTCGACATGAAATATGTCGAGGATACCGGCCTCGTTAAGTTCGACTTCCTCGGGCTCAAGACGCTATCGGTGCTGCGCAAGGCCTGCGATCTGCTCGAACGGCGCGGCATCACCATCAACCTGTCGACCCTCGCGTGGGACGATCCGGGCGTCTACGAACTGCTCAAGCGCGGCGACACCGTGGGCGTGTTCCAGCTCGAATCCGAAGGCATGCGCCGCACGCTGGCGGCGGTGAAGCCGACCAATTTCGGCGACATCATTGCCCTCGTCTCGCTCTATCGTCCCGGCCCGATGGACAACATCCCGCTGTTCGGCCAGCGCAAGAACGGCCTCGCGCCGATCGAGTACCCGCACGATAAGCTGGCGGGCATCCTCGGCGAGACTTACGGCATCTTCGTTTACCAGGAGCAGGTCATGCAGGCCGCGCAGATCCTGGCGGGCTACTCGCTGGGCGACGCCGACCTTCTGCGCCGCGCGATGGGTAAGAAGGTGCAGGCCGAGATGGACAAGCAGCGCCAGCGCTTCGTCGACGGCTGCAAGGACGTCTCCGGCATCGATGCGGCCAAGGCCAACGAACTGTTCGACTTGATCGACAAGTTCGCGGGCTACGGCTTCAACAAGTCGCACGCGGCGGCCTACGCACTGCTGGCGTACCACACCGCGTGGTTCAAGGCGCATTATCCGCACGAGTTCTATGCCGCCGCGATGTGCTTCGACATGCACCAGTCGGAAAAGCTGGCGATCTTCGTCGATGACGCACGCCGCAACGGCATCGAACTCGCCGCACCGGACATCAATCGGTCCGAGGCCGAGTTCATCGTCGAGGAGACGGCAGAGAGCCACGCGGTGCGCTATGCGCTGGCGGGTATCCGCAATGTCGGCGAAAAGGCGATGGACGCGATCGTCGCCGAGCGCGAGGCGAACGGGCCGTTCGTGGATCTTGACGACGTGTTCCGCCGCGCGCCTGCCGGATCGATGAACCGCCGCCAGCTTGAAAGCCTTGCCGCTGCAGGCGCGTTCGATGGGCTGGAACCCAATCGCGCGAAGGTGCTCGCCAATGCCGATACGCTGCTGGCCGAGGCCGATCGTTCATCACGCGAGCGCAACTCCACGCAGGGCGGCCTCTTCGGCGGTGACGATCATGTCGAGCAAGGCCTGCGCCTGATCGAAGCGGAGAAATGGGACCGCGCCGAGCAGATGGCTAAGGAGCGCGAGACCTTCGGCTTCTACTTTGCCGCGCATCCGGTCGAGGCTTATCGCGCCGTCGCTTCGGCCAACGGCGCGCGCACCTATGGCAGCCTGATGGCGGGCGGGGGCGGCGGTGGCCGCACCGGCGCGGTAATGGCGGCGATGGTAGAAGGTGTCCAGAAGCGCAAGACGCGCAAGGGCAAGGACTTCGTCATGGCCGACTTCTCGGACTCGTCGGGCAACTTCTCCGCCTCGTGCTTCGAAGAAAGTCTGGTCGAGAACTTCGTGAAGTGGGCCAAGGAAGGCGCCTGCATCCTCCTCAATGTCGAGCTGGATTCACCAAGCCCGGACGAGCCGCCTCGCGTCACCGTTCGTGGCGGACGGCCGCTCAACGAAGTCAAGGCCGATGCCAGAATGGTGCTGAAGCTCGATATCGACCGGGTGGAGGCGGTGCGCGAACTGGCGCTGCTGATGCGCCCCGGTCCACGCGGAGCGGGTGAGGTGATCGCCACGCTGCAACTGGGAGAAGGGCGCACGCAGAAGGTAAGGCTCGGCCGCGACTTCGCGCTCGATGGCGAATTCGCCGAGCACCTTCAGAGCATCGAAGGCATTACCAACGTATCGCTCACCGCCAAGCGCGGACCAGAACGTGTGGCGATGGCAGCCTGATATCGCCGCTAGAACTTACTGGTCAGCCGGTGCCTTGCCCTGCTTCACCGCGTCCTGCGCGGCATCGCCCACTTTGGTCGCAGCGGTGCCGACGTCCTTGGCAGCTTCGGCGATTGCATTGTCGCGCATCGCTTCGCTGCTGTTCTGGCTGAACAGATAGATCCCGCCGACGATTGCGACGAGCAGGATCACGGCAAGGACGATCCCGGTGCCGCCGCCTGTCGTGCGGGTTTCGCGGATGATGGTGGTCGTGCCGGGCGTGGCCGGATGTTCGGTGGTGACGGTTTCGTCTGCCATGGATCGCTCCTGTCCCGATGATTGCTGCCGAGAGCAACGCTTCTGCATCCGGGAAGTTGCCTGTAACCACACTTACAGCAGGCTGAGCTGCCCATCGAGCGAAGGCCGCCGAAACTGTAGGCAGTCCAGATTTACACGCGGGCCGGTCATGCCAAGTCTCTGGACGGCGACGCGGAAGCGGCGGCGAAACAGGTCTGCCCAGACGCCCTGCGGCCGCATTCGGGTGACGAAGTTGGGATCGTTGTCCCGCCCGCCACGGATCGAGCGGATCGTCGCTATGACCTTGCCCGCGCGTTCGGGGAAATGCACGTCGAGCCACTCGCGGAACAGCGGTGCCACTTCGTGCGGCAGGCGGATCACGATCCATGATGCGCTGCGGATACCCTTTGCGGCCGCGTCCTCGAGGATCGCCTCCATGAAGCTGTCGGTGATCGAGGGGATCACCGGCGCGATCGACACATGCGCGGGGATGCCCGCCTCGGCCAGCCGCCCAAGGGCGGCCATGCGTTTGGCCGGAGACGCGGCGCGCGGTTCCAGCTTGCTGGAAAGAACCGGGTCGAGGCTGGTCACCGAAATGCCGACGTGCACGAGATTGCGCCGCGCCAGTTCTTTCAGCAGGTCGAAGTCGCGCAGCACGCGGTCGGATTTGGTGGTAATCGTCACCGGGTGGCCGACCTCAAGGCACAGTTCCAGCACTTCGCGCGTGATGCGATAGCGGGTCTCGATCGGCTGGTAGGGATCGGTGTTCGTGCCCATCGCGATCGGCGCGGGCTGGTAGCTGGGCTTCGCCAGCGTTTCGCGCAGGAGCCTGGCGGCGGTGGGCTTTGCGAACAGCTTCGTTTCGAAATCAAGGCCGGGCGAGAGATCGTGATAGGCGTGGGTCGGCCGGGCAAAGCAGTAGATGCACCCATGCTCACAGCCTCGGTAGGCGTTGACCGAGCGATCGAACGGCACGTCGGGTGACGCATTGAACGACAGGATCGAGCGTGGATGTTCCTCGGTAACTGTCGTGGCGGGGTGGCGGGAAGGGCCATCGACTGTCTCGGCGGCGTCGAGCCAGTCGCCGTCCGCCTCGCGCACAGGCGGGTTGAAGCGCGTGCTCGCGGCGCCGCTTGCTGCTCCTCTGCCCTTGATCGCTGCCATATCCTGCGTGTGAACAAAATAGGAACATGTGTCAATCGTCGGGTCGCTTGTTGATCTTGCTGCGCTGCACCCTTAGGCGGGCGCGAAAGGGGAATTTCATGGCAGGCGCAACGCGCAGGATCGGAGCCGAGACGTCCGCGACACGAGCGGTTATCGTCGAGGCTACCAACCAGTTGATCCGAGATGAAGGCTATGCCTCCGTCAGCACGCGGCGGGTTGCAGCGCGGGCGCGGCTCAAGCCCTCGCTGGTGCACTACTATTTCCCGACCACTGACGATCTTCTCGTCGAAGTGTCACGACAGGGGGCCGCGCAAAGCGACCGCATGATCGAGGAGGCGCTGGCTTCGGATGATCCGCTGCGGGCGCTGTGGGGTTTCTTCATCGACACCAGCCGTGTGGCGATGGCCCTGGAATTCATGGCGCTTGCCAACCATCGTCCGGCCGTGCGCGACTATATGGCGAAGCACAGTGAGGAGATGCGGGCGCGGCAGGTGGACATCCTCAAGCATATGCTGGGCGATCGGCTTGAGCGGCTCGAAGGCTTCGATGCTGCGGGCCTCAGCGTCGTACTAGCGGGGATCGGCCGTGCGGTGGTGATGGAGCAGGGGTTGGGCGTTAAGACCGGCCATGCCGAGGCGATCCGCATCGTCGAAGGTTGGCTGGACAAGCTGGCGGCCTGACGCATACCGCGCGGGCGTTGATTGCGCCTGTGCAGGACGCTGCATGTGCAAGACGGCTTGATTCTCCCGAGGCCGGGGCGAAGAACGCGATAACAGCGTTCTCAAACGGTATCTCTGGGAGACATGGCCATGACGGTCGCCGCCACAACCGCTCAGCTCAAGGCCGAGCATATCAAGCCGAAGATCGGCAGCCGCATTCTCAATTCGAAGGAACAACTGCTTTCCGGCGAACTCGCCGCGCAGCTTCGCGAGGAATTGGAAGCGCGCGGCATCCTCGTGTTCCCGCAGATCAATTTCGACGATGCGGAGCAGATCGCCTTCACCAAGACGCTGGGCGAATACGCGCCCGAGGGACCAGACGGCGGGCCGAGCAAGATCACGCTCGACGTGAAGGAGAACCCCGCCAGCGCCGAGTACCTGAAAGGCTCGCTCTATTGGCATATCGACGGCACGCGCAACGAAGTGCCGATCCTGGCCTCGCTGCTATCATGCAAGGTGCCGAGCCCCAAGGGTACGGGCAATACCGGTTTCTCGAACACTTATGCGGCGTACGACGATCTCTCGGAAGAGGACAAGGCTTACTACGACGACCTGCGCGTTGTGCATGGGCCTTGGGCGTCGCTGTTTTACTATGAGCCTGAGCCGAGCCTCGCCAAGCTCAAGATCATGCAGGGCATTGGCGAGAAGGTGCTGCCGCTGGTGTGGAAACATGCCTCGGGCCGCAAGTCGCTCGTGCTGGGCTGTACCTGCCATCATGTGCAGGGCGTCGATCACGTCGAGAGCGCGCGGATCATCCATGGCCTGCGCGAATGGGCGACGGGTCCGGAGTTTACCTATAGCCACGAATGGTCGGTGGGCGATCTGGTTATCTGGGACAACACCGGGACGATGCACCGCGCGGAGGCCTACGACCCGACCTGCGGGCGGATGATGCACCGGACCAAGCTGGAGGGCGAGGAACCCTGGGCCGTGGAGTGAGGCAAGGTTCCTCCCCGAGACAAGCTCGGGGAGGAATAGAAAAAGCCCGCCCCCTCATCGAAGGGGCGGGCCTTTTTCATTCAACCGACCGAAGGATCAGGCCCAGGTGGCCATCTCGGCTTCGAGGTTCTCGACGATCGCCTCGAAGAACTGCTCGGTGGTCATCCAGCTCTGGTCCGGACCGATGAGGAGCGCGAGATCCTTGGTCATCTTGCCCGATTCGACGGTCTCGATGCAGATGCGCTCGACGGTTTCGGCGAACTTCACGACGTCCGGGGTGCCGTCGAACTTGCCGCGATAGGCAAGGCCGCGGGTCCAGGCGAAGATCGACGCGATCGGGTTGGTCGAGGTCGCCTTGCCCTGCTGGTGCTGGCGGTAGTGACGGG
>JASGGD010000145.1:0-12816 GCA_047605225.1 Novosphingobium sp.
CGCAGCGAAGCAATTCAGGGCAGCTTTACATTGCCCTGAATTGCTTCGCTGCGCTCGCAATGACGAAGGGTGGACTGATTTCGCTTCGAAGCATCATACCGCCAGATCGAGGCACAGGCGGTCATCGTGTGTCCATCTGATGCCGGTTCGATCGGCGCGGTCGGGAGATGGGTTCCGACCTTAGCGGAAATGACGACGACGATACACTTCGTCCGGAGATTTACTCCGCAGCCTCGGCGGATTCCTCGCTATTATCCTCGATCTGAACGCCGGTATCGGCATAGCGCGGTGCGGCCTCGATCGAGGGAACGTCGTCGGAAATCTCGCGCTTGCCGATCTTGATGTGCTTTTCGCTGAGACGCCGGGCACGGCTCATCACGTTGCCTTCGTAAGTGCGGGCGAAGTCGTTGAAGCTGTTGACCGCGCGGCCCATGTGCACGCCGACCTTGGACAAGTCGTCCTGCGTCTTGGCGAGGCTATCATAGAGGTCGGCGCCGAGCTTGCCGATCTCGCGCGCTTCACGGGCGAGGCCTTCCTGCTGCCAGACTTGCGCGATGGTCCGCGCGATGGCGACGAGGTTTGTCGGACTCGCCAGCAGCACCTTGCGGTCGAATGCGAAGTCCCAGAGGCCCGAATCGTGGTCGAGGGCAGCGGCAATGAAGTGTTCGCCCGGCACGAACATGATCACGTAGTCGGGCGCATTCTCGAACTGGCTCTGGTAGCTCTTGGCGCCGAGCGTCTGGATGTGGTTGCGCATCGATGCCGCGTGCTGGCCCATGAAGGCCAGACGTCCGGCCTCGTCCTCGGCCTCGAAAGCGTCCTGATAGGCATTGAGCGAGACTTTCGCGTCGATCACCAGTTGCTTGTTGCCGGGAATGCGCACGATCGCGTCGGGGCGCAGGCGGCCGTCCTCGGTGTTGATCGATTGCTCCGTCTCGAAATCGGTATGCTCGGTCAACCCGCATTGTTCGAGCACGTTCTTGAGCTGCTGCTCGCCCCAGCGGCCGCGCGCCTTGGGCGCGTTGCGCAGCGAGTTGCCGAGCCGCACGGCTTCCGCGCGCACCAGTTCCTGCCCGACGCGCAGCGCCTCGATCTGGCCGGTCAGTTGCCCGAAGGCATCGACGCGCTTGGCTTCGAGTGCCGCGACCTGTTCCTCGTAGCTTCTGAGGCGCTGGCCGACAGGCGTGAGGATCGAATTGAGGCGTTCCGCGCTGGCCTTCTCGCTTTGCTCGAAGCGCTCGCCCGCGCGGCGCAGGAAGGCTTCCTGCGCGCCTGCGAGCACTTTCGCACCGGCGTTCTCGAACTCCTTGCGCAAGGCTTCCTGCGCTTCAAGCAGGAGCCGTTTCTGTTCGTCGAAATTCGCCGACTTTTCTCGCAGGGTCGAAAGTTCGTCGGACAAGGCGCGCTGTTCGCGCAGCAACCCATCGACGCGCGTAGCATGCTCCGTGCGGGCCTTGTCGAGAACCTGCGTCAACTCTGCACGGGTACGTTCGACTGCCGCCGCGCCGTCATGGCGCAGGCGCTCGGTCAGGGCCTCATGATCGGTGCGTGCGCGGTCAAGCGCCTGTTCTAGCGCATCGGCCCGCCCTGCACGCTCGCGCGCGGCTTCGAGGTCGGCGAAGGCGCGCAGATACTTGGCATCGCCTTCGCGCGCCTCACGTTCGCGCGCCTCAGCCTGCGCCTGCCATTGCGCGGCCGGGCGCGAGCCGAGGATCCAGCCTGCAGCGAGGCCGATGACGAGGGCGAGAATCGTGGCGACGACAAGTTCCATGCCCCGAGACTAACGGGAACATTTCAGGAACTCCAGCCCTCCGCATCGATTTTCCACCGGGGTGACCAGCACCCCGGCTAGATCAGGCGGCCTTGCGCAGCTTTTCGAGCTTCTTGAGGGCCATCTGGCGCTTCAGGCGCGAGAGGTGGTCGATGAAGAGGATACCTTCGAGGTGGTCCATCTCGTGCTGCAGGCAGATCGCGAGAAGACCGTCCATGTCCTCTTCATGCGTCTTGCCGTCGAGGTCCTGCCAGCGCGCGCGGATGCGCGAGGGGCGCTCCACATCGGCGAATATCTCGGGCACCGAGAGGCAGCCTTCCTGATAGACGATATGGTCTTCGGAAGGATCGAGGATTTCCGGATTGATGAAGATCCGGGGTTCCTTCTTGGTCGGCTGATGCGTGTGGTGGTGGTCGCCGTGCGAAGTGCAGACTTCCGGCTCGGCGTCCTCGTCCTCGGGCTGGAGGTCGATCACCAGCACACGCTGCGGCACGCCGACCTGGATCGCGGCGAGGCCGATGCCGGGGGCATCATACATCGTCTCGAACATGTCCTCGACGAGCGTTTTCAGCTCATCGTCGAACTTTTCGACGGGAACGGAGATCTGCTTGAGACGCGGATCGGGAACTTCGAGGATTTCACGGATAGCCATCTGCGCCAGATAATCGCGAAACGGCGATTTCGCAAGGATCAGGCGCAATCAGGTCAGGCGACCGGGCGGCGGGCGCGGATCGCCTGCGCCAGAGTGCCTTCGTCGAGATAATCGAGTTCACCGCCGACGGGGAGGCCGTGCGCGAGTTGCGTCACCCGCACCGGGAAGCCTTCGAGGCGCTCGGCGATGTAGTGCGCGGTGGTCTGGCCCTCCAGCGTGGCGTTCATGGCGAGAAGGACTTCGTCGATGCCGCCCTCCCCGATCCGGCGCAGCAGGCTGTCGATCGCGAGGTCTTCGGGGCGAACGCCGTCGAGCGCCGAAAGACGGCCGCCGAGCACGTGATAGCGGCCGGTGAACAGGCGGGCGCGGTCGAGTGCCCAGAGGTCGGCGACTTCCTCGACCACGCAAATCGAGCGGGCGTCACGGCGGGGGTCGGCACAGATGCCGCAAGGGTCGGTGGTGTCGACGTTGCCGCAGGTTTGGCACTCGACCAGCGCCTCGCGTACGGCGTCCAGCGCTTCCAGCAGTTGCACCAGCGCGGTTTCCCGCCGCTTGATCAGCCAGAGTACGCCACGGCGGGCTGAGCGCGGGCCAAGGCCGGGCAAGCGCGACAGGGCGGCGGTCAACGTCTCGATCTCTTGCGATGCCATGGATGGGGAGATAGGGCCTCTCGCGTTTCCACGAAAGCCCGCTCAGGAGTTCCCCACATCATGCGTATCATCTTCATGGGAACGCCCGACTTTGCCGTCCCCGCTCTGGTGGCGCTGGTCGAGGCGGGGCACGAGGTCGTGGCCGCCTATACCCAGCCCCCGCGTCCCGGTGGACGGCGGGGCAAGGAACTGACGCCCTCGCCCGTGCACCGAGAGGCCGAGGCGCGGGGGATCGAAGTGCGCCATCCGATCTCGCTCAAGGGCGCGGAGGAGCAGGCGGCCTTCGCCGCGCTGGAGGCGGACATCGCCGTCGTCGCGGCTTATGGACTGATCCTGCCGCAGGCGGTGCTCGATGCGCCGCGCCTCGGGTGTCTCAACATCCATGCTTCGATCCTGCCGCGCTGGCGCGGGGCGGCGCCGATCCAGCGGGCCATTCTGGCGGGCGACCCGACGACCGGGATCACCATCATGCAGATGGAAGCCGGGCTCGATACTGGCCCGATGCTGGCGACGTTGCGGACCACGATCGACGCGAAGACGGCGGGTGAACTGACCTCGGAACTTGCGGACCGGGGCGCGCAACTGCTGGTCGGCACCTTGCGCGATCTCGCGGTTCACCGCGCGGTGAAACAGCCCGAGGACGGGGTGACGTACGCGCGCAAGATCGACAAGGCCGAGGCGCGACTCGATTTCACCGCAAGCGCCGTCGATGTGGAGCGGCAAGTGCGTGCGTTCATGCCTGCGCCGGGGGCGTTCTTCGAACTGGACGGCGAGCGCTACAAGGTGCTGGCGGCGCGGATCGTCGAGGGCTCCGGCGAGGCGGGCAGCACGCTCGACGAGGCTCTGACGATCGCGTGCGGCGAACAGGCGCTGCAGGTCACGCGCATCCAGCGCGCATGCAAGCCGGCCATGGACGTGGCGGACCTGCTGCGCGGGCGGCCCATTGCGGCGGGCACGAAGCTGGCCTGAGTTCAGGCCTTCTCCGGCATCCGGCGCTGCGGCGGGGCTTCGTCGGCCCAGCGGGCATGGCCTTCGCGCAAGGTCGCGGCGGTCTTCTCCCACGCTCTGACGGGCTTGTCTCTGACGCGGATGTTGAAGCGGTCGGTATTGCGGAATTCGAGGACTTCGGCGCCTTCCGGCCCAGCGGTGTAGGCATAGGGCACTTCGGCGCCGACGAAGAAGCCGTCGCCCGCGATCAGCGTCTCGGTGCCCATGCGGATCGATCCGGCGACGATGTAGTAGAGGCAATCGCAGTCGTGGCTGTGGAGCGGCAGCGGGAACCCGCTCTTTACCCATAGGCGTGCGAGGCTCATGTTTTCGCGCCGGTAGGGGACGTCGGCATATTCCCCCCTCACCTGCATCGCCTCCATCAGCAACGGCTGGGCGGCGGCTAGGTTGGGCGTGTCGCCTTCGTAAGTCATGCAGTCGCACTCTTCCAGCGCAGGGGCATCGGCTCCGCGGAATATCTGGAAGCGGGGGTCTTTGGTCTCGGCCATGGCAGGCTCCTTTCCCGATGCGCGGATGGTGACACCGGATGCGAAGGTCGCCAAGCCCATTGCGCGGCGGCACCAGTCCTGTATCGGCGGGGCGAAATGACCCGTTTTGCGCTCACTCTCGAATTCGACGGCGGCCCGTTCATGGGACTGCAGCGGCAGGCCCATGGTCCCTCGGTGCAGCAGTCGGTCGAGGATGCGGCTTTCGCCGTCACCGGCGAGCGCGCCATCATGCACGCGGCCGGGCGCACCGATGCGGGCGTCCATGCGCTCGGGATGCGCGCCCATATCGACATCGCGAAGCCGTTCGAGGCTTACAAGCTACTGGGGGCGCTCAACGACAGGTTGCGCCCCCATCCGATCGCGGTGCTGTCATGCGAGGTCGTGCCGGACGACTGGCACGCGCGGTTTTCCTGCGTCGGCCGCGCTTATATCTACCGTATCGCCAATCGCCGCGCGCCGCTGACGCTGGAGAAGGGCAAGGCATGGATGGTGCCCAAGCCGCTCGATGCCGAGGCGATGCAGCGCGCCGCGCAGGCGCTGGTGGGCCTGCACGATTTCACCACGTTCCGCTCCACGCATTGCCAGTCGAGTTCGCCGATCAAGACGCTGGATCGACTGGAAGTTCGGCGCGAGGGAGAGATGGTGCTGATCGAGGCGGAAGCGCGCAGCTTCCTTCATCATCAGGTGCGCTCGATGGTCGGCTGCCTCGCGCTCCTTGGCATGGGGCGGTGGAGCGAGGAGGATTTGCGCGAGGCACTGGCCGCGCGCGATCGCCGCAAGCTCGGCCTCAACGCGCCGCCGGACGGGCTCTACTTCGTTCGCGCGGTCTATCCCGGCGAGTAACGAAAAAGGGCGCCTCCTTGCGGAAGCGCCCTTTTTTCCTGGTCGGCCGGGCCGATCAGGCTTTGGCGACGACGCTTTCCGGCAGGTCCTGCCCGAAGACGCGCTGGTAGTATTCGGCCACCAGCATCCGCTCGGTCTCGTCGCACTTGTTGAGAAACGAGAGGCGGAAGGCGAAGCCGACGTCGTTGAAGATCGCCGCGTTCTGCGCCCAGGTAATCACCGTACGCGGGCTCATCACCGTCGAGATGTCGCCGTTCATGAAGCCCTGGCGCGAGAAGTCCGCGACCTTGACCATGTTGGCGATCACCGACTTGTCGATCTGCGGCACCTTGGCGGCGACAATGCCGGTCTCGGTGGCGTGCGGCAGGTAGTTGAGCGCCACGACGAGGTTCCAGCGGTCCATCTGGCCCTGGTTGATCTGCTGGGTGCCGTGGTACAGGCCCGAGGTGTCGCCAAGGCCCACCGTGTTGGCGGTGGCGAACAGGCGGAAGTGCTTGTCCGGGCGGATCACGCGGTTCTGGTCGAGCAGGGTCAGCTTGCCCTCGGTTTCGAGGATGCGCTGGATCACGAACATCACGTCCGGGCGGCCCGCGTCGTATTCGTCGAACACCAGCGCGACCGGGTGCTGCAGTGCCCAAGGCAGCAGGCCCTCACGGAACTCGGTCACCTGCATGCCATTGCGCAGCACGATCGCGTCGCGGCCGATCAGGTCGATGCGGCTGATGTGCGCGTCGAGGTTGATGCGGATGCACGGCCACTTGAGGCGCGCCGCGACCTGCTCGATGTGCGTCGACTTGCCGGTGCCGTGATAGCCCTGCACCATCACGCGGCGGTTGTAGGCAAAGCCTGCCAGGATCGCGAGCGTGGTGTCCGGGTCGAACACATACGTCTCGTCGAGGTCGGGCACGCGCTCGTCGGCCACGGAGAAGGCCGGGACCTTCATGTCGATGTCGATGCCGAAGGTCTCGCGCACGTCGAGTTCGATGTCGGGAGCGGCCAGCACGGTGGCGTCGCGATTCTCGGTCTGGGTCTTGGTGTCAGTCATCGTAGGGCATCGCGTATAGGACCGGCCGCTGCATCGCAATAAGCTTTGGCCGACTTACCTTGCTCAACTCGCGCATTTGGGAGGGAGGCTGAACAGATCGACGAAGCGCTGGACCAGCGACGGGTCGCCGTCGATCCCCAGCGCCTGAACCTCCTCGCGCGGCCACTTGCCGTAGAATACCGCGAGGAACGGGAAACCGCCTTCGGCCGCGAACACGAGATCGGGAGTCGGATCGCCGTCGCCTGATGGGCCGATCTCCAGCCCGCCCTGCCCCAGCCGCCCGGTGAATTTCCTGACGCCCACTTCGAAGCGCACCGTCAGCGCCAGATCGCCGATCCGCTCAGGATGGATCATCGTGCGCAGCGAGAGCATCAGCGACACCGGCGTGATCGGCAGCGTGGGGTCATGCAGGGTCGAGCGGACCGCCCAGCGGCCCAGTTCCTGCATCACCGGCTCCAGCGCCAGACCCCATTCGGTGAGTCGGTAGACCTGCACCGAGGCAGGCGGCGGCAGCACTTCACGCGCTACGATGCCGGTTCCTTCGAGGCTCTCCAGCCGCTCGGTCAGCGTCTTGGCGCTCAGGCCCGGCAGTTCGGCGCGGATCTCGGAGAAACGGCGCGGGCCGAGCATCATCTCGCGTATGATCGGCAGCGACCAGCGCTCGCCGATCAGTTCCATCGCGAAGGCCGCACCGCAGGCATCGCCATACCAGCGGCCATGGGCGCGTTTCACACTGTCCGTTGCACCTTCCGAACGTATGGTTTCTTTTTGTGACTTCATGGTTGCATTTAGTTACCACTAGGGTCAGGTTCGGGCAAGAGGCGATTCGCCCTTCTGAAGGAGAGAGCAGATGGCACGCATGATCTTCGTGAACCTCCCCGTCACCGATCTGGAGCGCTCCAAGGCATTCTACACGGCGCTCGGCTTCACCAACGAGCCGCGCTTCACCGACGATACTGCCGCCTGCATGGTGTGGTCGGACGCGATCTTTGTGATGATCCTGACACACGACAAATGGCGCACTTTCACCGACCGCCCCATCCCCGATACCGGCTCCAGCGAAGTGGCGCTGTGCCTTGCATGTGAAAGCAAGGAAGAAGCGGCCGAGATGAAGGCCAAGGCTGCGGCGGCAGGCGGCACGCCCGACATCAATCCGCCACAGGACTATGGCTTCATGGTCAGCCATGCTTTCACCGACCTCGACGGGCATGTCTGGGAAACGATGTGGATGGACCCTGCCGCCGCCTCGGGGGAAATGGAAATCCCGACCACGGCATGAGATAACAACACCGGAGAGGGAGAAGACGATGCCTATCGATCCGACCTCACAGATAGAAATCACTGCCTACGAATGGGTGCCCTCCTTCGCGCAAGGGCAGGTCCGCGACTTGCGCCCGCGCTGGGCCTGCGAAGAGTATGGACTGCCGTACAAGGTCCGCCTGATCAGCGCGATCGAACGTCCCGAATGGTATTATGACGACCAGCCCTGGGGACAGGTGCCCTTCGTGCGGGATGGCGACGTCGGCATATTCGAAAGCGGCGCCACACTCATCCACCTCGCCGAGAAGGCGGGAGCCCTGCCCCCTACCGGCTCGCAGCAACGGGCGAAAGTGCTCAGTTGGCTGCTGGCCGCGTTCAATTCGGTCGAGCCTTTCGTGATGGAGTTCGTCAACTGCACGTTCTTCTCGCGCAAGGAGGACTGGGCGCCGCTGCGTCGGCCTTCCCTGACTACCGCGCTGGAAGGCCGTCTCAACCGTCTCGAGACGGCGCTGGGCGGTGACGATTGGCTGGCCGGGGAGTTCTCGATCGCCGACATCGCGATGGTGACGATCCTGCGCGCCATTCCTGACCCATCGGTGCTGGCGGCAACGCCCGCGCTGGCGGCCTACGTCGAACGCGGCACCATCCGCCCGGCATTCCAGAGGGCGCTGGAGGCGCAACTCGCGCCATTCGCGGAGCATGATCCCAAGAACAAAGCCAAGGAAGGAGTCTGACATGACCTACGTTGAAGGTTTCGTGATCGCCGTCCCCAAGGCGAACAAAGACAAGTTCATCGCCCACGCCGAGATGGGCGACGCGGTCTTCATGGAGCATGGCGCCACCCGCATCCTCGAATGCTGGCAAGACGACGTGCCCGAAGGCAAGCAGACCGACTTCTTCCGCGCGGTGGAGTGCAAGGAGGACGAGGCGGTGGTCTTCTCGTGGATCGAGTGGCCCGACAAGGCGACCCGCGAAAAGGGCATGGCGGCGGTCATGAATGCCATGAACACCGACCCGCGCATGGACCCGGAGAAGAACCCCATGCCCTTCGACGGCATGCGGATGATCTACGGCGGCTTTCAGCCCGTCGTCACGCTGGGAGGTTGAGCCATGGGCAATCCTGCAGGCAGCTTCATCTGGTACGAGTTGATGACCAGCGATTCCGACGCCGCCGCCGCGTTTTACGGCAGCGTCGTCGGCTGGAAGATCGGCGCCAACGTCATGCCGGAAATGACCGGCGACTCCGGCATGGACTACCGCATGATCGAACGGATCGATGGCGGCGGGGCGGGCTGCGGCTATACCGGCGGTGTCTTCGCGCTCGACGACGCGATGATCGGACAAGGCGCGAAGCCCGCCTGGATGGGCTATATCTACGTCCCCGACGTCGATGCCAAAGTGGCCGAGATCACCGCCGAGGGCGGCGCCGTCCACGTTCCCGCCACCACCATGGCAGGCGTCGGCCGCTTCGCCATGGTGACCGACCCGCAGGGCGCCGCGTTCTACGTCATGACGCCAGAACCTCCCGCCGACGATCCCGACGCCAGCGACGTGTTCAGCGTGGACAAGCCGCAGACGGTGCGCTGGAACGAACTCGTCACGCCGGACGACGACGCGGCGGTGGCGTTCTACACCAGGCACTTCGGCTGGACCCAGCAGGGCGCAATGCCGATGGGTCCGCTCGGCGATTACCGCTTCCTCCAGTTGGAGGACGTGCAGATCGGCGCGGTGATGCGCCAAGCCGATTTCATGCCGGTGCCGGGCTGGACCTACTACATCGGCGTGGACGACATCGACCGCGCACTGGCGGCGGTGAAGGACGGTGGTGGCAAGCCGATGGGCGATCCGCAGCAGATCCCCACCGGCGAATACACCGTCCACGCCTTCGATCCGCAGGGCGCTTATTTCGGCCTCGTCGGACCGCGTAAATAACAGGGCGGGCGGCGATTGACGCCGCCCGTTCGTTCCATCCATGTTCCGCATACCAAACTAGAGGAATCGCGATGGCCGACTACACCTTCTTCACCAACCCGATGTCGCGCGGACAGATCGCCCGCTGGGCGCTGCACGAAGCCGGGGCGGACTACGAACAGGTTCTCGTCGACTGGAAGGACAAGCCCGCCGCATTCCTCGACGCCAACCCGATGGCCAAGGTTCCGACGCTGATCCATCACGCCGATGACGGCGACCGCGTCATCACCGAAGCCGCCGCGATCTGCCTGTACCTCGCGGAGATGAACCCCGAAGCGCACCTACTGCCCAACGACGGCGAGATGGCAGACTACTACCGCTGGACCTTCTTCGCTTCCGGCCCGATCGAGCAGGCGATCACCTCGCGCGCGCTCAAGTTCGAGCCGACGCCGCAGCAGGAGATGATGGCCGGCTGGGGCAGCTTCGAGCGCACCCTCGCCGCGATCGAGGAAAAGCTGGCCGAGGACGACTGGGTCTGCGGCACCCGCTTCACCATGGCCGACGTCTATGTCGGCAGCGCGATCGACTGGGGCATGACCTTCGGCATCATTCCGCCGCTGCCCCCGCTGGTCGCCTATGCCGAGCGTTGCCAGGAGCGCCCCGCCTATCGCACGGCCAAGGGCATCGACGGCAGGCTGATCGAGGAGATGAAGAAATGACGGCCAAAAACCGCGTCTGCCTTTGGTACGACGGAACCGCAGAGGACGCCGCGAACTTCTACGCCAGCACCTTCCCCGACACCCGCGTCGATTCCGTTCAGCGCGCGCCCGCCGATTATCCTGACGGTCAGGCGGGCAACGTCCTCGTCGTGGAATTCACGGTGATGGGGATCGAATGCATCGGCCTCAACGGCGGCCCGCAGTTCCCGCAATCAGAAGCGTTCTCGTTTCAGGTCGCCACCGATACGCAGGAGGAGACCGACCGCTACTGGAACGCCATCGTCGGCAATGGCGGGGCAGAGAGCATGTGCGGCTGGTGCAAGGACAAGTGGGGCCTCAACTGGCAGATCACCCCGCGCGCGCTCACCGATGCAATGGCCAACCCCGACCGCGCCGCCGCCAAGCGCGCGATGGAAGCGATGATGACGATGCGCAAGATCGACATCGCCGCGATCGAAGCAGCAGTGAACGGCTGATGCTGGCGCTCTACGGCCACCCCTTTTCCTCCTACACCTGGAAGGCACAGATCGCCTTGCTGGGATCGGGGCTGGAGCACGAATTCCGTATTGTCGACGGCGATCATCCCGATCACGGCAGGATCGTCGCCATGGCCGGGCCGGCGGGCAAGTTCCCGGTCCTGCAGGACGGGCAGAACCTGATCTTCGAGGCGACCTCGATCATCGAGCACCTGCAACTGCATCATGTCGAGCCCGACGTGCTTCTGCCCTCCGATACCGAAGCGGCGATCGGCGTGCGGATGCTCGACCGGGTGTTCGACAACTACGTCATGACGCCGATGCAGGACGTGGTGAACGAATACATCCGCGATGCCCAAAGCCCCGACATGGTCCGCGTCGGCGAAGCACGCGCGAGGCTGGACCGCAGCTATGCATGGCTCGAAGGCTGGCTCCAGTACTACCCCGCGCAAGGGCAGGTTACACTAATCGAATGCGCCGCCGCGCCCTCGCTGTTCTACGCCGACTGGGTCCACCCTATCGGCGAAACCTTCCCGCGCCTGAGGGAATGGCGCGCGCACCTGCTCGCCCTGCCGCCGGTCAGCGCCTGCGTCGAGGCCGCCCGCCCCTACCGCGCATTCTTCCCACTCGGCACCCCTGACAGAGATTGAGGAGATCAACGATGAGCAACGAACTGTCCGTCACCCGCTACATCGCCGCACCGCTCGCCAAAGTGTGGGACGTCATGGCCAACCGCCAGAACGAATGGTGGTGCCCCACGCCATGGCGCGCCGAAGTGGACGAGCAGGACAAGCGCCCCGGCGGCGTGTGCAAGATGACCATGTACGGCCCCGACGGCGAAGTCATGCCCCAGAACGGCATCTACCTCGCCTATGAGGAAGGCCGCCGCTTCGCCTCGACCGACGCGGTAGTGGACGATCTCCAGCCCAGCGGCCCGTTCATGATCGGCATCTGGGAAGTCGCGCCGGAGGGCGAAGGCACCCGCTACACCGCCACCGCACGCCACTGGAGCGCGGAAACCTGCAAGCAGCACGAGGACATGGGCTTTACGCAAGGCTGGGCTGCGTGTGCGGACCAATTGGCGGCGATTTGCGAGGGCGAATAGCCCGCACGGCTGCCCCTTCCCCTCCGTCACCCTGAACTTGTTTCAGGGTCCATTATGCCGCCAACCCGGTTGTCAAAACAGTGAACCGAGAGCGCATCTGGCGACTGTACGGATCGGCACCCACTGCCTGATGGACCCTGAAACAAGTTCAGGGTGACGAGGAATATCAGGCCAGGAAGTTCCTACCCGAACGCCGCCGCGTTCTTGAGGAGCTGATACGCCTCGACCACGCCCTGCAACCGCGCGGCATGGCTGTGGTCGCCGCCGTTATGGTCCGGGTGATACTGCCGCAGCAGCCGCGTGTAGCGAAACCGCAGCGTCTTGCGATCGATGTCCCCATCCAGTCCGAGCGTTTCCAAAGCCCGGCGCTCGTTCGGCGTGAATCGCGCGTTCTCGGGCTTCAGGTCGGCCCTGCGCCGCTTCACATGCGCCCTCGCCCGTGCCTGAATGGCCTCCAGCGGATCGGAGAAGTTCGCCCAGTTCGGCGCCTGATCCACGCCCGCATCGGGCCGAAACGCACGGGTCTGCGTCTCCCAGCCGTGGAGCGGCGACTGCGCGCGCATGATCTCCTCGGCTTCCATGCCCTCGAAGTAGTCGTAGCCCGAATTGAACTCGCGCACGTGCTCCAGACAGAACCAGCGGTAGTCGCCCGGCCCGTCGAAACCCGGCGCGCGGCCGCCCGGCGCGCGAAACTCGCCCGCCTCGCGGCAGCCCGGCCGGGAGCACTCGCGCCCGGTGGATTCGTAGCGTCCATGAAATCTATGCTGTCTCACCGGGTTCCAGATGGGGCATCGATCGCCTAAATGGAACCCCATGTCCGGACCACTCGAACAGGAAATGCGGCAGCTTCTGACCGCCGCCTTCGCCCCCACGTCGCTCGACGTCGTC
>JASGGD010000146.1:0-12783 GCA_047605225.1 Novosphingobium sp.
TCAGGCTTTCAGGCACGATCACCGGCTTCGCCGCGTCCATCGGGATCACCGTCTTGGGCTTTTCGATGGCGACTGCCTGTGCGCCCTTCTGCTTCGGCGGCTTTGGCGCTTTCGCGGGCTTGGCGGCGCGCATGGTCGCGGCTGCCGAAGCGGGCGCGTGATGCACCGCGCCGAACGCCAGCAGCGCCGTGGCGGCCAGAATCGTCGCGGCGGCCTTCTTCACTTGACCCAGTCCAGTCCGATTTCCTCGTAGATGTCCTTGGTCTCGGCCCAGTTCTCCTCGACCTTGACGTGGAGGAACAGGTGGACCTTCTGGCCGAGCACTTCGGCGAGTTCCTTGCGCGCGGCCTCGCCGATCGCCTTGATCTTCGAGCCGCCCTTGCCGAGCACGATGGCGCGCTGGTTGTCGCGCGTCACGACGATCTGCTGTCGGATCTCGACCGAGCCGTCCTTGCGCGGGGTATAGGCCTCGGGACGCACGGCGGCGTCGTAAGGCAGTTCCTCGTGCAGCTGGCGGTAGAGCTGCTCGCGCGTGATTTCGCATGCCAGCAGGCGTTCGCTGGCGTCGGAGACCTGATCCTCGGGGTAGTGCCAGGGGCCTTCGGACATCTGCCCGGCGAGCCAGGTCTTGAGCTGCGGCACGCCGTCGCCGCTGAGGGCGGAAACGAAGAACACCTCGTCGAACTGCACTTCGGCGGTGAATTCCTGCGCGAGGACCAGCAGCTTTTCCTTGGCGCTGGCATCGACCTTGTTGAGCACCAGCACCTTGCGTTCGGTGCGGTCCTTCAGCGTTTCGAGCAGTGGCATCAGTTCGTGGCGGCGCAGCTTCACCGCATCGACGATCAGCAGGATCGCGTCGGCTTCCTGCGCGCCTTCCCAGGCGGCGGCGACCATCGCCCGGTCGAGGCGGCGGCGCGGCGCGAAGATGCCGGGGGTGTCGGCGAGGATGATCTGCGCCTCACCCTCCAGCGCGATGCCGAGCAGGCGGGCGCGGGTGGTCTGCGCCTTGGCCGAGGTGATCGCCACCTTCTGCCCGACGAGCGCGTTGACGAGCGTGGACTTGCCCGCGTTGGGGGCGCCGATGACGGCAACGAGACCGCAATGCTGGGTCATCCGAATTTCCTCATGAACTCTTCCGCAGCGCCGGTTTCGGCGCCTTGCCTGGAATTGGCGGTGGCCTGCGCCGAACCGACGTTGTGTATCGATACCTCTACCGTGAAGCGCGCCGCGTGATCGGGGCCTGAACGGTCGACGAGCTTGTATTCGGGCATGCGGCGACGGTTGCCGGCGGCCCATTCCTGCAGGGCGGACTTGGGATGCTTGCGCTTGCCGGTCTTGCCCTGCAGCGTGTCCGCCCACAGGCCCAGTACCATGTCGCGCGCCGCTTCGAAACCGCGCTCGGTGAAGCAGGCTCCGATGATTGCCTCCATCACGTCGCCCAGGATGTTCTCCGAATCCTGCCCGCCGTCGTCGCGCGCCTGCTTGCCGAGGCGCATATGTGGCCCAAGGCCGATCTCGCGCGCGATGGTGGCGCAGGTCGCGCGGCTGACGAGCGCGTTGAGGCGCTGCGACAGGCGGCCTTCCGCCTCGTCGCTGCCGCGGTAGAGCCATTCGGCCACGGACAGGCCGAGCACCCGGTCCCCCAGGAACTCCAGCCGTTCGTAATTGCGCTTCTCGCCGGTGGAACCGTGCGTCAGGGCGGCCTGCCAGAGCGCTTCGTCGAGCGGCTCCTGGCCGGAATGCTGTATCAGGAAGGCGCGTGTATTGGCTTCAAGCACTCAGATCACGCTCCCGATCCGGCTCCAGCGCGCGGCGGTGAACCATGTCCAGGGCTTGATCCATTCGGCCGAACCGTCGGTCGAGAACATCATGACCGCCGCCTTGCCGACGAGGTTCTCCTGCGGGACCATGCCGACGCCGCCGCCTTCGACCGCCGGGAAGCGGCTGTCCATCGAGTTGTCGCGGTTGTCGCCCATCAGGAACAGGTGGCCTTCGGGCACCACGAAGACGCCGGTATCGTCCTGAGGGGTCGGTCCCATGTCGAGCACGGTGTAGCTCTTGCCGTTCGGCAGCGTCTCGCGGAACTGGGGGTAGGAGCAGACGTCCTTGCCTTTGTCCGTGGTCTCGAATCCGGGGCCGCAGTCGGTGTTGGGGCTGACGGGAACCACGAAGTTGGCGACCTTCACCTTGGGCACCGACTTGCCGTTGATCCACAGCACGCCGCCCTTCATCTGGATCTCGTCGCCGGGCAGGCCGATGACGCGCTTGATGTAGTCGACGTCGTTGTCTGGCGGGGCCTTGAAGATCACCACGTCGCCGCGCTCGGGCTGGCTGGCTAGCACGCGGCCCGGGATCAGCGGCACGCTGAAGGGCAGCGAGTACTTCGAGAAGCCGTAGGACCACTTGGTGGCGAACAGATAGTCGCCGGTCAGCAGCCGGGGCAGCATCGACTCGCTGGGGATGTTGAAGGGCGAGATGATGAAGCTGCGCAGCACCACGACGCCCAGCACCAGCCAGAACAGGAACGAGAAGAAGTTCTCGTCCTTCTTGGGCTTGGCGTCGGCAGGCGTCGCGGGGGTGCCCGCAGTGTCGGTCTTGGTCGCGCTATGGGTGTCGCTCATGGGCAAACCCTTGCTCATGGCCACGTGCTTCCGTCAAGAGCCATCCCGATCAACGTGAGGCACTGGCCGATAATTGCACAACTCGGGCTTGGATTTCGCAACTGCGGAACGCATAAGGCGCACCCGAATGCTTACCAGGAGATGCGTTGTATGAGCGAAGCGGTATGGAACAAGCTGCAGGGCCTCGACAAACCCACCTTGAAGCAGCTTTTCGATGCCGACTCCGGTCGCCTCGATGCGTTTGCGACGCGCTTCGAACTGGGTGAGGAGGAAAACTCCACCGGCATCCTGTTCGACTGGTCGAAGACGCATCTCGATGCACCGCACGTTGCCGCGTTCGAGGAACTGGCCGAGGCGCAGGACTTTGCAGGCCGCCGGGCGGCGCTGTTCGCCGGAGAGATCGTCAATCCCACCGAAGGCCGTGCCGCCGAGCATACCGCCCAGCGCGGCGTCGGCAGCGAGGCAAGCGTCCAGTTCGCGGCCGAGAACCATCACCGCATGGCCGCGATCGTTGAGGCGATCCACCGCGGTGCCATGGGCGAGGTCAAGCACCTGATTCACGTCGGCATCGGCGGTTCGGCGCTCGGCCCGGCGCTGGCGATCGATGCGCTGGCCCGTGAAGGCGCGATGGTGGACGTACATGTCGTCTCGAACATCGACGGCTGCGCGTTGGAAGCTGCGTTTGCGAAGTGCGACCCGGCGACCACGATGCTGGCGGTCGCCTCCAAGACCTTCACCACCATCGAGACGATGACCAACGCCGACAGTGTACTGATCTGGCTGCGCGAGAACGGCGTCGAGGATGCCTATGGCCGTGTCGTCGCGCTCACCGCCGCGCCCGAGAAGGCGATCGAGTGGGGCGTGGACGAGACGCGCATCCTGCCGTTCTCGGAAAGCGTGGGCGGGCGCTATTCGCTGTGGTCCTCGATCGGCTTCCCGGTGGCGATGGCGCTGGGATGGCCGGACTTCGCCGAGTTCCTCGACGGCGCCGCCGCTATGGACGTGCATTTCCGCGATACCGACGGTCTTGCGAACCTGCCGTTGCGGGCCGCTTTTGCCGACCAATACTACACCCGCCTGCGTGGCTGCCAGACCCGCGCGGTCTTCGCCTATGACGAGCGCATGGCGCTGCTGCCCGACTATCTCCAGCAGCTGGAGATGGAATCGAACGGCAAGCAGGTGACCTTCGACGGCAAGCCGGTGGACGGCCCCACCGCGCCGATCACCTGGGGCGGTGTCGGCACCGATGCGCAGCACGCGGTGTTCCAGCTGCTCCATCAGGGCACCAACCTCGTGCCGGTGGACTTCATCGCCTCGATCGCGCCGGGCGACGATCTGGCCGAGGATCACCACCGTATCCTGCTGTCGAACTGCTTCGCGCAAGGAGCGGCGCTGATGGCGGGCAAGCACAGCGACGATCCGGCGCGCGCCTATCCGGGCGACCGTCCCTCGGCGACAATGCTGGTGGATGACCTGACGCCTGCCACGTTCGGCGCGCTTGTGGCGTTCCACGAGCACCGCACGTTCGCCAATGCGGTGCTGCTGGGGATCAATCCGTTCGACCAGTTCGGCGTGGAACTCGGCAAGGAAATCGCCAAGCAGATCGAGCAGGGCGGGGTGAAGTTCGACCCCTCGACCACCGCGCTGCTGGCGCTGGCGGGGATTGCCTGAGCTGATCGTCGTCCCGGCGAAGGCCGGGACCGGTGGCTGTCTTTAGGCGCTAACTGGCCGTGAAGCACCCTGCCGAGAGGCGGACTGTTCACGGCCAGCGGTCCCGGATCAAGTCTGGGATGACGTATGGTTTTATCGATCAGGCGCGCAGTTCCAGACCCTCCGCCCAGTCGCCATGCACCGGGACGGCCGCGCCCGGTGCCCGCACTGCGCCGTCAACCAGCTGCGAGAGCAGGCGCTTGCCGTCCTCCCAGCTGCCGAGGCCGGAATCGGCGTTGATGTGCCCGGTATTCCCGGCATCCACGAACGTGCTGCCCCAGCGCCGCGCGAGGCTCTTCGAGGTCTCGAAGCCCATCCACGGATCGTTGTGGCTCGCCACCAGCAGCGAGGGGAATGGCAACGCATCGGCAGGTGTCGGCGCGAAGCCGGTGACCCGCTCGTCGCGCGGGAAGAAATCGACCTCCGGCGGCGCCACCAGCATCGCGCCGATCACCGGAGCGGACCAGCTCGGCTGCTCGAACTTCGACCACCACGCCGTGAGGATGCAGCCGAGGCTGTGGGCGACGATCACCACGGGTCGTCCCGCGCGGTGCACGGCCAGGTTCAGCCGGTTGATCCAGGTGTTGCGGTGGGGGTTGTCCCAGGTGCCCAGCTCTACCAGTTGGGCATTGTCGAGTTCCTCCGCCCAGCGGCGCTGCCAGTGGCGCGGCCCGCTGCCGTCGAGGCCGGGGACGAGAAGGATCAGCGGTTCCTGCTGTTCAGACGCGGTATGAAGCGAACGGGGCATCGGCGATCTCCCTTGTGCTATGGCTCCCAATGTAAACTCAACCAATCGAGTTGACAATGTGTTCCGAGGCCAAAGCGGCAGGAAGAAATTCTTGAGCGCCGGATGGAAATGGGTGGCTGCCGCGCTGGCAATCGCCCCGGCCATGTCCCATATGCCCCGCGACCAAAGGAGCTTCATCGCATGCCCGCACAAGACGCCGACTACGACTACGACCTCTTCACCATCGGCGCCGGTTCGGGCGGCGTGCGCGCAAGCCGCGTGGCGGCCGCCTACGGCGCGCGCGTGGCGGTGGCGGAAGAGTACCGGGTCGGCGGTACGTGCGTGATCCGGGGCTGCGTGCCCAAGAAGATGCTCGTCTACGCAGCGCACTTCGCCGAAGATCTTGAGGACGCGCGCCACTTCGGCTGGGACGTGGGCGAACCCAAGTTCGACTGGAAGACCCTGCGCGACAACGTGCTGGGCGACGTCGACCGCCTCAACGGCCTCTACACGCAGACGCTCGACAACAATAAGGTCGAGATATTCCACCAGCGCGCGACCGTCACCGGCCCGCATGAGGTCACGCTGGCGAACGGCCAGAAGAAGACCGCGAAGCACATCCTGATCGCCACCGGCGCGCGGCCTCATGTACCCGAGTGCCCCGGCCATACGCACGGCATCACCTCGAACGAGGCGTTCCACCTCGACGCGATTCCGAAGCGCGTGCTGATCGCGGGCGCGGGCTATATCGCCAATGAATTCGCGGGCATCTTCCACCAGTTCGGCGCCCATGTGACGCTCATCAACCGTTCGGACCAGATCCTGCGCGGCTATGACGAGAGCGTGCGCGACCGCCTGCTGCAGATCTCGCTGGCGAAGGGCATGGAGTTCCGCTTCAACGCGAACTTCGAGAAGATCGTGAAGCAGGAGGACGGTTCGCTGCTCGTCCACATGAGCAATCACGAACCGCTCGAAGTGGATCTGGTGCTGTTCGCCACCGGCCGTGTGCCCAACATCGAAGGCCTCGGCCTTGATGACGTTGGCGTCAAGCTGAACGAAAAGGGCGCCATCGCGGTGGACGAGAACGCACGCACCAGCGTGCCCAGCATCTACGCCGTGGGTGATGTGACCGACCGCGTCCAGCTCACCCCCGTCGCCATCCGCGAGGGTCAGGCCTTCGCCGACCGCGTGTTCGGCGGCAAGGAGGCCAGCGTGGACTATTCGTGCATTGCCTCGGCGGTGTTCAGCCATCCGCCGCTTGCGGGCGTGGGCCTCACCGAAGCGCAGGCGACTGAGCAGTTCGGCACCTGCAAGGTCTACACCAGCGATTTCCGCTCGATGAAGAACGTGCTGGCGCAGCGCAACGAGCGTTCGCTCTACAAGATGATCTGCCATGCCGAGACGGACAAGGTTCTGGGCATTCACATGATCGGCGCGGATACGCCGGAACTGATCCAGGTCGCGGCGATCGCGGTGAAGGCAGGGCTGACCAAGGCCGATTTCGACGCCACCGTGGCGGTTCACCCGACGATGTCGGAGGAACTGGTGCTGATGAAGTAGGGCCTCGAAACCCTCTTTCGTCATTGCGAGCGCAGCGAAGCAATCCAGGGCAGCACTACGCTGCCCTGGATTGCTTCGCTGCGCTCGCAATGACGGGAGGCGAGTTCCGTCATATCGCCAGACGGATAGATCGCAGACCCACCCCGGATAAGTTTAACCGGGCGATTAAAAACAGTTGACCTGACCGCTCCCGGCGTCTTACGCGAATGCAGCAATTGACGCTGCATGCGCCGAGGCAAGGGAATCCGGATGTCCGCAAATATCGCCGAAATGGAGAAGCGCCGTTCCGCCGCAAAGCTGGGTGGTGGTCAGAAGCGCATCGACGCGCAGCATGCCAAGGGCAAGCTGACCGCGCGCGAACGCCTCGACGTGCTGCTCGACGAAGGCAGCTTCGAGGAGATGGACCTCTACGTCGAGCATGACTGCGTCGACTTCGGCATGCAGGACCAGAAGATCCCCGGCGACGGCGTGGTCACCGGCTCGGGCACCATCAACGGGCGCCTCGTCTACGTGTTCAGCCAGGACTTCACGGTGTTCGGCGGCTCGCTCTCGGCCCGCCACGCGCAGAAGATCTGCAAGGTGATGGACGCGGCGCTGAAAGTGGGCGCGCCGGTTATCGGCCTCAACGATTCCGGCGGCGCGCGCATTCAGGAAGGCGTGGCCTCGCTCGGCGGCTATGCCGACGTGTTCCAGCGCAACGTGCTGGCATCGGGCGTGGTGCCGCAGCTTTCGCTCATCATGGGCCCCTGCGCGGGCGGCGCGGTATATTCGCCGGCGATGACCGACTTCATCTTCATGGTGAAGGACAGCTCGTACATGTTCGTCACCGGCCCCGAAGTGGTGAAGACGGTCACCAACGAAGTGGTCACGCAGGAGGAACTGGGCGGCGCGATCACGCACTCCAGCAAGACCTCGGTTTCCGACCTCGCGCTGGAGAACGACATCGAGGCGCTGCTGGCGGCGCGCGATTTCTTCGACTTCCTGCCTTCGTCCAACCGCGACGGCGTGCCGGAACGTCCCAGCGCCGATGCCTGGGATCGCCTCGAACCCAGCCTCGACACGATCATCCCGCCCTCGGCCAACCAGCCGTATGACATGCACGAAGTGATCCGCAAGACGGTGGACGAGGGCGAGTTCTTCGAACTCCAGCCGCTTCATGCAGGCAACATCATCATCGGTTTCGGCCGGGTCGAGGGCAAGACCGTGGGCATCGTCGCCAACCAGCCGATGGTGCTGGCGGGCGTGCTCGACATCAACTCGTCGAAGAAGGCGGCGCGGTTCGTGCGCTTCTGCGATGCGTTCAGCATTCCGCTGGTCACTTTCGTCGACGTTCCGGGCTTCCTGCCCGGCACTGATCAGGAGCACAACGGCATCATCAAGCACGGGGCCAAGCTGCTGTTCGCCTATGCCGAGGCGACCGTGCCCAAGATCACCGTCATCACCCGCAAGGCCTATGGCGGCGCCTACGACGTGATGAGTTCCAAGCACCTGCGCGGCGATCTCAACTACGCCTGGCCCACTGCGGAAATCGCGGTGATGGGCGCCAAGGGCGCGGTGGAGATCATCTTCCGCGGTCAGGACGCCGAGGGCATCGCCGCCAAGACCAAGGAATACGAGGACCGCTTCGCCAACCCCTTCGTGGCGGCAAGCCGGGGCTACATCGACGAGGTCATCTATCCGCACTCGACCCGCCGCCGCATCGCGCTGGGTCTGCGCAAGCTGCGGAACAAGGAACTCGAGAATCCCTGGAAGAAGCACGACAACATCCCGCTGTGATGCGCGGCCGTCGGGCTGAAAGGTGGCCTTTTTGAGAGTACACTGACCGGATGTGAAAGCCGAATACGGCGCCCGGTCGAAGGATAAGGGATTGGAAGTCAGTTCATGGAAGAAGTCTACATCGTCAGCGGCGTGCGCACGGCAGTCGGCGATTTCGGCGGTTCGCTGAAGTCGTTCATGCCCTCGGATCTCGGCGGTCTCGTCGCCACGGAAGCGCTGTCGCGCGCCGGGATCGAGGCGGATGCGGTGGAACATGTGGTCATCGGCCAGGTCATGCCCACCAGCGCGCGCGACCAGATGCTGGCCCGCGTGATCGGCATCAATGCCGGTATCCCGCTCGCCACTCCGGCGCTGACGCTGAACCGCCTGTGCGGTTCGGGCGTGCAGGCGATCGTCTCGGCGGCGCAGATGATGAAGTTGGGCGAAGCCTCGGTGACGCTGGCGGGCGGCGCCGAAGTCATGTCGAACGTGCCCTACCATGACCACGGCGTGCGCTGGGGCAAGAAGATGGGCGCCAATACGCAGGAAGACGCGCTGACGCTCGGCCTGTCGGACGCCATCGGCGGCTACCACATGGGCATCACGGCGGAGAACGTGGCGGAGCGCCACTGCGTCAGCCGCGAGGATATGGACGCCCTTGCCGCGACCAGCCATGCGCGTGCCGCGCATGCCATCGCCGAAGGCCGCTTCAAGGACCAGATCCTTCCCGTCGAAGTGAAGACCCGCAAGGGCGTGACCGTCTTCGACACTGACGAACACGTAAAGGCGGATACCACCGTCGAAGTGCTCGGCAAGATGCGCCCGGCCTTCAAGAAGGACGGCACGGTCACAGCAGGCAACGCCAGCGGCATCAACGACGGCGCCGCTGCGGTGGTGCTCGCCACCGGTTCGGAAGTCGAGAAGCGCGGTCTCAAGCCGCTCGCGCGTATCGTCGCGTGGGGCCATGCGGGCGTCGAGCCGGAATACATGGGCGAAGGCCCGATCAAGGCCGTGCCGATCGCGCTGAAGCGCGCCGGGCTGAGCCTCGACCAGATGGACGTGATCGAGAGCAATGAGGCGTTCGCCGCGCAGGCTGCCGCTGTCGCCAAGGTGCTGGGCTTCGATCCGGCGAAGGTCAATCCCAACGGTTCGGGCGTGTCGATCGGTCACCCCGTCGGCGCCACGGGAACCATGCTCACCATCAAGGCCATGTACGAGTTGAAGCGCATCGGCGGGAAGTACGGCCTCGTCACGATGTGCATCGGCGGCGGGCAGGGCATCGCGATGGTCATCGAGAACGTAGGATAACTGCCATGAAGCTCGGCCGCCTCAACCACATCGGCGTCGCCACGCCCGATCTCGACGCTTCCATCGCGTTCTACAGGGACGTGATGGGCGCTGCCGACGTGACCGAACCGTTCGTGCTCGAAAGCCAGCAGGTGCGCGTCTGCTTCGTGAACACGCCGGGCGAAAACGGCACGGCGGGCACGCAGATAGAACTGCTCCAGCCCACCTCGCCGGACTCGGCGGTGGGCAAGTGGCTGGAGAAGAACCCGCTCGGGGGCCAGCACCACATCTGTTATGAAGTGCCCGATATCCACGCCGCGAAAGCGTGGTTCGAGGGTCTCGGCAAGCGCGTGCTGGGTGAGCCGCGTATGGGTGCGCACGGGACGCTGATCTTCTTCGTCCACCCCAAGGACATGGGCGGCCAACTCACCGAGATCATGGAAACGCCCGAGGGCGACCACCACTAATTCGACCCGAAGACCCGGCCCTGCGGCCGGGCGATCCGAGGAATAGCGAACATGGCTGACATCAACGACTGGCAGGCAGCGGCAACCAAGGAAGTCAAGGGCAAGGACCTCACTTGGCACACGCCCGAGGGCATCGCGGTCAAGCCGCTCTACACCGTCGAGGACGTGACCGTGGACCCGGGCCTCCCCGGCTTCGCGCCCTTCACGCGCGGCGTGCGCGCTTCGATGTATGCCGGCCGCCCCTGGACCATCCGTCAGTACGCGGGCTTCTCCACCGCCGAGGAATCGAACGCCTTCTACCGCCGGAATCTGGCAGCGGGCCAGAAGGGCCTGTCGGTCGCCTTCGACCTTGCCACGCATCGCGGTTATGACTCCGATCACCCGCGCGTGGTGGGCGACGTCGGCAAGGCGGGCGTGGCGATCGACTCGGTCGAGGACATGAAAATCCTGTTCGACGGCATTCCGCTCGATCAGATGTCGGTGTCTATGACCATGAACGGTGCGGTGATCCCGATACTGGCTTTCTTCATCGTCGCGGGCGAGGAACAGGGCGTCGATCGCAAGCTGCTCGATGGTACGGTCCAGAACGACATCCTCAAGGAGTTCATGGTCCGCAACACCTACATCTACCCACCCGAACCCAGCATGCGAATCATTTCGGACATCTTCGGCTACACCAGCCGCGAGATGCCCAAGTTCAACTCGATCTCGATTTCCGGCTATCACATGCAGGAAGCGGGCGCGACGCAGGTGCAGGAACTGGCCTTCACCATCGCTGACGGCATCGAATATGCCCGCTACGGCGTGGCTTCGGGCCTCGATCTCGACCAGTTCGCGGGGCGCCTGTCGTTCTTCTTCGCGATTGGCATGAACTTCTTCATGGAAGTGGCCAAGCTGCGCGCCGCACGCGTGCTGTGGCACCGGGCGATGACGAAGCTGGGCGCCAAGTCCGAACGCTCCAAGATGCTGCGCACCCACTGCCAGACCTCGGGCGTCTCGCTGACGGAGCAGGATCCCTATAACAACGTCATCCGCACCACGATCGAGGCGATGGCCTCGATGCTGGGTGGCACTCAATCGCTGCACACCAACGCGCTCGACGAGGCGATCGCGCTGCCGACCGACTTCTCCGCCCGTATCGCCCGCAACACCCAGATCATCATCCAGGAAGAGACCGGGATGACCAAGGTGGTCGATCCGCTGGGCGGCTCCTACTACGTCGAGGCGCTGACCCAGCAACTGGTCGATGCCGCGCAGGAAATCATCGACCGCGTGGAGGAGGAAGGCGGCATGGCCAAGGCCGTGGCCGCCGGCTGGCCCAAGGCGATGATCGAGACTGCCGCCGCCGCGCGTCAGGCGCGCGTCGATCGGGCGGACGACGTGATCGTCGGCGTCAACAAGTACCGCCTCGCCAACGAGGATCTGCTCGAAACGCTGGAAGTGGACAACACCAAGGTGCGTGAAGCGCAGATCGCCCGCATCAACAAGGTCAAGGCCAGCCGCGACGAAGCCGCTTGTCAGGCCGCGCTAGACGCGCTGCGCAAGGCCGCTGCGGCGCCGCAGTCGATCGAGACGAACCTGCTGGCCTATGCCGTCGATGCCGCCCGCGCCCGCGCCACGCTGGGCGAGATCAGCTCGGCGATGGAGGAGAGCTTCGAGCGTTACGGTACCCAGCCGACCCCGGTGAAGGGCGTCTATGCCGCGCCTTACGAGGGCGACGGTCGCTGGCAGCAGGTGCTCGACGGCGTCGCCGCGGTCGAGCGCCGTCTGGGTCGCAAGCCCAAGCTGCTCGTCGCTAAGATGGGCCAGGACGGCCACGATCGCGGCGCCAACGTCATCGCCTCGGCCTTTGGCGACATGGGCTTCGAGGTCGTCTCCGGCCCGCTGTTCCAGACGCCTGAGGAAACCGTGGTTCTGGCACTGGAAAGCGAGGTCGACGTCGTCGGTGCCTCGTCGCTGGCAGCCGGGCACAAGACCCTGATCCCCGAACTGATCCGCCAGTTGCGCGAACAGGGGCGCAACGACATCAAGGTCATCGCGGGCGGCGTGATCCCGCCGCAGGACTACGAGTATTTGCGTAATTCGGGCGTCCAGGGCATCTACGGCCCCGGATCGAACGTGGTGGAGTGCGCCGCCGACGTCCTGCGCCTGCTCGGCCACAACATGCCGCCGCTCGGTTCCCATCTTGAGGCAGCCGAGTGAGGCTGACGCTGGATCAGGGCCACACCTGCGCCTATGGGTGGGGTTTGGCTCCAAGCTCAACGGGTCCAGCTAAGGAATGACAATGACCGATACCCCCGCCACCACCCCTCGTACCGACTGGACCCGTGAGGAAATCGCGGGGCTGTTCGACCTGCCGTTCACCGAGCTGGTCTTCCGCGCCGCCGAGGTTCACCGCGCCAGCCACAAGGCCGACGAAGTGCAGCTGTCCACGCTGCTCTCGATCAAGACCGGCGGGTGCGTGGAGGATTGCGGCTACTGCTCGCAGTCGGTTTCGGCCAACAGCGGCGTCAAGGCGACCAAGCTGATGGAAGTCCAGCAGGTTCTCCAGCGCGCAGCGCAGGCGGCGGATCAGGGCTCGACCCGCTTCTGCATGGGCGCGGCCTGGCGCAACCCCAAGGACCGCGACATGCCCGCCATCATCGAGATGGTGAAG
>JASGGD010000147.1:0-12766 GCA_047605225.1 Novosphingobium sp.
GTAGCTTGTGTAGAGTGCCTCGGCGGATTTCGCGAACCCACGCGCGGGGCGGCCACCGCCGGGCAGCGCGGCAAGCGCGTACTGTTGCTCGACCATGCCGACCAGCCGGGCAAGAAGATCCTGATCTCGGGCGGCGGGCGCTGCAACTTCACCAACATCCACACGGCGCCGGACCGCTACCTCTCGGGCAATGCCCATTTCGCCAAGTCGGCGCTGAGCCGCTATACGGCCGCCGATTTCATTGCCATGGTGGATGCCTACGGTATCGCCTGGCACGAGAAGACGCTGGGCCAGCTGTTCTGCGACGGTTCGGCGAAGCAGATCGTCGCCATGCTGCTGGAGGAATGCGCCAGGGGCGACGTCACCCTGCGCTGCGGAGAGGCTGTGGGCGAAGTCACCCACGCGGACGGCCTCTACCGCGTCCACCACGGCGAGCATCTGGCGACGGCGCCCGCTCTGGTTATCGCCACCGGCGGACCGTCGATCCCCAAGATGGGCGCGAGCGGGTTCGCCTATGACCTCGCGCGCAAGTTCGGCCTCAAGATCGTGCAGCCGCGCCCGGCGCTGGTGCCGCTGACCCTGCCGGGGGACGAAGCGCTGTTCCGCGAACTGTCCGGCGTCTCCACCGAGATCGTCGCGCGGTGCGGCAAGGCAGCCTTTCGCGAAGCCGCGCTGTTCACCCATCGCGGGCTGTCCGGCCCGGCGATCCTGCAGATTTCCAGCTACTGGAAGCGCGGCGACACCGTGACCGCGCAGTTCCTACCCGACCGGCCCGACGGCTGGCTGCGCGCCCTCAAGCGCGACCGCCCGCGCCTCTCCTTCCGCAAGGCGCTGGGCGATGGCCTGCCAGAACGGCTGGCCGAGGCCCTGTGCGGGCGGCTGGGGCTGGAAGGCGAACTCGGCGCGCTGACCGACAAGGCGCTCGGCGCGGCGGAAGCGCGGCTGGCGCGCTGGCCTTTCCTGCCCGATGGCTCCGAAGGCTTCGCCAAGGCTGAAGTCACCGCGGGCGGGATCGACACCGCTGAACTCTCGTCCAAGACCATGGAAGCGAAGCGCGCGCCGGGCCTCTATGCGATCGGCGAGGCTGTGGACGTGACCGGCTGGCTCGGCGGCTACAATTTCCAGTGGGCCTGGGCGAGCGCGCGGGCGGCAGGACTGGCGATCTAGAGCGTCATCAGGATGTTGCGGCGCGCTTGGCCCTGCCAGCCGAGCGTCGCCTTCAGCAGCGCGATGGTGGCAGCGCAGCGGTTCGGATCGTCCTCCTTGCGCATCGCGGCGGAGACCTGTTCCTTGCCGAGCCCGGTGTCCTTCAACACCTGCCGCACCAGTTCGGGCGGCACGCTGGCGGAGCGGGCCGCCGCCTTTTCCGGTGCCTTGAGCATCCCGCGCTGCACCAGCGAGGCGGCAAAGCGGCGCTCCTCCTCGCGCACTTGCGCGGGCACCGAAGTCGTCGCGGGAGGGGCGCCGCGTGCCATCATCTGGCGGCAGGCTTCGGGGCTGTCCGCCTTGGCGGCCTCCAGCAGCGCGAGGCGCAGGCGCATGGTGGTCTCGAAATCCTCGCCGTCCAGCAGGCGACCGTCAAGGTAGGTGCGGGCGCGGACCAGTTCGATGCCTGCAGCAACGGTAGCCGCCTGGTCCACGGCTCCTTCCCCATCAGTGCGGATGCGGTTGGCCAGTTGGGTCGCGAGGTCGGGCTGGTGTCCGCTGAGCCAAACCGGGTCGTGTTCCGGGCCGAAGACTTCGGTGACGGTGGCCTCGAAGGCATCCTGCCGGGCTTGCGGGGCCTCGGGGTCGCCGCCGATGGTCAGCAAGAAGGCGAGGAGGATCAGCCCCCCCACCACGATCAGGCCGGTCGGCCACGTCTTCGCCTCTTCCCATGAAGCGACGCGCTGGGGATCGAAGTGGTCTTCCAGTTCGGGGAAGTTCTTGCGGACGCCCGTCAGCAGTCCGCGCACGTCGCCGCCGCTGACGCGCAGGAATCGGGTAAGGCCAGCGGGGCCGGGGCGGTGCAGTTCGGTCCATGCCTTGTGGTAGCGGTGGCCGGGCACCTGCACCTTGCACTGAAAGCGGTAGCCGCGCAGCCGCGCGCCGAGGTAATCCATCGTCGGCCGGGCATCGATGCGGCCCCATTCGCGCTCCCAGCCGAGCGCCGTGGTCGCGGCTTCCAGAAGCGGTGCGCTGCGTGGCCAGGCGCGGGCGAGGAGATTGGCGAGCCAGTCCTCCATCTCCGCCTGCTGTCCGATCGGCGCCCAGTGGATGCCGTCGAGCACCGGCATGAGCAGAGCGAGCGCCTGCAACTCCTCGGCTTCGTCCAGCGGGGCGGTTCCGGCTGGGTCATCGGGATCGAGCATGGCCGCGAGGCGGGCGAAAGGCGATTGCAGCGCCTCGGTCCCGACGCCGGGGGCATCGGCGTGGCCATCGATCAGCGGGGCGGCGAAAGGATCGGGGCGGCGCGGTGCAAGGGGTTCGGCGGTGGCGGCTTCGTCGTCGGCGATGAAATCGGGCGCGAGGCGATCGACCAGAGGTGCTTCGTCACGCGGTGGAGCCGGGACGTCGAGGGTATCTTGCGGCCACTCACCGATGAGCGTCGGGGCGGCGTGGAGCCAGCCCGTCGGTTCGGGGGCGGGTTCTTCGGGTTCCTCGACGGGCGCCTCGGCCTGCGGCGGGGGCATCGATTTCGCAATGCGCAGCGCGGTATCGCGGGCGCTGCGCAACTGCGCGTAGCCCTCGACGTCGGCGTCGAGGTCCATCGTCTTGATCCGCGCGGCATAGGCGCTGCGGATCGTCTGGGCATCGCCTGTCGGCTGGATCCCGAGCAGGGACCACGGGAACGCCGTCACTCGCCCGGCCTCAAAGCGGGCTGACGCGGTCGAGTTCGTCGAGGCGTTCCAGCAGGAAGCCGCGCGCGTCGGCGATGCGGCGAGGGTCCTGCGTTTCCAGCGCGCCGACGAACTCGGTGATCCAGTGGCCGATCGCCTGCCGCAAGTCGCCGATGTGGTCCTCGTAGCAGCGCTCGGCCCGGGCGATCAGGGCGACGTTGGCTGCTTCCTCGCGCGGATGGAACTTGAGCCTGGCGAGGGCGGCGCGGCGTTTTTCGATGTCCTTCGGGTCGGGCCGGTCCTCCTCGTCGACGATGACGAGGTTGCGGGTGGTGCCGTTCAGCGGGACGTGGACGTCGATCTCCAGCAGGCCCGAACTGTCGTAGGAGAAGCGTACTTCGGCGCTGACTTCTCCGGCCGGGCGCGGGGGCACGGGGACCTGCAGCTGGCCCAGACGGACGTTGCCGGAAACCTCGCGGGCCTCGCCCTGATAGATGCCGAATTCGATCTGCTTCTGGCCGTCGCCCATCGTGTGATAGGTGCTGACGCGGCTGACTGGGACGGGCGTGTTGCGCTCTATGATGGGCGAGAACAGGCCGCGCTGCAGGCCGCCGTAGCGGTCGTGCTCGGCCACTTCGACGCCCAGCGTGAAGGGGCATACGTCGGTGATGCGGATCTCGTCGAGCGCCGCGTCGCGCCCGACCAGGCCCGCCTGGATCGAGGCGCCCAGCGCCACCGCGTGATCGGGATGGACCGAGGAATTGGGGAAGCGGCCGAAGAGGCGCGTGATCGCCTTCCTCACCACCGGCATGCGCGTGGCGCCGCCGACGAGGACGACGTCAGAGAGTTCCGCCGCCTCGATTGAGGAATCGCGCAGGGCGCGTACGACGGGGTCGCGCAGGCGGCGCACCAGCGGCTCGCAGGCGGCCTCGAACTCGGCGTCGGTGACTTTGGTGGAGAGACGGGTTTCATTCACGGTCAGCGCGAACTCGGCCTCGCTCGTGCCGCTGAGCGCGCGGCGGCAGGCTTCGGCGGCGCGCTTGAGGAGCGCGTCGCGGCGCTCTTGCGGCAGGGCGTCGAGCAGGCCGTCAGGGTCCAGACGGCCGCGTACGAAGCTGGCGAGCGCATCGTCGAAATCGTCGCCGCCGAGGCGATTGTCGCCTGCAGAGGCGCGGACCTCGACGATGCCGTCGAACATCTCGACGATCGAGACGTCGAAGGTGCCGCCGCCGAGGTCGAAGACGAGGAACGGCTCGCGGTCGCCCTTGTCCTGCAGGCCGAAGGCGAGGGCGGCGGCGGTGGGTTCGTTGATCAGGCGGCGTACGGTCAGGCCCGCCAGTTCGCCCGCGCGTCGCGTCGCCTTGCGCTGGCGGTCGTTGAAGTAGGCGGGGACGGTGATGACGGCTTCGGTCGGCTTCTCGCCGGTCAACGCCTCGACGTCGCGGGCGAGGGCGGCGAGGATGAGTGCGGAAAGGTCTTCCGGCTTGTAGTCCTTTCCGGCCAGCTTCGCGGTACGCTGGGTGCCCATCATGCGCTTGAAGCTGGTCACGGTGTCGGCCGGGTGCGTCGCCATGCGGTCGAGCGCCGGGGTGCCGATCCACACTTGGCCGTCCTTCGCGATGCTGACGGCGGAAGGAGTGAGCGCTTTGCCGAGCGCGTTGGGCACCAGCTGGGCCTCTCCGTCACGCCAGATCGCCACCGCGCTGTTGGTGGTGCCGAGGTCGATCCCGATCAGCATCGCGAGCCGGCCAATCCGTTCAGAAACACGCTATTCCCCGAAGATTCAACAGGTGCCCGGAGTGGTAGCGGGATCGTGGTCGGCGGGTAAAGGGTGAAGTGCCTCCACCGTGGTGTCCGACTTGATCCGGGGGGCAGGTTTGGGCGGCGGGGGCTTCGACAAGCTCAGCCTGAGCGGGATTTAGAGATTCGTTTTCGATACCGCTCAGGCCGAGCTTGTCGAAGCCCCAGCGATGCAAACCGCCCGCGGTCTCGGATCGAAGTCAGGACCGTGTCGTGTCGCGCGCGATGAGCGTCGGGGGCATGACCTTGCTGATGCGCGTCTCGCCTTCGATGAGCGCCCGGATCTTCTCGACCATGACTTTCGCGCCCTGGCCGATCTCCTGCCGCACCGTGGTGAGCGGGGGGGAGGTCAGGCGGGCGAGCGGCAGGTCGTCGAAGCCGACGATCTGGACGTCGCCGGGAATCTTGCGGCCGCTTTCGTGCAGGACGTGAAGCGCCGACATTGCGATGAGGTCGGAGGCGGTGACGATGCCGTCGTAATCCGCCTCGGGCGCGGCGAAGGCGGCTTCGAGCTGCGGCCCCATCTCTGCGTCGGCGAGCTTGATGGGGACGTGAGTGATGTGCAGGCCCGCAGCTTCGGCCGCGGCGCGGGCGCCGCGAAAGCGCATGGCGATCTCGATGCCTGCAGTGTCGCCGAAGAAGGCGAGGCGCCGGGCTCCGCAGGCGATCAGGTGCTCGGCGGCAAGGCGGCCGCCCAATTCGTTGTCGGTGCCGACGACGATGTGCTTCTGCCCCTCGCGGTGGTTGCCCCAGGCGACGAGCGGACGATAATGCGAGACGACCTGGTCGATCAGTTCCGACTGGTCCGACTGGCCGATCAGCAATACGCCGTCGACCATGCCCGAGCCGGTGATACGCTCCAGCCAGTCGGTCGTCCCGTCGGGGATCGCGCGGCTAAGCATGAGGTCGTAGCCCGCTTCGGTCAGTTGATCGGCAAGGTGGCCGAGCAGGGTGAGGAAGAACGGGTCGGAAATCTGCTGGCGGCGTTCGTGGCCAAGCGGGATGACCACGCCGATGACGCCGGTGCGGCGCGAGCGCAGCTTGCTGGCCATCTGGTTGGGGCGAAAGCCGTATTGCCGGGCGAGGGCCTGAATCCGCTCGCGCGTTTCGGCGTTGACGAGGGATTTGCCCGCCAGCGCGCGCGAAACCGTGCCTGCGGAGACACCGGCCACGCGCGCGAGATCGGCGAGCGTGCGCACTTCCACATCCGGGCCGGCCAGATCCGGACCAGACGCATCCGTGCCGTCGTTCCCCACGTTGTTCTCTTCCATCCCTGCCGCCATGTCGTACAGAGCCTTAGCACCCGGATCCGCGCGCCGGAAGTAACTTGTTCAGTTAGTTGCCAGTTTCGGCTCCGGTCGGCCTCCCGCCTCGACGAAGACGGTGGCAATTGCGCCCGCTACCATCAGCAATCCGGCAAGTATCAGCGCATTGCGCGGGTCGTTGCCGAGAATGGGGCCGTAGATGAGCGGCATCGTCAGGCCCTCGATCAGCATGGGTATGACGATGAACAAGTTGAAAACCCCCATGTAGATGCCGTTGCGAGCGGGAGGAATCGAATCGGCGAGGATCACGTAAGTATTTCCCATCATGCCCGCCCAGCCGAAGCCGATGCCCACCATCAGAATACCCAGCAGCGGCAGTTCGCTGGTCGAGGGGATCGCCAGCATCGACAGGCCCGATGCGGCCAGGCAGCCGACATGCACTGCCCGCGCGCCGAACCGGCTCACCACCGGGATCAGCCCGATCGCGGCGACGAAGGCGACCGAGTTGTAGAGCGCACCCAGTTGCTGCTCGGTCAGCACCGCCTCGCGGAAGCGCGCCGAATGGACGTCGCCGGTGCCGAACAGCGAGCGCGAGATGGCGAAGGCGATGTACTGCCAGTAGACCATCATCGCATACCACTGGCACAGCATCGCAAGTGCCAGCTGGCGCATCGGGCGGGGCATCTCGACCACCGCGTCGCGCACTTCGCGCAAGGTGGCCTTGAGGGTAAGCGGGGATGCGGCGATGCGCTCGTGCTCGTCGGGCGTGAGCGGCAGTTCGGGCACGCGGGTGATCGACCAGATCACCGTCGAGATCGACAGTACCGCGCCGATCACGAATGCCATTCGCACGATCACGGGGATGCCGTTCGGCCCCAGCAGATCGCGGTCCACGAACGTCGCCATGATCGAGGGCGCGAGGTAGGACAGGGTATGGGCGAGCCCGGTGAAGGCGCTCTGCACCATGAAGCCGGTGGGCCGCTGGTGCGGCGCCAGCCGGTCCGCCACATAGGCGCGGTAGGGTTCGAGTGTGACGTTGTTGCCCGCGTCGAGCACCCAGAGCAGCCCCGCCGCCATCCACAGCGTCGAGGAATTGGGCATCGCCAGCAGGCTCAGCGAGCACAGGATCGCACCGATCAGGAAGTAGGGCGTGCGCCTTCCGAGGCGGGAGCGTGTGCGGTCGCTCATCGCGCCGATCAGCGGCTGGATGATCAGCCCCGTGACCGGCCCGGCCAGCCAGAGCAGCGGCATGCGTCCCTCGCTCGCGCCGAGGTAGCCGTAGATCGGTCCCATGTTCGCCTGCTGCAGGCCGAAACTGAACTGCAGGCCGAAAAAACCCAGGTTCATCTCGACGATGCGCGGCAGCGACAGATGCGGCTTGAGGCCGAAGGGCATCCGCTTCTCCGAGTACGACCATTCCATACCGGGCGCCCCCGGCAAGAACCCGTTAAATACCGGATGATATTCGCAAAGGCCAAGGAGAGATTGCACCATTTTCCCGCACTGCGAGCGCAATAATGGAGCAATTAACATTTGCAGATATTGCAAACGATTGTACATCAGCCGCCCATGAACCCTCATCCCGCGACGCTCGAAGCGTACCCCACTTTGCAATGGACGGCTCGGGATCTGGCGCAATTGCGTGAGGGGCCGGTGCCTCGCGCACCGGTGTTCACCCGCTCCGATGTACGCCGGATCGCCGACGATCTCGACGTCTGGGACGCCTGGCCGCTTGCTTCCATGGGCGGAACTCCGGTGCACTGGCGCGGCGGCGAATTGTGGTTCGCGCTCGCCGCACCGGTCTTCGACGATCCGGAGGAGCGCCACGGCGCCGCGCGCATCCATCACTTCCATCGGGTCGACGGGCAATTCCGCCACCTCGGCGCGACCTTCGCGGAAGGGTTCACGCCCGGCAGCCGCGAATGGTCCGGTTCGGCGCTATTCGAGGACGGCGTGGTGACGCTCTACTTCACCTCCGCCGGGGAGCGGGGCGAGGCGGAGCCGACGTTCCACCAGCGCATCTTCGCCTGCACCACGCGGCTGGCCGAGACCGGCGAGGCGGTCTTCACCGGCTGGTCCGATCCGGTCGAGCAGGTGATCCCGGCGAACATTGTCTACATGAACCGGCACGACGGCACCGGCGAACTCGGCGAGATCAAGGCGTTCCGCGATCCCGCGCCGTGGCGGAGCGAAGACGGTGAGGACCATCTGCTGTTCACTGCCTCGTCGGCGCGGCACCTTGGACTTCATAACGGCCTCATCGGCTGTTCGCGGCGCGGCGATGCCGATCCCGAAGGCGGCGTGTTCGAGAAGATGCCGCCGCTCGTCGATGCCACGGGCGTCAACAACGAACTGGAGCGCCCGCATATCGTCGCGCACGGCGGGCGGCTCTACCTGTTCTGGTCGACGCAGGCGAAAGTCTTCGCATCCGGTATCGACGCGCCGACCGGGCTCTACGGCGCCGTGGCGGACCGGTTCGCGGGGCCTTGGCGCCTGCTCAACGGGCACGGCCTCGTCTTCGCCAACCCGGCCGCAGAGCCGTTCCAGGCCTATAGCTGGTGGGTGCTGCCAGACCTTTCCGTGACCAGCTTCGTCGATTACTGGGGCATCGACGATCCCGCAGCGGAGGGCAAACCCGAAGGGCGCGCGCACTTCGGCGGAACCTTCGCGCCCTTCCTGCACTTGCGTCTGGAGGGCGACGTCGCCACGCTGAGGTGAAGGACGGAGAGCAGCCATGCATAAGCTCGCGGGGATCGAACTGGGCGGCACCAAGACCGTAGTGGCCCTCGGCGCGCCGGGCCGCATCGACGAGCGGCTGGAATTTGCGACCACCGACCCGGAAGACACCCTCGGCCGCGCGGTCGAGGCGATCGAAGGCTGGCGCGGCGACAAGCCGGTGGACGCCGTCGGCATCGCCAGCTTCGGCCCGATCCGCGTCTCGCGCGATGCGGCCGATTACGGGACGATGCTCGATACGCCCAAGCAGGGCTGGGCCGGGGCCGAAGTGCGCGCGAAGGTGGCCGAGGCGCTGGCTTGCCCGGTCGCGCTCGACACCGACGTCAACGGCGCGGCCATGGCCGAGCATCGCTTCGGTGCCGGGCGGGGCTGTGAAACGATGGTTTACCTCACCATCGGCACCGGGCTTGGCGGCGGGGTGCTGATCGGCGGCCTGCCTGCGCACGGCATGTTGCACCCGGAGATCGGCCACGTCCGCCTGCGCCGCGCCGCTGCGGATCGCTTCGAGGGAGCCTGCGCCTTTCATGGCGACTGCATCGAGGGGCTGCTCAGTGGCCCGGCGCTCGCCGCGCGCCTCGGCACGCATCCCTCGCGCGTCGATCCTGATAACCCGGTCTGGGAGCCGGTCGCCCATGATCTCGCCGAACTGCTGGCGATGCTGGTGCTGACCGTCTCGCCCCAGCGGATCGTCATCGGCGGCGGGGTTGCGGGGCATCAGCCGCACTTGCTGCCGATGGCGGTGGCGCGGATGCCTGCGCTGCTCGGCGGCTACTTGCGCGACTGCACGCGCGAGCGGCTGGCGGGCATGGTCGTGCCGCCGCTGCTGGGCGACGATGCCGGGCCGATGGGGGCGCTGCTGCTGGCGGCCAAGGCGTTCGAGGGGCATGTCGTGGTGGCTTGATGTTGCGATGTTGCGCTGGCCCACCCCTGCCCCCTCCCGCCAGCGGGAGGGGAATGAGATGTCAGCGCCTTGCCCTCCCGCTTGCGGGAGGGCCGGGAGGCTTGGCCCGAAGGGCCTAGACGAACGGGGTGGGCCTTACGGTCCTCCCCAAACGTTCGCGAACGAATATTGCGCGGTCAAGAAATCGTGTTACACCCGCCACCCATTGAAAAATCCTGCCATCACCCGGATGCAGGATCAGTCCTATCGGCCTATATGGTCACCCAAAGTATTAATGGGCCGCAGTCCTGACGCGCAAGAAGCAGGCACGGCACACGTTGGAAGATCGCGGAGAAAGCAATGAGCGCAGGCGAACTGACCGTCCCCAAAAAGGCTTCGAAGAAGCGGGGGGCTCTCTCGCCTGCCGCCTTGCACAAGGCGCTTGCCGGAGAGGTCTGCGACGCGCTGCTTCCCGGTGATGACCCGGAAGGCAACTGGATCGACGAGGCCGTGCGCTTCCTGCTCGCCACAGCCGAAGTGCGCGAGGCGGGCGAGGCGGTCATCGACCTGACGTCCGCCAGCGAGGAACGCCGCATCCTGCGCATCGCGCTGATCAACGACGACATGCCCTTCCTCGTCGACTCGGCCGCCGCCGTGCTGGCCGAGGCGGGACTGGTGATCGACCGTCTCGCGCATCCGGTCGTGCCGGTGCGCCGCGACGACAAGGGCCGCCTGATCGACATTCCCGCCGACCCGGCCGAGGCGACCGGGCGCGAGTCGATGATCTACATCGAGACGCCGCGCGGCGATGCCCGTCAGCGCCGCGAACTGCTGCGCGCGCTCGAAAGCGCCATGTCGGACGTGCGCGCCGCCGTTACCGACTGGCCGCAGATGGTCGAGGCGATGCGCGCCGATGCGGACCGGATCGAGGATACAGAGGGCGCCGAACTGCTGCGCTGGTTCGCCGGGACCATGCTGACGCAGCTCGGCCACGTCACGCGCGGGCGTGACGGCAGCCGCAAGGCGCGGCTCGGCATCTGCCGCCGCCGTCAGGAGGACGTGCTTTCCGACGCCAGCTACGACCGCGCTTTCGCCGCCTTCGACGAGGCGCTGGCAGCAGGCAAGGTCAGCGCGCCGCTGGTGGTCAAGGCCAACCGCATCGCCACCGTCCACCGCCGCGTGCCGATGGACCTGTTCCTCGTCCCGGTGATCGAAGGCGGCAAGGTCACCGCGCTGTCGGTCCACGCGGGCATCTGGACGAGCGCTGCGCTCGCCACCCCGCCCGACCGCGTGCCCCGCCTGCGTCGCCACCTCGCCGCCTTTGCCGAGCGGCTGGAGTTCGACCCCAAGGGCCACACCGGCAAGGCGCTCGCCCACGCGCTGACCAGCCTGCCGCACGACCTCGTGCTGGGGCTGGGCGAGGCCGACGTCGAGCGTCTGGCGATGACAATGACGGGCCTTGTCGATCGCCCGCGCCCGCGTCTGCTGCTTACGCGCTCGCCGCTGATGCGCCACTTGTTCGCCTTCGTGTGGCTGCCGCGCGACCTGCTCTCCACCCAGATGCAGCGCCGCATCCAGACCATGATCGAGGAGGCCGCGCAGGCCCCGACGCTCGACTGGAGCATGCAGGTCGAGGCGGGCAACCTGGCGATGCTGCGCTATACCCTCGACATTCGCGAGGGCGTGCATGAGCCGTCCGAAGAGGAGCTGGATCACAATCTCCAGACCCTGCTGCGCGGGTGGACCGAGGCGGTCGAGGCGGCGCTGGCGACGATGCTGGAACCCGGCCGCGCCGCAGCCGTCGCGGGCCGCTATGCCGAGGCGTTCCCGATCGGCTACCGCACCGACTTCGGCCCGCACGAAGCCGCGACCGACATCGCCGTGCTGCGCCGCATCGCGGTCGGCGAAGGCTCGGAAGGCGAGGCCGCCGCGCACCGCGACGTGCGCTTCCACAAGCGCGAGGGCGATCCCGAAACCTGGGTCCACCTCAAGATCTACCAGTCCGAAGGCGGCCTGCCGCTATCCGACGCGGTGCCCGCGCTGGAGAACTTCGGCTTCCGCGTCATCGCCGAAGTGCCCACCGCTCTGGAGAAGGGCAAGCTGGGCGTGATCCACGACTTCGTGCTGGAAACGCTCGACGGCCGCGCACCCGCAGACGTGCTCGATCAGGCCGCCTCGATCGAGGAAGCCTTGCGCGCCGTGCTCAACGGTTCGGGCGAGAACGACGCCTTCAACCGGCTTGTCCCCGGCCTCGGGCTCGACAGCGGCGAGGCGAACTGGCTGCGTGCCTGGTATCGCTACTTGCGGCAGGCGGGGACGCACTTCGGCATCCCCACCGTGGTCGATGCGCTGCAGGGCGCGCCTGCCGTCACCACCGCGATCATCGCGCTGTTCCGCGCCCTCCACGACCCCGCGTTCGAGGGAGACCGGGCCGAGGCGCGCGGCGCAGCCGAAGAGGCGATCCGGGTCGGTCTGGCGAACGTCAACGCGATCAACGACGACCGTTTGCTGCGCGCCTACCGCGACATCGTGCTCGCCATGCTGCGCACAAATGCCTTTGCTGCAGCCGGTGAGACGGCGCTGGCGTTCAAGTTCGATTCCGCGCTCGTTCCTGGCCTGCCAAAGCCCGTGCCGTGGCGCGAGATCTTCGTCTATTCGCGCCGGGTGGAAGGCATCCACTTGCGTGCCGGGCCGGTGGCGCGCGGGGGCTTGCGCTGGTCCGACCGCCGCGACGACTTCCGTGTCGAGATTCTCGGCCTGATGAAGGCGCAGCGCGTCAAGAACGCCGTCATCGTGCCGACCGGCGCGAAGGGCGGCTTCTATCCCAAGCAGTTGCCGGACCCCTCGCGCGACCGCGCCGCATGGGCGGCCGAAGGTCAGGCGAGCTACGAGGTCTTTGTCGATACGCTGCTGTCGATCACCGACAACATCGTCGGCGACAAGGTGGTCCATCCCGAGGGCGTGGTCATCCGTGACGGCGAGGACCCGTACTTCGTCGTCGCCGCCGACAAGGGCACCGCGAAGTTCTCCGACGTCGCCAACGGCATCGCCGAGGCCCGCGACTTCTGGCTCGACGATGCTTTCGCCAGCGGTGGCTCGAACGGCTACGACCACAAGGCCATGGGCATCACCGCCAAGGGCGCGTGGCTGTCGGTCCAGCGCCACTTCCTGGAAATGGGCGTGGACGTGCAGGTCGATCCGGTGCGCGTGGTCGGCTGCGGCGACATGTCGGGCGACGTGTTCGGCAACGGCATGCTGCTGTCGAA
>JASGGD010000148.1:0-12543 GCA_047605225.1 Novosphingobium sp.
CTCCTGCCCGCCCGCTCACCGAGGGTCTGCACGTCGCCTGGTCGATCCTGCACGCCGCGATCGTCGGCATCGACCTCAAAAAAAAAGCGCCGGACGCGGACGAGACAGAAAGCCCCAGCCCCTCCGAAAAGGCCAGCTGATTGCCAACTGCGGCGGGATGCATCTCGATTGGGAGCGGCTTAGCTTGTCAGGGTATTTCGAGGCACTGGAGGCTCACAATGAGGCGCACCAGCCTGAAAGCTCAGGTAACGGCCCGGTTGATCCAGACAGGCTGCGGCGGTTTGTTGAGGCGCATAGGAGTGTGCAATGAGCGATTGGCGCTTTTACTCTATCATGCTGGTGCTCGGCACCATCGCATTCTACTCGGGTTGGAGTGCCGCAACCCTTATGACTTTGTCTCGAAGGGTGCGAGCGCTTGAAGATATCTTAAGGTCTACCTGAGGATACCTAGCGTTCTGAACATAGATCTCGATGTGGCCAGCAGCATTATAAGGTATCACAAGGTGCACCGCCCGCTTCTTCCCACGGTATATCCTCTCATGCGAAAGTAGCGATCCGCCGTCATCATATTCTGCGGTGAAGTCATCGCTTAAGCTGATCTCCCCCGGTGCACTGATTTCTGTGATTGTCAGGTCTTCGTTGGTGCGCGGCTGCACCTCGATGATGCAGTAGTAGAACCCAGCGAGTTGCTGAGATTTCTGCATCCGAACATTGGGCAAGGCGTCATTGCGCTTGTTTCGGCGGCCAACGTAGAAGCCTACCGGACCTGCAGCCAAGCCCCACCCCGCCGTGAATACAGCCCACCAATCAACCATTACGGTAACCCCTGATTCGCCACCACGCTATGGCGTGACAGGATCAGGGGAGTCGATGGGCGGTTAGCGCCCTTGCTTGTCTGGGCGATATTTCAAGCCATCTCCGAGCGTGTAGAGAACGTCCCACATGCGGTCCTCAAGGGCGTCCAGACGAGCCTCAAAGTCGTCGTTGATATAGACCTGCTCAAAGGTCTCCGACAGCCGAAAAAGAATTTCTGCGTTCATTGAGCGGCCAGCTTGTTCAGCAGCTTGGCGCAGATTCTCCTTCAGCTCCTGAGGGATCCGAAGTCGGAAATAAGAATCATCTTCTGCCATGGCCCACGAATGGCCCAATTCGGGCTTGACACGCAATAGCCCATAGTGGACTATATGTGGGCCATCACGGTAATGAGGAGCTTATGTCAAGAGAAGACGCACTTTTCCGGGTTCGCCTGCCTGACGACTTGAAAGAGTTCATTCGGGAAAGCGCTCGGACCAATCGCCGGTCCATGACGGGCGAGATCGTTTTTGCCCTCGGGCAGTATCGGAAATCGGCGTCGGGCCAGAATTGAGCCTCTACCCGACGCCTTCACACGAAGGAAAACGTATGAATGATCTGTTTTCTGTAGCGGATATCGATTCCGCTGTCGATGCCGAGCCGCGCATCAAGGATGTGCTGCTCGCGGACCGTCTCGGCTACAAGCGCAGCCGAGGTATCCGTGAACTGATCGAGCGCAACCGCGCGGAACTGGAGTGCTACGGCACCATCGCCGTACGGCACGGCGCTGTCGAGATCGGCAGTGGCGCGATCAAGGGTGTGGACGAGTTTTATCTGAATGAGCATCAGAGTCTCTTGCTCTGCATGTTCTCCAAAACAGATATGGCCGCCGCCGTTCGTAAAGCGCTGATCGACGTGTTCGTGGCCTACCGTCACGCACATGTCCGTCAGTCACCGCCAGTCCTTGAGAAGGACGTTCAGACGGCTGACGACCTCAAGCTTCGCAAGGTGAACACTGCCATTCGTTGCTTTGGTGACGAGGCTGGAGGGCAGCTTTGGGTCAAGCTCGGTCTGGAATGGGTGCCCGCTATGGCGCGTACTCTCACGCAGGCAGACCTTTTCGACAGCGCAGTGCCGCCCGGCAGCGTGACTATCACCGTCACGCCTGATCGCAAGGCCGCCTGAAACGAAGAACGGCGCGGGATTAGGCCCCCGCGCCGTTCGTAACCACATTCCGTTGGAGACGTACAATGGCTGAACTCGCCATACCCTTTTCTGCGCGCTTTGTCACCCCGGCAGATTGCCTGCTGGACATGCTCGAAACCGTCACCACCAAGCGGGACTTTTCGGTCTGGTCGCGAGATTACCTCGATCATAAGCACCTGCTGTCGTTGAACGACGATCGCAACCTTGTCCGCCTTGGTGCATCGCGCTGGTGCGAACTTGATCGGGAGGCAGTGTGATGGACCGGCGCTCACTCATCACTCGCGGCCTCGCTACTGTGGTTGCGGTCGGTGCGGCTCCGACAGCCTTCGCCGCGCCTGCCGCTGCCGACGCTGCGATCGTTGCGGCATGGGATCGCCGCGCCGGAGCCTACAGCGCCTATTGGGCACTCGGGGATACAAGCCGCGACTACCCGGCCGAGCACCGGCTCATGGTGATCGTCGATGAGGCGGAAGCCGTGATCCGCGCAGCGACCGCAACCACACCTATTGGCGTGGAAATGCAAATCTGGACTGCCCTCTACCATTTTCAGTCCGGATCGCTGGAAGATGATGCAGCCTCACTGCGGCGCGATCTGGCGTATTTCGAGGCTAAGAACGATGATCTGGATTGGAACGAGGGACTGCTGATTTCAGCGATCAGGTCCGTTCGCCGCCTCGCCGCCTGACCATCAATGACAATCCCACCATGAGGGCGCTTCTTCGGAGGCGCCCTTACTTGTTACAGGCCCGCATTTCCTCGTCGGTCTTCGCTTTCATCGTACAGTCGTTGACTGGAAGATTTAGCTCCTCCGGTGTCACGCCTATATTTTCCGACACCGGATCTGGCGTGCTTGAAGCCTGCCTTGGGAACGAAGAGCCCTGATCGGCGAGCCATATTCCGAAAACCACCGCGCCGCCCCATGCAAGCATGCAGGCTGTAGTCGCTCCGAATCTCGCCTTGCCGTTCTCATCCCGCATCGCCGAACTGGCCGAAATTTCGAAGCCTTTGACCACGAGATATAGACAGCCCAACCAACCAATTATCTGCAGCACAGCAATCCCCCAATAGCGGTAATCCTGCATATCCTTGACCGATAGCATGCCGCAATGGCCGAAATCGATCCCGTGATCTTGCAGCTTCGCGCGGACGTGGCGAAGTACCGCGTTGATGTAGAGAACACTACGCGCCGGGTGAACGGGCAACTCGACAGCCAAGGCAAGGCGGTCATCAAGCTGGAGCGGCAGATATCGGCTTCTTCCAGTCAGATCAGTTCCAGCATGAAAGGCCTTGCCACGTCGTTGGCTGCCGGGTTCTCCGCCCGCGAAGTCGCCAGCATGGCCGACAGCTACACCCGATTCACCAACCAGTTGAAGGTCGCTGGGCTTGAGGGCGACAACCTTGCCGGGACGCAGGATCGGCTGTTCCAAGTTGCGCAGCGGAACGGCGTGGAACTGGAAGCGGTCGGCACGCTCTACAGCCGCGCCGCGCAGAACCAGAAGGAACTCGGCGCCAGCACTGCAGATCTGATCGACCTCACCCGATCTGTGTCCGCGTCGTTGCGCATCAGCGGCACTAGCACCAACGAGGCATCCGGGGCGCTGCTGCAGCTTGGTCAGGCTCTAGGCAGCCCTCGTGTGCAGGCCGAAGAGTTCAACAGCCTGCTCGATACCATGCAGCCGCTTCTTCGGCAGGCGTCGCAGTATATCGACGGGACCGGAGGCTCGCTTGCTGGACTGACGCAGAAGATCAAGGACACCAAGGGGCCTGGTGTCTCCAACGTCGAGCTATTCCGCGCGATCATCCGCGCAATGGGTGACCTTGAGAAGCAGGCCGCCAGCACCACCCTCACGATCAGCGGCGCATTCACTAACCTGACGAACGCGATTACCAAATTCGTCGGCGAGACGGACGGTGCGAACGGGGCAACCGCCACGATCACCGGCGCACTCGGGCTGCTGGCCGACAACCTCGACACGGTGACCGAGGCTATCGCGGTTCTCAGCGCGATCATGCTGGGCAGGTTCGCAGCGGGAATGGTCGCTGGGGCAGCTTCCACCGCTGGGGCATCTACCGCGCTCTTCGCCCTGCAGGCTCGGGCGGCAGGTGCCGCTACCACGATGGAAGCGCTGGCGCTGACCGGGCGCGCGGCGGGGGCTTCTTTGCTTGCAGCCTTCGGTGGACCGGTTGGGCTTGCGGTCACGGCGCTGACGGTCGGCATCGGGTATCTTGCGGCCTCCCATGCCAAGGCTGAGGCAGCGAGCGCCGCGCTATCATCTTCGATTGAAAGTCAAACCGCGCAGTTCGCGGGGCTTCGTCAGCAGCAGGCGCAGGCCGCGGCTGAGACGGGCCGACTGACTGACAAGCAGCGTGCAGCGATAACGGCTACCGCCAATTTGACTGGCGAAGCAAATTTGTTGGCCAATGCGTGGGCGCGCGTTGCCGCGCAGGCTAAAGCTGCGAACGTCGAGCAGGCAAAGGCCACTCTCGATAGTGCGCGCCGCAACATCAAGGGAGCCCGCACCGCCTATCAAGACCGTCGCCAGCAGTCTCTCGACGATCCTTCAAACCGCCCGTTCGCAGAACGAGGCCTAAGCCGGGGAGTTCTCAATAACCCGGCTCAAGCACTTGCCAAAGCGGAGAAGGATGCGGCCAAAGAGCGGGCGAAGTACGACGAAGCCACACGCAATGTGCAGGACGCGCGACGGGAGTATGACCGGATCGTCGCTACGCCTCTTGCCGCCTTCAAGCCTGCCCCTCTGTCAACTACATCAACTGCAACGGGCGGCAGCAACGGCGGCGGTTCTACTCGCACCGGCCCCGATCCCGACGAGATTGCCCGCCGGTTCCAAGATGACCTTGCCCAAGGCGAACAGGCCATCAAGCAGGCGCAGGCCGATGCGCTGGGCACCGCCGAGGCCCGGCGCGATCTGGCTGCCGATCAGATCGAGTACGAGCGCGCGCGCAACGCCCGGCAGATTGCTGCCGACAAGGATCTGACCGACGCGCAAAAGACCCAGCTTCTCCAGCAGAACGAAAAGATCGCCACAGCTCAGATTGAAGCAATCAACGCCGACGCATTGCGGGATGCGCAGGAACACCAGCGTCGTGCCGCAGAGAATCAGGCGCAATACAGCGAGGGGGCGGCACGTGCCGACGCCAGCCTTGCGACTACTCGCCAAGCCAGCCTTGAGGCCAACCTGCGCATCCTCGACAGCTTGGAAAAGCAGGAGCAATTCCAACTGGAAGCGCAGATCGCAGCAGGCGAGATCGCAGATGCTGAGAGAGCGAGGGCTGACCTCGCGAGCGCACAGGCAGCCCGCCGCACAGTAGCCGCACGCGATCACGAATCCCCCCTCGACCAGCGCCGCCGCCAGGTACGAGAGGAAGCCCAGAACATGGGCGACCAGATCGAGGACGTGCAGCTTAACGCGCTTGACCGCCTGACCGACGGTCTGGCCAACGCCTCCAAGGAGTACATCAAGCTCGGGGGCATCGCGGGCGACGTCATCAACGGGATCATCAGCGACCTGGTCCGGCTTGCGGCGCGACAGGCGCTGATGAACTTTTTTCCGGGAAGCGGGGGAGGTGAATCCGGAGGCAGCTTCAACATTGGCAGCGCGCTGCAAAGCGTAGGCCGGTTTCTCGGCTTCGAAGGCGGCGGCTATACCGGTGACGGACCGTCCAACAAGCCCGCGGGTATCGTCCATAAGGGCGAGTACGTATTTCCGGCCGATGCGGTGCGCAGGATCGGCGTGCAGAACCTTGCCGCCATGGCGAACAGTCGCGCCGCCTCCGCAATGGCGGGCACTTCGGCAGTTAGGGCATCAGCCGCGCCGGTCCAGCAGAACGTCACGAACTACTACGGCCCCGGCGCCGAAGAGTTCTGGGGCAAGATCGACGGGCGCGCCGCTCGTGTAGCCCGGCCGATCGCCGCGCAGCAGGCCAACCAAGCCGCCGGCGCATCTTACGCCGCCGGCCAGCAGTCCGCGCCCGGTACCATCAACAAATACAACCAGCTGAAGGGCTGACATGTTTCTTCGCGAGAGCTTCGCCCTGCGCATCGAGACGGACGACCCGTTCCGCATGTGGAGTGGCCACGGTGACCTGATCATCCCGGCCGACATCGTCGAAACGGCCCCTGCCCTTTACGTCGGCGGCGGCCAACTTCTGAACGCGCCCGACTTCGACCAGGGCATAAACTACACCGCCGAGCGTATCGAGATACAACTATCGGGCGCATCGACACCCATGATCGCGATGGCGGTTGAGGCCGCTGCGCAGGTCACGAATGCCCGCGTCCACTTCATCACCATGCGCTTCGACCAGGCATGGCAGCTTGTCGAGGTCGAATACGAGGCCGTCTTTCGCGCCGATAAGATCACGGTGTCCGGACAGGATGGCGACGATCAGCGCACCCGCACCATCACGCTATCCATCGGCACCGAGGACACGAACCGCAACCGCGCGCCCATGTCCTACTTCACTGATCAGGACCAGCGGCGCCGCTCCCCGGATGACGCCATTTTCAGCAACGTCTCTGGCATTAACCAGGGCACGTCGCGTCTCTTCGGTCCGCGATGATGTTGGGCGAGTTCCTTTGCGCGCCCTGCCCGCCGTTCGATTACGTGCAGCACGACTGCAGCCGGTGGCTTGATGCCTACCTCATGCAGCGCGGACATGCTTCGCCCATGCTGGCTATCGGCATTGCCTACGCGAGCGAGCGAGAGGCAAAGGTCGTCATCGGACGCGGCGGTGGGCTGCTGGCGCTCTGGACGGCAGGCATGGAGGCGATCGGACTTTCCGAGGTCGAAGCGCCGAACCCCGGCGACGTGGCAATCCTGTCGATTCCCACCGACGACGGCGAGGACGAAACATGCGGCATCTGGACTGGCGTGCGCTGGGCCAGCGTCCATCGCGGCGGCACCATGTTCGGCGTCGGTGAACCACTCAAGATCTGGAGGGCCTGATGGGCGGTGTCGCGCGGGCCATCGTATCGCCGCTCAGCATCATCGACCGAGATCTGGGTCGCATGGTCCTGCAGGTCGTGGCCGTGGTCGCCGCGTTCATTCCCGGCGGCCAGCCTGTGGCAGCGGCTGCAGCCCTCGCCCTCGCCACGCTGTTCAAGCCGAAGGGGCCGAAGCCAGAGCAGCAGGAGCGCGCCATCAAGACGGCGCTTCCGCAGCGCATATCCGCCTATGGGACGGTTCGCCTCTACGGTGCCTATATCCTCTACCAGACCAATGAAGACGGCTTCGCCTGCGATGCGTGGGCGTTCCATGAAGGCAAGGTATACCGCATCCTCCGCCACTACCTGCGCGACGTACAAGTCACGCTCATCGGCGGTTGGGTGCAGAAGAAGGACGGCGAGTTCGGAGACGGCGACACCATCCGTATCGGCACGCGGCTTGGGCTGGCCACTGAAACGGCATTCTCTGAACTGATTGCTCGTCTGCCTACCGTCTGGACCGCGAACCACCGTGGCGACGGGGTTGTCACCGGCTGCATGATTTCGAAGCCGGTGAAGGCGAAGAACTTCAATGACGTCTACCCGGCGGGCGGGCCGGATGCGAACGTGCTGTCTCTGGTGATGGACGCGCAGCTGGTGTTCGACTGGCGCGATCCGACGCAAGACCCTTACGACCCCGATACGTGGAAATGGAGCGACAACGCGGCGCTCTGCACGGCGCACTACTACATGAACCGGGCCTATAAGGATTGGGATACGCATTTCCTGCCCACGCTGGATTACTGGACGGCTGCGGCAGACGATTGCGATTCCCCGGTGGCGCTCAAGGCTGGCGGCACCGAAAAGCGATATCGCGTGGCGCTGTCGCACAAGCACACAGACGCCCACAAGGTGACGATCGGCAACCTGCTGGCCTGCTGGGACGGTTTTGTGGCACCTCGCGCAGACGGCGCTCTGGTCCCGTGGTCGGGCCGCTACGTCGATCCCGACCCTGCCGACCTGATCGGTGTAGACGAGATCGTGTCCTATTCGTGGGATTACGGCGTTGTCGATGAAGACCAGTTCAACGAGATCGCCGTTTCGTATCTATCAGCGGAGCACGATTACACGACTGTCGATGCCACGGCCTGGCAGGATCTTGACGCGATCAGCGCTGCAGGTGAGGTGAAGTCCACAGCGCTGGAGAACTCGGTCCCAAGCCACGGTCAGGCCCGCCGCCTTGCCAAGCGCCTGATGGCCAAGACCATGGCGCAGCATCGTGGGTCTATCACCACGAATGCGAAGGGCCGCAAGATCCGCGGCAAGCGCTTCATCCCGCTTCACATCGAGGAGGCGGGCACAGTGTTCTTCTCGGGCACTGCCGAGATCGTTCGCCTTCGCCGCAATCTGCAGACCGGCGGGGTTACATTCGACTGGATCGCCGCGAATCCCAATGTCGACGCATGGAACGCTGCCACCGAGGAAGGTGAGCCGGCGCCGGTCGGGAACCGCGTCGCCCCCGCTCCACTCGAAACCCCGACCATCACCACTGCCGTCGCCGAACTGGACGCCACCGGCACCGGAGCGCGCATCCGCATCACGGTGGAAGGCTTCGACCGCGACGACATCACCTGGTACGCCCGCTGGCGCTCGACCACCGATGCCAGCTGGAACGAGCAGGAATACAGCGACATCGACCCCGGCCCGGCTGCCCTGCTCGTCACCAGCGTCGTACCCGTCGATATCGCCGTTGACGTGGCGGTCGCCTATTCGACTGGCGACGGCCGTGTGTCGGCATGGTCCGCTGCGAGCACGGTCAGTACCAGCACTGCGAGCCTTGCGCCGGGACCGGTGACAGAGGAGGCGGCCACTGGCTCAGCGGGTCAAGCGTCGATCACGTGGCGCAATCCGACATCCTTGAATTGGCGCGCCGTACGCCTCTACCGCAATACCGCAGCCAGCTTCGGTACGGCAACCCAGGTCAATGGAGAGTTCCTTGGCGCGCTGGGCGATGACATGGTCTACGATGACACGCCCCTTACCGCTGGAACCTATTACTTCTGGCTGGTGTCCGTATCCCAATCGAACGTCACCGGCGCGCCTGTCGCGACCGGCCCGGTAACCGTGACATAGGAGGAGCGCTTGCCGCTACGGAAAGTCGTGAACGCATGGCGCACTGGTCCGGCGCGACAGTTCGGAGTGGTGCAGGACGGCGCACAGGGTCCTGCTGGTCCTCAAGGATCGACCGGCCCTTCTGGCGCGGCATCGACCGTCCCCGGTCCCGAAGGCAACGACGGATGGACGCCCATCCTTGCCGGTGAAGCCGATGGCACCCGCACGCTGATCAAGGTCGTCGACTGGACCGGCGGCGAAGGGATCAAGCCCGCTACCGGGATGTACATCGGCACGACCGGTTATGTCGCGACCAAGGCGCTGGCTTTCAACTTCAACGCGGCCAAGCGCGTGCGAGCATATTCGGGTGTGACGAACGCCAGCGGCGTGGCGGCCATCAACTACAGCGACATGGGGCTTACCGTCGCGCCGCAGATCGTCGCCTTGCCAGCCACCACGCCCACGCTCTCCGGCCCCACCCGCTCGGCCGCGTCCGCGATCACGTTGACCGGCTGTACTATGACCGTCCAACAGCAGGCCATCCTCACCGGCGTCCTGTCGTTCCTCGTGGGTGCAACCGCGAACGTGCTCGTCGTGGAGCAGTGACGGCGGTAATTCCACACCTCCCTGTGCCGCATGCTCGCGCGCATGAAGCTTTTCCCGACATGCCTTTTCGCGCCCAACGGGACCGAAGCCTACCTTGAGCGCCGGACCATCAGCGGCGGCACTGCCCTGAGCGGTGACGAGACGCTGATCGGGACCGATGGCGGCGGCCGGGTGGCGATCCAGTTCGAGGACTTCGATCTGGACGAGCCAGAGGTCGCCCGCGCATGGGATGCGATCGACGCCTACATGGACGGCGGCCTTCGCGCGATGATCGTACCGCTGTGCGATGCGGTCCATCAGCCCGCCTATTCCTTCGACGGCGTGCCCCACAGCGACGGCACACCGTTCTCAGACGAGAGCTTGTACGAGACGCCGGGCACCGACGTAACGCTGGCTGTGGATGCGCCCCTGCGAGCGACCGTCATCCAGATCGACATTGCCGCACTCAACGGCGATCCGCTGGGCTGGTTCAGCATCGATCACGCTACCTGGCGGCACCGCTGCTACAAGGTCGCCGAGATCCTTGCCCAGACGGCGACGACGGCCACCCTCTCCATCCGGCCCCCTTTGCGTGAAGCGACCCCGGCCGGAACCCCCATCGATTTCGCCTCTCCCCGCTGCGTGATGCGCATCGATGGGGAAATGCGCGCTCCTCGGACCATGGGCTATGCGGAAGGCCAGCCCCTGCGCTTCGTCGAGGACATGACCGGGAGCTATGACAAGTGAGCACGGGAACGGACATCCTCAAGTCTGCTTGGCGGGACCATGTCACGCCCGGGATTCCCGCAACAGGGGCGAACGAGCCAAGCAAGGCTGAAATTCGCGCTGGCCTTGATGAACTGGCCATCAATATTGCAGCAGCCGCTGCAGGCGATCCTGAGGAGGTCGAGGCGATCCTGAGGCCGTTGGTGGACGAGGCCGAAGCATGGGCGCAGTCCCCAACCCCTCCCGACTCCTCCGACCCCACCAGCAAAAGCGCCAAGACATTGGCGGCAGAGGCCGCTGCTAGCGCCACCTCTCTGAGCAGCGCCATCAACCAGTCCGACAGCTTCCGCACCGCGCTGCTAACCGGCGTTTCCTACATCGGTGCAGGATTTGATCAGGCTATGTTGCAGGCGACCAAGGGACTGCTGTTCGATTTCGGGGCGTCGATCTTCCGGGTGGGAACGGTCAACTCGGCCACGCTTGCCGGAACCGGTGCCCTGACCGCTACGCGCGCCAGCACGGCATGGGCGCTGAATGCGGCGGGCGTGTACCAGCCCTTTGCCATCAACGTCCTGCGCGCCACCGATCGCGGCCTGCTGTTGGAAGCGGCGGCAACGAACCTGTGCACGCAGCCCGTCGATTTCTCCAATGCGGCGTGGCAGAAAGCGAACGGGGCGACTGCCTTGGCCGTTGCTGGCGGCGCACCCTTCGCGACGGCGACCGCAGCCTATGACCTGACCGAAGGCACCAGCACGATCGGTGTCAACATGAATGCGTCCTTCACCCCGGTGGCAGGCGTTCACACGATCTCGCTGCATCTCAAGCGCGGTGGTCGGCGATACGCGATTGTCCAGGTCACCGGCGGCACGTCGCGCATGTATGTCATCGACTTCGACAGCAAGACGTGGGCGACCGTTGTCGGGAACAATGCGGCGCAGGCGGCAAGTATCACCGAGCTTTCGGACGGTTGGTTCCGCGTCAGCATCACCGAAACGCTGACGGCAACGCTTACCCGCGTCTACGTCCACGGCGCGGCAGGACCGGCCAGTACCGACCGCACTTACACGACCACGTTGGGCACGGTCTATGCGCGCGCTTCGGCGGCGCAGTTCGAAACCGGAAGCGCGCCGACTTCGCCAATCCTCACCGGAGGCGCAACGCGCTCGGCCGATACGGCCAGCGTGACCCTGCCCTCGGGTTCGGGGACCGACCTTCTCACCCTCGTGCACTCGGCAGGCGTCTCGACCCTTCTTCGCAGCGCGCTTGCGGCTGCGGGGACGTTCAACCTCATCACCGATGGCGATGGATCGTGGCTGGGGCGGTATATCTCCTCGATGAGCCTTGTCCCTGCCTTCGATCAGGGGCTGATAGAAAAGACGGACGGCGGCGCATCGCCGTATCTCGTCGCGATGAATGGTACGTACTGGTGGAACGGGGCGGCCTACTCGACCGAAGCCGAAATGGTGAAGACCATGGGGGGCAGCGGATCGATGGGCACGCTGTTCCTCGGCGGCTACATCGCTCCGGACGCGGTCAACCTTGTTGCCGATGCGGACTTCACGACTGGTCAGCATGGGTTCGTCGTCACCAACAACGCGACCGGGACGACCGAGGATGGCTACCTCAAGATGACGGCGACGGGGGGGAATGCAGCCCTCTCGCGCCAGTTTCAGTCGCCCGCAGGCAAGGCATTCCGTGTCACAGCGACGATGAAGACCGTCTCTTCAGTGGCGGGAAGCGGCGTGCGCCTCGGGCTCACCAGCTATGGCCCGGGGTTCCAGACCACGTTTCAGTCGGCAAACAGTTTGACCCTCACCAACGCCGACACTGTCATGACGCTCACCGGATCGTCTGGTAAAGCAGACCCGTTCTATATCGGGATGTTCCGCCTTTCCGGCTCTGAGGGCGCCAGCTACCTCAAGAACGTCGTCGTCAAGGAAATCGCACCGGCGAAGGACTTCCCGAGCAGCAACGTGATGGTCGAGGTGACCGGCACGGCGCCGAACCCACTTCCGGCCGCGACGCAGGTTCTGTGGCAGGCCGACGCTACCGAAACCACCAACACCGCGATTGATCGCCTGCGCGTCGAACTGCGCACCGATGGCACCGTCCACCTGACGATGCAGTACAACGGAGGTGCTGCGGGCTCGCTGGGCGCGCAGGCTTGGGACTTGACG
>JASGGD010000149.1:0-12513 GCA_047605225.1 Novosphingobium sp.
GCAGATGAGCGCCACCTGCATTCCCGCCATCGCCGCGACGAAGGCGGCGCGCAGGGCCACTTCGGTCTTGCCGAAACCGACGTCGCCGCAGACGAGACGGTCCATCGGCCTGCCGCTGGAGAGGTCTTCCAGCGTATCGGCGATGGCCGCTTCCTGATCTTCGGTTTCCTGCCAGGGAAAGCGGTCGACGAACTGGTTGAAGCTCGATTCGTCGGCGACGAGGGCCGGGGCCTGCCGCAGCGCGCGTTCGGCGGCGGTCTTCATCAGTTCGCCCGCGATCTCGCGGATTCGCTCCTTCAGGCGGGCGCGGCGCTTCTGCCATGCCTCTCCGCCCAGCTTGTCGAGCGCGACGCCTTCCGCCTCGCTGCCGTAGCGCGAGAGGACGTCGAGGTTCTCGACCGGGATATAGAGCTTGTCGCCGCCGGCGTAGGTCAGCATCACGCAGTCGTGCGGGCTCTTGCCGACCGGGATCGACTGCAGGCCCTCGTACTTGCCGATGCCGTGATCCATGTGGACCACCAGATCGCCCGGCGTCAGCGCCGCCAGTTCGGCGAGGAAGGCGTCGGAATCCTTCTTCTTTTTCTTCCGGCGGACAAGGCGGTCGCCCAGAATGTCCTGCTCGGTGATGACTTCGACGGAATCGTTGGAGAAGCCCGTCTCGAGCGGCAGCACCAGCGCGGCGGAACGACCCTGCACGGCAAGGCCCAGCGCTTCCTGCCATGTCTCGGCCACGCGCGGTTCCGGACCCTGCGCTTCGCCGAGGATCGAGACGAGGCGGGCACGGCTGCCGGGGGAGTAGGCGGCAAGGATCGCCTTGCGGCCCGACTTGGCGATGGCGTGGAGGTGCTTGGCCGCTGCCTCATAGGCATTGTCGCCGCGTGCGCGCTCTGGCGCGAAGTCGCGGGCGTTGCCGAAGCCGAAGTCGATGACCTTGCCGCTTTCCGGCTGGGCGAAGGGATCGGCGCGGTGGACAGGGTGAGCGGCGACCAGTTCCTCGAACTCGTCCTTGCCGAGATAGAGCGAGTCGGTGGCCAGCGGGCGGTACGATCCCGCCTTCTGGCCCGAGGTGTCGAGGCGGGCCTTGTGGTAGTCGGCGATGTCGGTCACGCGCTCGTCGGCGGCGCCGAGGGCGGCGCTGTCCATGACGATCAGGTCATTCGGCCCAAGGTGGTCGAACAGCGTGACCAGCCGGTCCTCGAACAGCGGCAGCCAGTGCTCCATTCCCGCGAGGCGGCGACCATCGCTGACCGCCTGATAGAGCGGATCGGCCGTGGCATTGGCGCCGAACATCTCGCGGTAGCGGGTGCGGAAGCGCTTGACGGTGTCCTCGTCCATCAGCGCTTCGCTGGCGGGCAGCAGCAGGTGGTCGGGCACGGTGCCGCTGGAGCGCTGGGTGCCGGTATCGAACAGGCGCAGCGTTTCCAGCTCGTCCCCGAAGAAGTCGAGGCGCAGGCCGCCTTCGAGGCCGCTCGGCACGATGTCGAAGATCGAGCCGCGCACGGCGAACTCGCCAGCGTCGATGGCGGTATCGGTGCGCTGGTAGCCCTGACGGCGCAGCAGCGCGATCAGGCTTTCGTGGCCCACTTCCATGCCGGGCTTGAGCAGGCGCACCGATTCGCGGATGCGGAACGGCGTCAGCACGCGCTGGAGCAGGGCGTTGGTCGTGGTGACCAGCAGTTGCGGACCCTGCCGCTTCAACTGCAGCGCATGGAGCGCGGCGAGGCGGCGGGCGCTGACTGAAAGGGCAGGGCTGGCGCGGTCGTAGGGCAGGCAGTCCCACGCGGGGAACTCGATGACCTCCAGCTCGGGCGCGAAGAACTGCGCGGCGCTGGCGACGGCGCTCATCGCCTGGTCGTTGTCCGCGACGAAGACGGCGCGGCCTTTTGCTGCGATGGCGCGGGCAAGGTCGGCCATGACCAGCGGCTGCGAACCGCGAGTGACCGAGGCGAGGGTCAGCGGCGCCGAGGCCGTGATGATGCGGGAGAAATCAGTCATGACAGGGGTGAGAGGCGGGATATGCGGCGGCGGGGGGAAATACAATCGTCTTCCCGCGCGAGGTGTCATCACTGCGGATCGCTCCCACCCTCGTCATTGCGAGCGTAGCGAAGCAATCCAGAGCGGTTTATGCAGCCCTGGATTGCTTCGCTACGCTCGCAATGACGAACGGTAGCTGCGAGAAATGGAGAGCATCATGACCACCCTCGAAGGCAAGCGCATCCTTGTAACCGGCGCATCGAGCGGGCTGGGTCGCCACTTCGCGCATGTTCTGTGCGCCGCTGGCGCGCATGTCGTGCTTGCCGCCCGCCGCATGGATGCGCTGGAGGAACTGGCCGCCGCCATCGGTAATGCCACCTGCCTGTTGCTCGATGTCACAGAACCCGACAGTATCCGCGAGGCCATTGCGCAGGCTGGCCCCATCGACGTGCTGGTCAACAATGCGGGCGTATCCAGCGCCCAGCCGGTGCTTGATGCGACAGTGGAGGACTACGATTACATCATGAACGCCAACCTGCGCGGCGCCTTCCTTGTCGCCACCGAAGTCGCGCGCGGGATGCGCGATCGGGGAGAGGGCGGGGCGATCGTTAACATCGCCTCGATCCTCGGCCTTGCGCAGGGCGGTCAACTGGCGGTCTATGCGATGAGCAAGGCGGGCGTGGTGCAGATGACCAAGCAGATAGCGCTGGAACTGGCGCGCTACGGCATTCGCGTGAATGCGCTGGCGCCGGGCTATTTCGCCACCGACATGAACCGCGATTTCCTCTCCAGCAAGCTGGGCGAGGCGATGGCGAAGCGCATTCCACAGCGGCGGTTCGGCAATTTCGAGGATCTCGACGGGCCGCTCACGCTACTGTGCTCGGACGCTTCGCGCTACATGACCGGGGTGGTGATCCCGGTCGATGGCGGGCATCTGTTGGGCGGGCTTTAGTCGGGCCCGTTCAGTCTCTGGGTATCTCGACGTAGTCGAGCTTCATCATTCGCTCGATCATCGGGCCGCGATATTCCTCGGGCACCGACATCGTGCCGAGCGCCCAGCCCATGATGTCGACGTCTTCCTCTTCGATGATCGTCTCGAACAGAGTGATGTCCTCATCCGACCATTCGGCGTGGAACCGGTCGAAGAAGCAGCCGATCATATAGTCGGCCTCGCGCGTGCCGCGATGCCAGGCGCGGAACTTGAGACGGGCGAGGCGGGGTGAAAGTTCACTCATGCCCGCGCCGTTACAATGCGGCGCGGGCATGAGCAAGTTCGCCCATCAGCCATGCAAGATGCGGGAGATCTCTTGCGCGGGACGACCGGCTAGGTTCTTCGGCACTTCGGCCACCAACACGTCCTTGAGTTGCTTGTGGTAATGCCTGCGCATTTCACCCAGCGAGCGCGGATCGGCGACGACCACCAACTGGTCGATCTCGTGCGAGAGTACCTGGCTGTTCAGCCAGCCCGTGACCGCCGCGACATGCGCGCTTTCGTCCAGGCCATCGCGGCTGCCGTCGCCGGTGCGCGCCTGATGGCGGGTCGGGCCGTCGGTCCGGCGATGCCCGGCGCTGAAGTTGGTCGCCTCCAGTTCAGGCACATCGATCGAGGCGAGCCGGGGTTCGGCTTCCGCGCCCGTGTTGCGATAAAGTTCGAAGTTCTCTCCGTCGACGATCGCGAACACGGTTCCGTGCGGCAAGAGCATGGGCTTCTCCTTCATTGTTGCAGGAGAGCCAACTGCAGGATGACGGACAAGGTTCCTCACGCTCTGGCGAAACGGTCCTTACTCGCGCTAAGAGGCGCTCGTCATGCGGCCTGAAGCACTCAATTCCCTGTTCGTCGAAGTCGAGGCGCTCGAAGGCGTCGGTCCCAAGCTGCGCAAGCCGCTGGAAAAGCTGGGACTTACCCGGATCAGGGACCTTGCGTATCACTTGCCCGATCGCTTCGTGGAGCGCCGCGCCGTCACCAATCTGGACGAGGCGGGCGTGGGCGAGAACGTCATCGTCGCGCTCACCGTGCGCGAACATCGCTCGCCCAGCGGACGCGGCCCGTTCCGCGTGATCGCCGAGGACGCGGCGGGCAACATCTGCACCGTCACCTATTTCGGCCGGGCGTCCTACACCGGCAAAAAGCAGTTGCCGGTCGGTGAAACGCGCTGGGTGGCTGGGCGGATCGACCAGTACGGGCAGATGCTTCAGATCGTGCATCCCGAGCATGTGTCGGAGGATTCGTCCGCGCCGGTCGGACAGCTGTGCGAGGCTGTCTATCCGCTGTCGGAAGGGCTGACGCAGGGCCGCGCAGCCTCGCTGGTGGCGCAAGCGCTGAAGGCGCTCCCCAACCTTCCCGAATGGATCGAGCCGAGCCTCACCGCCAAGACCGGCTGGCCGCTCTGGCGCGAGGCACTGACCGAGGCGCATCGCGGCGTCAACGGCCCCGCGCGTGACCGGCTGGCCTACGACGAACTCTTCGCCAATGCGCTGGCGCTGATGCTGGTGCGCGAAAGCAATCGCTCGCAGCGCGGCACCCCGCTGGTGGGTGACGGCTCGCTGCGCGCGAAGCTGAAGCTGCCTTTCGCGCTGACTGGCGCGCAGGCCCGCTCGATCGGGGAGATCGAGGGCGATCTGGCGCAGCCCTCGCCGATGCTGCGACTGCTGCAGGGCGACGTGGGTTCGGGCAAGACGGTGGTGGCGCTGTCCTCGATGCTGATCGCGGTGGAGGCGGGGGCGCAGGCCGCCTTGCTGGCGCCCACTGAAATTCTCGCCCGTCAGCACTACGAGACGCTTTCGCGCATGCTGCAGGGCACCGGCGTCGAGATCGCGCTGCTGACCGGGCGCGACAAGGGCAAGGCGCGCGAGGCGATCCTGATGGGGTTGCTGGGCGGCTCGATCCAGATCGTCGTCGGCACCCATGCGATCTTTCAGGACAGCGTGACGTACAGGAACCTCGCGCTGGTGGTGATCGACGAGCAGCACCGTTTCGGCGTTGGCCAGCGGCTGATGCTGGCGCGCAAGGGCCGCCGCGCGCCGCATACCTTGGCGATGACCGCGACGCCGATCCCGCGCACGCTGACTCTGGCGCAGTACGGGGAGATGGAAGTCTCCAAGCTCGACGAGTTACCGCCCGGCCGTCAGGCGATCGACACCCGCGTCGTTGCGGTGGAGCGGATGGACGATGTCGTCGGCGCCCTGTCACGCCATATCGAGACAGGCCAGCAGGCCTACTGGGTCTGCCCGATGGTCAACGAGAGCGAGACCGACGATCTCGCCGCTGCCGAGGCGCGCTACGCGGCGCTCAAGGAGCGCTTCGGCGAAACGGTGGCGCTCGTCCACGGCCAGTTGCGGCCCGAGGTGAAGGACGCGGCGATGGAGCGCTTCGCGCGGGGCGAGGCCAAGCTGCTGGTCGCGACCACGGTGATCGAAGTCGGCGTCGACGTGCCCAATTCCACGCTCATGGTGATCGAGCAGGCCGAGCGCTTCGGGCTCGCCCAGCTGCACCAGCTGCGCGGGCGCGTGGGGCGCGGCTCGGGCAAGTCCACCTGCCTGCTGCTGCGCGGCAACCAGTTGTCCGAAACCGGCCGCCAGCGCCTTGCTCTGATGCGCGAGACTCAGGATGGCTTCCGGCTGGCCGAGGAAGACCTGCAACTGCGCGGCGGCGGCGAACTGCTCGGCACACGCCAGTCGGGGGACACGCCGTTTCGCATCGCCAGCCTCGAACAGATCACCAAGCTGCTGCCGCTCGCCCATGACGACGCGCGCCTGCTGATCGAGCGCGATGGCGGCCTGTCCGGTCCGCGCGGTGAGGCGGCGCGGCTGCTCCTCTATCTCTTCGAGCGCGACTGGGGCGTGCAGCTTCTGCGTTCGGGCTGAGCCTGCGGCGGCAATCTGCCTTGCCTGTGGCGGAGCACCGCTTGTCCCGGCTCAAAGCCGACTGGTAAGACAGATCCTGCGAAACCGGAACAACCGGTCGGACCGCAGGGAGGGATACCGTTGGACCGTGCACAGGACGAATCGCCGTCGCCGCGCCTCTATCGCAAGGTCGCGGCGCGGCTGATCGAGGAGATTTGTGCCGGGCGCCATCCGGTGGGCGCGCGCATGCCTGCCGAGCGGGACTTGGCGCTGACCATGGGCGTCAGCCGCCCCGTCGTGCGCGAGGCGTTGCTGGCGCTGGAAGTCATGGGCGTGGTCGACGTCCGCATCGGGTCCGGCGCCTATGTCCTGCGGCTGCCGGAGGACGAGCCGCGATCCACGGCCGAAGTGACGCCTATGGAGCTGGCACAGGCGCGGCTGATCTTCGAGGGCGAGGCCGCATCGCTTGCCGCCGCGAATATCATCGACGAGGAACTGGCGCGGCTGGACAGCGCGCTCGCCGTGATGCGCCGGGAGGACGGCTCGTTCGAGGACTGGCAGGCGGCGCTGACTGATTTTCACATGACGATGGCCCATGCCACCCGCAACCTCGCGGTGGAGCGCAGCGTGCGCGACTTGTGGGACATGCGCTCGCGCTCGACCGAGTGCCGCCGGATGCTGGAGGAGGCGCGCAACCACAATTACCGCTACAGCCTGCAGCAGCACGTGGAGATTCTCGCCGCTCTGAAGGCGCGCGATCCGGCGCGGGCGCGGGCGGCGGTGCGGATGCATCTGGAGGGCTCGATCGAGCACGTGCTGGTGGCGATCGAGGAACGCGCCGTCGCGGATGCGCGGGCGAGGGTCGCGGAAATGCGCGCGCGCTATTTTTCGCGCTGAGACGTGCAAAAATGAAGGTCCGAAACGACGAACGGCGCGTCTTGCGACGCGCCGTTCTCGTATAAATTGGTCGGGGAAAGAGGATTCGAACCTCCGGCCCCTGCCTCCCGAAGACAGTGCTCTACCAGGCTGAGCTATTCCCCGACCAGAGGGGCAATCCGAAGACCGCCCCGGGCAGGAGGGCGCCTATATAGGGCACTTCCGGGGGTGGCAAGGGGGCTTTTGGGAAAAACTTCAACCTTGTGAAAATGGTGGCGGATTGCGCTGGGGAGCATCGGGCGCAGGTGCTTTCGCTGGCGCGCCCGGATGGATAGTCTGATGCCATGACCACCACCGCGCTCCGCACCGCCGCCACCGCAACCCCGCACTGGGAGTGGCAGTACCTCGACCTCATGTGCCGCATCTGGGAGCAGGGCGACGAGCGGCTCGATCGTACCGGCGTGGGCACGCGGTCGGTCTTCGGCGCGACGATCCGGTTCGACCTCTCGGGCGGGGCGATGCCGCTGCTGACCACCAAGCGGGTCTACTGGAAGACCGCCACGCGCGAGATGCTGTGGTTCCTGACCGGCAACACCAATATCCGCCCGCTCTGCGCGCAGGGCGTGGAAATCTGGACCGACTGGCCGCTCGACCGCTACCGCCGCGAAACGGGCGAGGAGATCAGCCGCAAGGACTTCTCCGCGCGAATCGTCGCGGACGAGGTCTTCGCCGAGGCATGGGGCGATCTCGGTCCGGTCTATGGCAAGCAGTGGGTGGACTGGGACACCTATGAGCCGGTCGGGGATGGTCTGTTCCGGCGTGGTCCCGGCATCAACCAGGTGGCGCAGGTTATCGAGAGCCTGCGTAACAACCCCGGCAGCCGCCGTCACATCATCGAGGGGTGGAACGTCGCCGAACTCGATTCGATGGCGCTGCCGCCTTGCCACAAGACCTACCAGTTCCATGTCGCGGACGGACGGCTCTCGTGCCTGCTGTATCAGCGCAGCTGCGACCTCGGCCTCGGCTTCGCGTTCAACATGTGGTCGCTGGCGCTGCTGACGCGGATGATCGCGCAGCAATGCAACCTTGAACCCGGTGAGGCCGTTTGGACGGGTGGTGATGTCCACTTGTACCTCAACCATGCGGCACTGGTCGAAGAACAGCTTTCGCGCGAGCCGGAAGGCGAGGCGACGATGGCGATTCTGCGGCGTCCCGATTCGATCTTCGACTACCGGATCGAGGACTTCGAGGTCGCCGGATATGCCCCGCAGGCGCATATCGCCGCCCCGGTTGCGGTGTAATTGACATTACCAAGGATTGAAATAATATGACTTAACCGTGGAATTTTGCTTCGCCTAACGCGAGGCGGGTTCCTACGGCCCGACCTTGGCGGGAGAGCATTGAAATGGCCGAAAAAACGGCACCTGATACGGGACGCGCGCGCGGGAACCTCCCGCCGCTGGAACTCTACGTACCCGAGCCGCGCTACCGGCCCGGCGACGTCGTCGATTATTCGCACCTGCCGGTGCCGCCCGCGGGTCAACTGGGGCGCCCGGACGAGAACTGTCCGGCCAGCGAGACCTGGCCGATGACCACCGACATGATTCGCGTCCTCGATGACGATGACCGCGCGGTCGGCCCCTGGAACCCCGGCCTCGACGCCGAGACGCTGCGGCGGATGCTGCGCACGATGGCGCTGACCCGCGCGTTCGACGACCGCATGTATCGCGGTCAGCGGCAGGGCAAGACCAGCTTCTATATGAAGTGTACCGGCGAGGAGGCGATCTCGGTCGCCCACGCCCACGCGCTCGCGCATGACGACATGGTGTTCCCGACCTATCGCCAGCAGGGCATCCTGATCTCGCGCGGGTATCCGCTGGTGGAGATGGTCAACCAGATCTACTCCAACCGCGCGGACAAGCTGAAGGGCCGCCAGCTGCCGGTCATGTACTCGGCCAAGGACTACGGGTTCTTCACTATCTCCGGCAACCTCGCCACGCAGTATCCGCAGGCGGTGGGCTGGGCGATGGCGAGCGCGATCAAGGGCGACACCCGCATCGCCACCGCCTTCGTCGGCGAGGGATCGAGCGCCGAGGGCGATTTCCACGCGGCGATGACTTTCGCGGCGGTTTACAACGCGCCGGTGGTACTGAACGTCGTCAACAATCAGTGGGCGATCTCCAGCTTCTCCGGGTTCGCCGGGGCCGAGCGCACGACCTTTGCGGCGCGTGCGGCGGGCTACGGCATCGCGGGACTGCGGGTGGACGGCAACGACGCGCTGGCGGTCTACGCCGCCTCGCGCTGGGCTGCCGACCGTGCCCGCGCCAATCAGGGGCCGACCCTGATCGAGCACTTCACCTACCGCGCCGAAGGGCACTCCACCTCGGACGATCCCAGCGCCTACCGTTCCGCGCAGGAGCGCGAGGAATGGCCGCTCGGCGACCCGATCATGCGCCTCAAGAAGCACCTTATCGCCCTTGGCGAATGGTCCGAGGAGCAGCAGGAGGCGATGGACCGCGAACTGGTCGAGCAGGTGAAGCTCGCCACCAAGGAGGCCGAGAAGAACGGCGTCCTCGGCCACGGTCTGCACCATCCCTTCCACACCATGTTCGAGGACGTCTTCGAGGAACTGCCCTGGCACCTCGAGGAACAGGCCGCGCAGGCCATCCGCGAGCGCGAGATCAAATGGCCCGAATGGAAGGGAGAAGGCGCATGACCGAAGAGAATGCGTTGAGCCTCCACGACGCGCCGACCCGCTCGATGAACATGATCGAGGCGATCAACGACGCGCTCGACATCATGATGGGCCGCGACCCGGATATCGTCATTCTCGGCGAGGACGTCGGCTATTTCGGTGGCGTGTTCCGCGCGACGGCGGGCCTGCAGAAGAAATACGGCCGCAACCGCGTGTTCGATTCGCCGATCAACGAATGCGGCATCGTCGGCGCGGCGGTGGGCATGGCCGCCTATGGCCTGCGTCCGGTGCCGGAGATCCAGTTCGCGGACTATATCTATCCCGGCCTCGATCAGCTCGTCTCCGAGGCGGCGCGCATGCGCTATCGTTCGGCGGGCGAGTTCACGTCGCCGATCACGATCCGCTCGCCCTTCGGCGGCGGCATCTTCGGCGGGCAGACGCACAGCCAGAGCCCCGAGGCGCTGTTCACCCACGTCGCGGGCCTCAAGACGGTGATCCCGGCGACCCCACACGACGCCAAGGGCCTGTTGATCGCGGCGATCGAGGACAATGACCCGGTCATCTTCTTCGAGCCCAAGCGCATCTACAATGGCCCGTTCGACGGCTACTACGACAAGCCCTCGCGCACCTGGAAAGGTCATCCCGGCGGTCTGGTGCCGGAGGGGTACTACAAGACCCCGCTCGGCAAGGCCCGGATCGTGCGCGAAGGCGCGGCGCTGACGGTGGTGTCCTACGGCACCATGGTTCACGTCGCCGAAGCCGTGCTGGCCGAAAAAGGCATCGATGCCGAGATCATCGATCTGCGCACGCTCGTTCCGCTCGACATGGCGACTGTGGAAAAGTCGGTGGAGAAGACGGGGAAATGCCTGGTGATACACGAGGCGACCCGCACTTCCGGCTTCGGCGCCGAACTGGTGACGCTGGTGCAGGAGCGTTGCTTCTACCACCTCGAAGCCCCCGTCGAGCGCGTGACCGGCTTCGACACGCCGTATCCGCACAGCCTCGAGTGGGCCTATTTCCCCGGTCCCGTCCGCATCGGTGAGGCGGTCGATCGGCTCATGAAGGAATAAAAGGGATGGGACGCTACATTTTTCGCCTGCCCGACATCGGGGAAGGCATCGCCGAGGCCGAGATCGTCGCCTGGCACGTCAAGGTCGGCGACACCGTCGAGGAAGACGGTCGCCTGGCCGACATGATGACCGACAAGGCCACCGTCGAGATGGAAAGCCCGGTTTCGGGCACTGTCGTCGAAGTGGCGGGCGAGGCGGGCGACGTGATCGCCATCGGCTCGCCGCTGGTGGTGATCGAGATCGAAGGTGCCGGGAACGAGGAAGGGCGTGCTCCTGCTCCGAAGGCAGCGGTGGTCGAGGAGCAGCTTGAAGCGGAAACGCCAGATGCGGGCGATGTTGAGAAGGTGGTGGCTGGTGCTTCGACAAGCTCAGCACGAGCGGATGTTGAGCCGGAATCTGTGAAGGTCGCCGACCCCAAACCCACTCCCGCTCAGGCTGAGCCTGTCGAAGCCCGCGCGCCCACGCCTGCAGCAAAGCTCGGCCCTCACGCCAAGGTTCTCGCCAGCCCCGCCGTGCGTCAGCGCGCGCGCGACCTCGGCATAGACTTGTCCGAAGTCCGCCCCGCCGACGACGGCCGCGTGCGCCATGGCGACCTCGACGCCTTCCTCTCCTACAACGCCAGTGGCGGATTCCAGCCCGCCGGCATGAAGGGCAGGGACGAGCAGGTCCGCGTCATCGGCCTGCGTCGCCGCATCGCGGAGAACATGGCCGCTTCCAAGCGCAACATCCCGCACTTCGCTTATGTCGAGGAGTACGATGTCACCGCGCTGGAGGAGACCCGCGCGCAGCTAAACGCTGGGCGCGGCGACAGGCCGAAGCTGACGATGCTGCCGTTCCTCATCACGGCGATCTGCAAACTGCTGCCCAAGTACCCGATGCTCAACGCGCATTACGACGACGAGGCGGGCGTGGTGACGCGCTATGGCTCGGTGCATCTGGGCATGGCGGCGCAGACCGCCGGTGGCCTCATGGTCCCGGTGATCCGCGATGCGCAGGACCGGAACCTGTGGCAACTGGCGGCGGAGATCACCCGCCTCGCCAACGCTGCGCGCGATGGGTCGGCCAAGTCGTCGGAGCTTTCGGGCTCGACGATCACCGTGACTTCGCTCGGGCCGATGGGAGGGGTGGCGACCACTCCGGTCATCAACCGTCCCGAAGTCGCCATCATCGGCCCCAACCGCATCGTCGAGCGGCCGATGTTCGTGAAGGGCGCCGACGGCATCGAGCGGATCGAAAAGCGCAAGCTCATGAATATCTCGATGAGCTGCGACCATCGTGTGGTAGACGGCTGGGATGCGGCGAGCTTCGCGCAGGACCTCAGGAAACTGATCGAGGCGCCCGCGCTGATTCTCGCAGGGTAGGAGAGGGCAGATGGGCAGGGATCCGCGCGTCGACGAGTATATCGCCAAGGCCGCGGATTTCGCCCGCCCGATCCTCGAACACTTGCGCGAACTGGCGCACCGCGCGCTCCCCGAGACGCAAGAAGCGATCAAGTGGGGGATGCCGCACTTCCTTGTGAACGGAAAGAACGTCGCCGGGATGGCGGCGTTCAAGGCGCATTGCACTTTCGTCATCCACGGAGACGGGCGGCAGGGCGACGCGATGGGCCAGTTCGGGCGCATCACTGCGATTGCAGACTTGCCGGACGAAGCCGATCTTGCGCAGAAATTGCAGGCCGCGCGTGATCGTGTGGAAGCCAAGGGCACTGCGGTAAAACAGGTCCGCAAGCCCAAGCCCGAAATCGCCATGCCGGACGATTTCGCGGCGACGCTCGAAGGCATTCCCGCCGCGAGCGCGCATTACAAGTCGTTCTCGCCCTCGGCGCGGCGCGACTATCTCGGATGGATCACCGAGGCGAAGACCGCCGCGACGCGCGAAAAGCGCATGGCGCAGGCAGTGGAATGGATCGCCGAGGGCAAGAAGCGCAACTGGAAATACGAAAAGTGCTGACGTCGTCCCGGCATCAAGGGCGGTACTTGCTGCAGGGGCTTCGACAAGCTCAGCCTGAGCGGGAATTAGAGACCTGCTATCAAAACCGCTCAGGCTGAGCTTGTC
>JASGGD010000150.1:0-12431 GCA_047605225.1 Novosphingobium sp.
CAGCGGAATACCGTCGAAGGTCTGCGAGATACGGCTCGAATCGAAGCCGCGGATGGTGAACGAACCGCCCGACGAACCCCAAGGGTCGTTGTTGGTGAAGCTGACGCCCGGAACCATGTTGATGATTTCGTTGACCGACTGGCCGGCGCGCTGCGCGCTGATCAGTTCCTGGCCGATCTCGACCTTCGCCTTGGGCGAGTCGGGCGTGCGCACGCCGATGGTCTGGTTCACGCGACCGCCGGTCACGATGATGGTGTCGCCGTCGAAATCGGCCGAGCCGGTCGACTGCGCGAAAGCGGGAACCGCGAGGAAGGCGGCGCCGACGGCGATCGTGCTGGTCGCCGAGGAGAGGAGGGAGGTGAGTTTCATTTTATGCCCCTGATCTTGTCAGACTAGAGTGTTCACAATGTGCGACGAACGCTTGAGCCCGGCCGCATTTGCTGCGGCTGCTAAGAGCAGCGGGATATGACAACTTTCTGACGGTGAGGACTCAATTGCGTGCGCAAACGCGAAATTTTGTGACACGGACGTAACACGTCGCAATTTATTGCAGAAAAATATCTATATTTCAGTGCGTTGCAAACGCAGGACAATATTGCGCTGCGGCATAAATGTCACGGGAAAGGGAAAGTGTTGTCGTCGCCGCCACACTGCAAAAACGTAATCAGGACGTTATGTTACGTCATAGCTTGATGGCGACCGGGCCCGCGTGGCACTCGTCGGCCATGGGCACAGGTCATCATCACGGACACCATCACGGACATGGCCATCATCATGGGCATGGGCATCATCACGCGCATGCGGCCCCCCCCAACCCCGGCCGGGCCTTTGCCATTGCCGTTTCACTCAACCTGATCTTCGTCGTCGCCGAAGTCGCCGCGGGCTTTGTCAGCGGCTCCATGGCCCTGCTCGCGGATGCCGGGCATAACCTGTCGGACGTGCTGTCGCTGGTGCTGGCGTGGGCGGCCGCAGTGCTGTCGGCCCGCCCGCCCTCGGAGCGCTTCACCTATGGCCTAAAGAGTTCCTCGATCCTTGCCGCAATCGCCAATGCGGCGCTGCTATGGGTGGCGATCGGCGCGATTCTGGTGGAGACGGTGCGACGCCTCGCCGATCCCGAACCGGTGGGCGGCACAACGATGATGATCGTCGCGGGGATCGGCATCGCGGTGAACGGCGTTTCGGCGCTGCTCTTCGCCAAGGGGGCGAAGTCCGACCTGAACCTGCGGGCGGCCTTCGTGCACCTCATGGCCGACGCACTGGTATCGGTCGGCGTCGTGATCGCGGGACTGCTGATCACCTGGACCGGGTGGGCGATCGTCGATCCGGTGACCTCGCTGGTGATCACGGTGGTCATCGCATGGTCGAGTTGGGGCCTGCTGCGCGATTCGCTGCGGATGGGCATGCTCGGCGTGCCCGAAGGCATCGACGGGTTACGCGTGCGCGCCTTCCTCGAAGCACGGCCGGGGGTGCAACGAGTCCACGACCTCCACATCTGGCCGATGAGCACGACCGAGACCGCCCTGACCGCGCACCTCGTCATGCCCGGCGGACAACCGGGCGACGGCTTCCTCCACGCGCTGGCGCATGATCTCGAGCATGAATTCGGCATCGGCCACCCGACGATCCAGATCGAGACCGACGGTCACAGCGCCTGCGCGCTGGAGAGCGAGGCGGTAGTCTAGACGAACTCGTGCCGCGCCCCGAGGAAGTCCTCAGGTTGAATCGCAAAGCCGGGTGATATGCAGCCCTCGATAGTCAGGCGCAGCTTGAGCTTATCGGCGAAATGCGCCTTCGCCTTGCCTGCATCGGCGACTTTCCACACGAGTGCGTAGATGCCGTTCTGGGCGCTTTGCAGGAAGGCACCGAGCGGGCCGGTCCCAAGGTCATCCGGTTGCACGAAAGCTGCCCGCGTATCGCCCACTTGCAGCAGGACCCGGCGCGCGGGTTGGGGCAGTTCGGTCCGGACGTCCTCCAGCACTTCGCCGTCGATGACCTCCGTAAAGATGCGGAGCGCCGCGTCGATGTCGGCGGTGACGCAGGCGATGTGGTCGAGGCCGGTGACGGTGCAATGATGCCCTGCCCCGACCTGCGGGTTCCAGTGGCCGCGGTCCCACGGGTCGTTGGGCATCGGCAGTTCGCAGACTTCGAGCAGAACGCCGCCAGTCGATTCGGGCTTCACGAAGAAGAACACGCCGTAGTCGCTGGCGACCGTGCACCCGGCCTCGCGGAAGGCGGCGCTGGCGGCCTTGCCGTCGGCCACCTTGATCTCGAAGGAATGGAAAGCCTGCCCGATCCGCGCGAACTGGCGGGCAAAGGGCTTGGTCAGGTCATCCGCATGACGCGGCGCCATCGGTTCGACCATGTGGTCGGTAACATAGAGCAGCGCGGCGTCGCGGTCCTCTGCCGGGAAGTAGTTCTCGGCAAAGACCAGCCCGCCCAGCGCATCCTGATAGAGCGCCCGGGCCGCATGGATGTCCGCCACCGCGTGGATCGTGTGGATCACCCGCGAAACCGGAATGCGCGCAGCCATGTACCTCTCCCCTGCCTTTGTCGGCAGAGTGCGGGTGCTCGCAACGATTGCCAAGCCGCCCGCCGCACGTCCCGGCGATATCACCTCGACTCAACGAAAAAGGCCGCCCACCTTGCAGTGGACGGCCTTTTTCGTGATGGCTCAGCCGAGGTTTAAGCCGCAGCTTCCGCCTTGTCGCCCTTGAGCACGCGGACGGGTTCCTTGCGGCCCTCCACCACGTCCTTGTCGACGACGACTTCGGCGATGTCGCGCTCGGTCGGCAGGTCGAACATGGTGTCGAGCAGCAGCCCTTCCACGATCGAACGCAGGCCGCGCGCGCCGGTCTTGCGCTCGATCGCCTTCTTGGCGATCGCCTCGAGCGCGTCGTCGGTGAAGGTCAGTTCCACGTCTTCCAGCTCGAACAGGCGGGCATACTGCTTGATCAGCGCGTTCTTCGGCTCCTTGAGGATCTTGACCAGCGCCTCGATGTCGAGGTCGTTGAGGGTCGCGATCACCGGCAGGCGGCCGACGAATTCGGGGATCAGGCCGAACTTGAGAAGATCCTCAGGTTCCGCCTTCTGGAGCAGTTCGCCCACGCGGCGCTTGTCCGGATCGGCGACATGCGCGCCGAAGCCGATCGAACGCTTCTGCAGGCGGTCGGCGATGATCTTGTCGAGGCCCGCGAAGGCGCCCCCGCAGATGAACAGGATGTTGGTCGTGTCCACCTGCAGGAATTCCTGCTGCGGATGCTTGCGACCACCCTGCGGCGGAACCGAGGCGGTGGTGCCTTCCATCAGCTTGAGCAGTGCCTGCTGCACGCCCTCACCCGACACGTCGCGCGTGATCGACGGGTTCTCGGCCTTGCGGCTGATCTTGTCGATCTCGTCGATGTAGACGATGCCGTGCTGCGCCTTCTCGACGTTGTAGTCGGACGCCTGCAGCAGCTTGAGGATGATGTTCTCCACGTCCTCGCCCACATAACCGGCTTCGGTCAGCGTGGTGGCGTCGGCCATGGTGAACGGCACGTCGAAGGTGCGCGCGAGCGTCTGCGCGAGCAGCGTCTTGCCCGAACCGGTCGGCCCGACGAGCAGGATGTTCGACTTCGACAGCTCGACGTCGCCCTGCTTGCCGCTGTGCTTGAGGCGCTTGTAGTGGTTGTGGACAGCCACCGACAGGACGCGCTTGGCGCGTTCCTGGCCGATCACGTAGTCGTTCAGCATCTCGCAGATGTCGCGCGGGGAGACGATCTCGCCTTCCTTGCGACCGGCAATGCCCGCCTTGGTTTCTTCGCGGATGATGTCGTTGCAAAGCTCGACACATTCGTCGCAGATGAAAACCGTAGGCCCCGCGATCAGCTTGCGCACTTCGTGCTGCGACTTACCGCAGAAGCTGCAGTACAGGGTGCTTTTCGCGTCAGATCCGCTCAATTTCGTCATTTTCCGTCTTTAGCCTCCAACCGAGGCGACTCGCTCACTCTAGCCTGTCGGGGACCGGCTTTGCAATCCTAGTGCCAAATCCTTGACATGGACTGAAAGGCCCGGTCCCACTTCAGGACGTTACGCTTCCGCAGGCTTGTCGCCGTCGGGGCGGGTCTCGAAGACCTTGTCGACGAGGCCGAATGCCAGCGCTTCGTCGGCTTCGAGGAACGTGTCGCGGTCCATCGCTTTCTCGATCTCGTCGAGCGACTTGCCGGTGTACTTCACGTAGAGATCGTTCAGGCGGCGACGCATGCGCAGGATTTCGCGTGCCTGAATCTCAATGTCGCTGGCCATGCCCTGCGCACCGCCCGAGGGCTGGTGGACCATGATGCGCGCGTTCGGCAGCGCGATGCGCATGCCCGGTTCGCCAGCGGCGAGCAGGAAGCTGCCCATCGAGGCGGCCTGGCCGATGCACACGGTCGAGACGCGCGGCTTGATGTACTGCATGGTGTCGTGGATCGCCATGCCGGCCGTCACCACGCCGCCCGGCGAGTTGATGTACATCGAGATGTCCTTGGTCGGGTTTTCCGATTCCAGAAACAGCAGCTGCGCGACGATCAGCGATGCCATGTGGTCTTCCACCTGGCCGGTGATGAACACGATGCGCTCACGCAGCAGGCGCGAATAGATGTCGAACGAACGTTCGCCGCGGCTGGTCTGCTCGACGACCATCGGCACGAGTGCGCCCGTCACGGGATCGGTGGTGAACTTTCCTTGGGCGTTCGAAGCGCCGAACAGGTCGAGCATGGGAGTCCTCTTTACGGTTTGCCCCGCCTATGTCGCGTGGCAATGCGCGATGTTCAAGGGGGTTAACCTCTCAGGCGCGAATGGGCGGGGGAGAAGCTGTTGTGGGCGCTGCCCGAGGTCCGCAAGGTGACAGGTTTACACGGTTTACACGGTCCAGGAGGAGAAGGTGTCACCTTGGGGCCGAAAAGTGTCACCTTGCAGGGCTAAGGCGACACTTTTCGCGTGCGATGTGCCACCTTGTGAGGCTGAGGTGTCACCTTGCGGTGTAACCTTGTGCGGTGTGCGGCGATCGGATGGGGCATCGGCGCAATCTACCGGTGCCGACCGCGTGTAGGAAAGCGGACCTTCGGGAAGCGCCCCATAGTGGTCATTCGTGATGTTTGATACGGTCAACACATGAACACTTTTTCGCGTATCGGCGCACTCGACATTGCCGAAGCAATCTCGGGCCGGATTGGCTCGTATGTAGACATGAATTTCATTCAGTTTCTGGCCGTAGAGCAAGATCGCGTGCTGTGTTGGTATATGAATAGTTCTGGCGACGGACCCACCTTCGAGATCACAATGTCCCGCGCGACGGATGGATGGGCTCTCGGCCTTGTCGAGCATGCTCCCGGAACTGACCAAGGAATTGAGTTGCCTTAACGGCAGGTAACCATCCAACCCCGCTCAGCCTGAGCTTGTCGAAGGCCCCGAGGCTGGCCGCTTTGCTCCCCATGCTTCGACAAGCTCAGCATGAGCGGTGGGGGGCGGGCCTATGGCTACCTCCCACCCTTTGCCGTCCTCCCCTCCCACGCACCAGAAATCCCGCAAAGGAAGCTGGTACCACGGCGCCGCTTCGGCCATCGTGCTGCGCTCAACCCCGCCGGGAGCCTTGTACGTGAACCGCCCTTCCATCCTCGCCCTCGGCCTGCTTGCCGCCTTCCCGCATCCCGCCGCCGCGCAGGAGACGCCCGAAACCTACCTCAAGCGGATCGAGGCCATCGACGACAGCGGCCCGGCGATCCAAGCCGTCGTCGCCGTGGCCCCGCCGGAATCGCTGGCCATCAAGGGCAAAGGCCCGCTCGCCGGGCGCGCGGTGCTGATCAATGACAACATCGAGACGCGCGACATGCCGACCACGGCGGGCAGCCTCGCGCTCAAGGACAACGCCACCGGCCGCGACGCGCCGCTGGTGGCGAAGCTGCGCGGCGCGGGCGCGGTGATCCTGGGCAAGACCAACCTCTCCGAATGGGCCAACTTCCGGGGCGAGCACTCGTCCAGCGGCTGGAGCGCGGTCGGCAAGCAGACGAAGAACCCCTATGCGCTCGACCGCAGCCCTTGCGGCTCGTCCTCGGGCAGCGGCGCGGCGGTGGCGGCGGGGATGGCCTGGGCGGCGATCGGCACCGAGACCGACGGCTCGATCACCTGCCCGGCCTCGGTGATGGGCCTCGTGGGGTTCAAGCCCACGGTCGGCCTCGTCAGTCGCACGCATATCGTGCCGATCAGTTCGAGCCAGGATACCGCCGGGCCGATGGCCTGGACCGTCGCCGACGCCGCGCTGCTGCTCAATGCGATCGCCGGGAGCGATCCCGCCGACCCGGCCACGGCCGAGGCGAACCGGCACAAGCCCGACTTCACGGTGGGCCTCGGCAAAGTCAGCCTCAAAGCCGTGCGCGTCGGCGTGCTGCGCCGTCAGGTCGGCACCATGCCCGCGCTCACCGCCCTGTTCGAGACCGCGCTCGACGACATGAAGCGCAATGGCGCGCAAGTCGTCGAGATCGACTTCCAGCCCGAAGCGCGCCTCGGCGAGGCCGAATTCACGGTCATGCTCCACGAATTCCGCGAGGGCGTGAATGCCTATCTGGCCGGAACGCCCGCCACTATCCCGGCGCGCGACCTCGCCGGGCTGATCGCCTTCAACAAGGCCCATGCCGCCGAGGAACTGCGCTGGTACGGGCAGGAGACGTTCGAGAAGGCGCTCGCCGCCACCGATGACGCCGCTTACGCCAAGGCCCGCGACGATGCGCGGCGCCTCGCGGGGGCCGAGGGGATCGACGCCCTGCTCAGGAAGTACGACGTCGACGTGCTCGTCGCGCCGACGACCAGTCCGGCCTGGCCGATCGACCCGGTGCTGGGCGACAACTTCGTCGACGTCGGCGCCGGATCGCTGGCGGCGATCGCGGGCTATCCGCATCTCTCGGTGCCGATGGGCACGGTCGAGGGGTTGCCGGTGGGAATTTCGTTCATGGCCGGGAAATGGGACGATGCCAAAGTGCTGCGCATCGGCGCCGCCTACGAACGGTCGCGCAGCGCGAAACTGACCGCTCCGGCCCTGAGCGACTGGGCGCGCAACTGGGCGCAATAGGGACGAAAACGGGACGATCGGGACGCGCGCCGCGACGATAGTGACTGGCGGGTGCCGCAGTCTTGCGCCATCGTGCCGCTTTCCCGCATCGCAGGAGACCCTGTGTACCGATCGACGTTGCTAGCCGTAAGTGCAATCGTTTCCATGGCGCCTGCCGCCGCATTTGCCGACACCCCTCGCGAACTGCTGACGACCGCCGCGTTCCAGACCGCAACGAAGCCGCAGGCGCTCAAGCTGGTGGCGCAGGCGATCTCGGCGTCGGACAGGATTCTGGCCGCGCGGCCGAACGATCATGAGGCTACCCTGCAGCGCGCGATCGCCATCGGCTATCGCGGCAAGCTGACCCGCAGCCGCACGGACGTGCGCGCCTCGCTCGACGTGTTCCAGAAGCTGGCGACGGCCAACCCGCGCGATCCGGAGGCGCAGATCGTGATCGCCGGATGGCACCTTGGCGCGGTGGACGAACTGGGCGGGTTCCTGGCGCGTACGGCGCTGGGCGCGCGGGCCTCGGCCGGAGAAGCCGCGCTGGCGAAGGCGGTGGCGCTCGGCGGCGACCGGGCGTTCTATCCCGGCCTCGCCGCGCTGTTGCAGATCCGCAACGATCCCAGCGACATCGCGCAGGCAAGGCGCTGGGCCGAAGCCGCCGCGACCGGGCAAGCGGCGACCCCGCTCGACGCGCTGATGAAGCGCGCGGCGCTCTCGGTCCTGCCCTCGCTGCGGGCGAACAACGGCAAGGCGGCGGCGGAACTGGCGCGCAAGCTGGTGCCGTTCGGGAAAATCGGGGACTGAACCGCACATTCGTCATTGCGAGCGCAGCGAAGCAATGACGAAAAGGTTTTGCTCGGACCGATAAAAAAAGGCCCGGCGCATCGCTGCACCGGGCCTTTTCGCTATCGGTCGAACCGCGTGGGGAGGGATCAGTCCTCCTTGGCAGCGGCCTTCTTCTTGGCAGGCGCCTTCTTGGCGGGCTTCGCTTCGTCGGCCGGAGCCTCTTCAGCGGCCTCGTCCTTCTTGGCGGCGGCCTTCTTGGCGGGAGCCTTCTTCGGCTTTTCCTCGGCAGCAGCTTCGTCGGCTGCGGCTTCGTCCTTCTTGGCGGCCTTCTTGGCCGGAGCCTTCTTCGGCTTCGCCGCGGCAGCGGGCTTCTCGCCGTCGGCATCGGCCTCGATCGCAGCCTGCAGCTCGTCGCGGGTCACTTCGCGCTCGGTCACTTCGGCCTTCTCGATGAGGAAGTCGACGACCTTGTCCTCATAGAGCGGCGCGCGCAGCTGGGCAGCCATCATCGGGTCCTGCTGCACGTACTGGACGAAGCGCTGGCGGTCTTCCGGGCGGTACTGCGAAGCGGCCTGCGAGACCAGCATCGACATTTCCTGCTGGGTCACTTCGACGCCGTTGGCCTGGCCGATTTCCGACAGGAGCAGGCCCAGACGCACGCGGCGCTCGGCGATCTTGCGGTAGTCGTCCTTCTCGGCCTCGATCTCCTCGAGAGCAGCAGCCGGGTCTTCCTCGTTCTGCGCTTCCTGGATCAGCTGCTGCCAGATCTGCGAGAATTCGGCTTCCACCATGGTCGGCGGCACGTCGAAGTCATGACCGGCGGCCAGCTGGTCGAGCAGCGAGCGCTTCATGGCGGTGCGGGTCAGGCCGGCAGTTTCCTGCTCCAGCTGGCCGCGCAGCAGGCCCTGCAGCTGCTCCAGGCTCTCGAGGCCCAGTTCCTTGGCGAAGTCGTCGTCGAGCTTCGATTCGGCGGGTGCCTTCACTTCGTGCACGACGATGTCGAAGGTGGTTTCCTTGCCGGCGAGGTTCTCGGCCGGGTAGTCCTCGGGGAAGGTCACGGTGATGGTGCGCTCGTCACCGGCCTTGGCGCCGCCCAGCTGCTCTTCGAAGCCGGGGATGAAGCGGCCCGAACCGATCACCAGCGGAGCCTTCTCGGCCTTGCCGCCGTCGAACTCGACGCCGTCGAGCTTGCCGGTGAAGTCGATGATCAGCTGGTCGCCGTCGGCGGCCGCGCCGTCCTTGGTCTCGAAGCGCTGCTGCTGCTTGGCGATGTTCTCGACCGCTTCGGTGACGGCTTCGTCCGAGACGGGCACGGTCAGCTTGTCGAGCTTCAGGCCGTCGAGCGAGGGCGCGGCGATGGTGGGGAGGATTTCGAGGCTGACGGTCAGCTCGGCGTCCTTGCCCTCTTCATAGCCGTCGGTCAGCTTGACGTCGGGGTTCATGGCGGGGCGCAGGGCGTTGTCGGCCACCAGCTTGTCCATAGCTTCGCGGATCGAGGTGTTCAGCGCTTCCTGGTGGATCGCCGGGCCGTGCAGCTTCTTGACGAGGTTCGCGGGAACCTTGCCGGCGCGGAAGCCGGGCATGCGCACCTGCGGGGCGATCTTCTTGACCTCACCCTCGACCTTCGAGGTGATCGTGGCGGCGGGGATGGTGACCGTGTAGGCGCGCTTCAGGCCCTCGTTGGTCGTCTCGACAATCTGCATTTCGATGCCTTCCTGTGCAATCCAAAGGGCCTCTCGGCCAGCATTACCGTGGCCTACCCTCGCACAGGTGACGGATTGGTGCGGGCGAAGGGACTCGAACCCCCACATCTTTCGATACTGGTACCTAAAACCAGCGCGTCTACCAATTCCGCCACGCCCGCATGAGTGTAGCCTGAAACTCAAGGGACGGGCCATTAATGGCAGCCGGAGAAAAGGGCAAGTGCGACGAGTCGCTATGGTGTCACGGAACGGATCGTGCCTGCGCCGGGTTATAGGTGCGAGGGGGCGAGAGGAGCGAGATCACCATGGCCACCCAGCCACCCGTCTACAGCCCCGGCGAGACGCCTGCGGAAATTCCGGTGCCCGAGACGCCGGAGGAAACGACACCGCAGGCGCCTGACTTCGACCAGCCCGATGAGGCGCCGGTGGAGCTGCCGCCGCCGGATTGAGGAAGAAGAAAGAGCCCACCCCCAGCCCCTCCCGCAAGCGGGAGGGGAGAAGGACGGCGGATCGCCCTCCCGTTTACGGGAGGGCCGGGAGGCTTGGGAGCGAAGCGACTTAGCCGGACTGGGTGGGCCTGCTTACCCCCGTCACTTCCACCCCGCTAGACGCGCGAGCATCGCGACGGTTAAACCCTCGCCCACCGGCTTCGCCACCGCGCGATAATCCGGCCCCGCCGCACAGGCGAGGCAGTACGCCTGCACCCCCTGCGCGCCCAGCACACCGTCGAGCCGCGCCACCGCCTGCGCCATCTGCAGACGCTGGCGCTGCGCCACCAGCCCGGCGAAGTCGTAAGCCGCCGCCTGCTCCTGCGAACCCGAGGTCAGGCTCTGCACCAGAGCGCTGAACGAATCCTCCGGTTCCTCCAGATAGACCGCCTGCCACTTGCCGTTGCCCACGCCGCCCAGCTTGGCGGCATAGGCGAGCGCATCGTCGAGCCCGCCCATCTGGTCGACGAGGCCGAGCCGCTGGCCGTCGGCACCCGGCCACACGCGCCCTTGCGCGATGGCATCGACCTGCTGCGGCGTCTTGCCGCGCGCCTTGCCGACGATCCCCAGGAACTTGCCGTAGATGCTCTCCACCGAGCCCTGCAGCATAGCCTCCACCTCTGGCGTGAAGCCTCCGAGAATGTCCGGCTGCCCCGCCAGCGGCGTCGAGCGCACCCCGTCGCTGGTCACGCCGAAGTCGGCCAGCGTCTTCTCGAAGCTGGGCACGAAGGCGAAGACGCCGATCGAGCCGGTGATCGTCGCCGGTTCCGCGAACACGCGCTGCCCGGGCGTGGACACCCAGTAGCCGCCGCTCGCCGCCATCGAGCCCATCGACACCACGACCGGGATCTTGGCATCGCGCCAGCGCTGGATCGCGCGACGGATGCGCTCGGACGCCATGACCGAGCCGCCCGGCGAATCGATCCTGACGACGAGCGCCTTCATGCCCTCTTCGCGGTTCTCGTCGAGCAGCGCGGCGATGCGATCACCGCCCGCAGTGCCCGGCCCCGCCTCGCCGTCGACGATCTCCCCGGCGATGGTGACGACGCCGATCTTGGCGCCCTCGCCCCTCACCGGGTTGGCCGCCAGCCATGTCGCCAGCGAGGTATGCGCGTAGTCGGGCGCGTCCTTGTCCGAATGGCCGATGGTGGTTTCGCCGACCAGCTTCTCGACGCGGGCCTCGAACTCGGTCTGGTCGCCGATGCGGTCGATCAGGCCCGCCGCTTTCGCGGCCTCGGCCATGTCGTTGCCATGCGCCTTGTTCCAGCCGACCGGGTCCGCGACGATGCGATCGAGCTGCGCCCTGGGCCGCGCTTTCGCGATCTCGGTGCGCAGGGCGTTCCACTGCGAATCGAGGATCAGCTTGAAGTCCTCGCGCGCCTCGGGCGAAAGGTCGGTGCGCATGTAGGGCTCGACCGCCGACTTGTAGGTGCCGACGCGATAGACATGCGCGTTGACCCCGTACTTGTCGAAAAGTCCCTTGTAGAACTGCAGGTTGCCGCCCGGCCCCGCCACGAAGGCGCCGCCCATCGGATCGACCCAGGCCTCGCTGGCATGCGCCGCCAGCTGCACGCCGTCGTCGGCATAGAGGTTGGCGAACGTCAGCACCGGCTTGCCCGCCTTGCGCACTTCGTCGATGGCCGCGCCGATATCGTGCAGGTGCACATAGCGCCCGCCCATGAAGCGCGAGAGGTCGAGGACGACCGCCTTGATCCGCTTGTCCGTCGCCGCCAACCGCAGCGCGCGCTCGACGTCGCGGACCTGGAATTCGTGGACCTGCTCGCCCCCGGAGGTCAGCAGCTGGAGCGGATCGACCTTGCTCTTCTCCTCGACCACGGTGCCGTCGAGTTCGAGCAGCAGCGCCCCGTTCTCCACCTTGCCGCCGACCGGCCGCGCCGACAGCGCAGCGTAGATCACCCCGAAGAAAGCCAGCAGGAACAGCAGCGCCAGCGCATCCTTTACGGCGACCAGCAACTTCCAGACCTTGCGCGCGAATCTCATGTATCGACCTGCCTTTCGCATACAGCCTTACCTGCTGCAGTGCGGGATAGGAAAGAGGCGGGCACCAAAGCGGTTCCATTCCTTTTCGCGGCGGGGGAGGAATGGCCGGATCGCCCTTGCCCAGCCCCGCCCTCCCGCCTATGGCGTGGTCTTTAATGACACCTCCAGAATACACCTATCCGGCAGGCGCCCTCGCCTTCCCGCATCGCGGCCTCACGGGCATTGCGGGCCTTGCCCCGCACCAGATCTGGTTCCTGCTCGACGAGGCGGAACAGTGGGTCGAAATGAACCGGGGCGCGCAGAAGCGGGTCGAGCTGCTGTCCGGCATGACCATCATCAACGCCTTCTTCGAGAACTCGACGCGCACGCTGCTGAGCTTCGAGATCG
>JASGGD010000151.1:0-12267 GCA_047605225.1 Novosphingobium sp.
CACGTCGATCTGGTGCCCCGGATCGAGCGCGGCGAGCGGCTCGTCCGCCACCAGTCCCGGTGCGCCCACCGCCAGCGCGCGGGCCAGCATCACCCGCGCCCGCTCGCCGCCCGAAAGCTCGGTGGCGGTGCGCCCGGCGAGGTGCAGCACGTCCGCCCGCTCCATCGCCGCATGGACGGCGGCGAGGTCGTCGGCGGCCAGCCGCGACATCGGTCCGAGCCCCGGCAGGCGGCCCAACGCCACCAGCCGCTCGACGCTGAGCGGCCAGTGCAGCGCCTGCCCCTGCGGCAGGTAGCTGACCAGCCGCGCCAGTTCCTTCGGCATCATCTTCGCGATGTCGCGCCCGTCGATCTCGACCGAACCGCGCGTCGCCGGGATCAGCCCGAGCAGCGCGCGCACCAGCGTCGACTTGCCCGCGCCGTTGGGGCCGATGATCCCGGTCAGTTCGCCGGGGCGCAGCGTGGCGCAGATGCCGTGCAGCACCGCGCGGTCGCGCAAGTCCACGGACAGGCCCTTGAGGGTCATGGTCACCACAGGCGGCGCTCCTTCAGCAGATGGACGAGGAAGACGGGGACGCCGAGGAACGCGGTCACCACGCCCAGTTTCAGTTCTCCGGCGGTCGGGATCAGGCGCACCAGAATGTCCGCAGCCGTGAGCAGCACCGCGCCGCCGAGGAATGAAGGCAGCAGCACCGCCGAAGGGCTGCGATCGGTCAGCGGGCGCACCAGATGCGGCACGATCAGCCCGATGAAGCCGATCGAACCCGACACCGCCACCGCGCCGCCAACGCCGATGGCGACGCCCAGCAGCAGCCGCGCGCGGGTGCGCGTCAGGTCCACGCCGAGCGAGCGGGCGCCGTCCTCTCCCAGCGACAGCGCATCGAGCGCGCGCCCGTCCCACAGCAGCAGCGCCGCGCCGACCGTGATGCAGGGCAGGGCGATCCAGACGTGCTCCATCGCCCGGTTCTCGATCGAGCCGAGCAGCCAGGCCATGATCTCCATCGCCGCGAAGGGGTTGGGCGAGAGGTTGAGCGCCAGGCTGATCCCCGCGCCCGCCAGGGTCGAGACGGCGATGCCCGCAAGGATCAGCGCCAGCGGCCCCTCGGCCCGGCCCGCCAGCACGAACAGCAGCGCGAGGCTCGCCAGTGCGGCGAGGATCGAGAGCAGCGGCAGCACGGCGGCGCTGTAGTCGCCGATGCCGAAATAAATCGCCGCCACCGCGCCCAGCGCCGCCGAATTCGACGCGCCCAGCACCGAAGGCTCGGCCAGCGGATTGCGCAAATACCCCTGCAATGCCGCGCCCGCGAGGCCGAGCATGCCGCCGACCATCAGCGCCACCAGCGTACGCGGCAGGCGCAGTTCGAGCAGGATCGCGCGGACTACCGGATCGCCATGGCCGAGCGCCGCGTCGAACAGCCGCCCGGTCGGGATCGGCACCGCGCCCAGCATGAGCGAAGCGATCGCCGCCGCGACGATGCCGGTCAGGAGAAGGGGTATCAGCGCCCGGTTACGGGCGCGCAGGACGGGAATTTCGGGCACGAGCACCTCTGGCTGGATCGGCTCCCCGTCACGCTTGTGTCCCGGGGTCGTGTTGCTATGGAAACGCGCATATGGCGCTTTCGACTACTCTTCGTTCGGCTTCGGTCGGCCTGCTTGGACTGGCTGCGGTCTGCGGCGTTTCCGCGTCGTCTCCCCCTGTTTCCAAGGGGCCTGTAGCGGCTCCGAAGCGGATCGTCTCGCTGAACTTGTGCGCCGACCAGCTGGTGCTGGCGCTGGCCGACCGCGATCAGATCGCCGGGCTCACCCGCTTCGCCACCGATCCCGCCATGTCGGCCGAGGCGGCGCGTGCGAAGGGCCTGCCGATCCTGCGCGGCGCGGCGGAGGAGATCATGGCGATCGACCCCGACCTCGTCATCGGCATGCCCGCGCGGCGCAATCCCGCGATCAAGGCGCTCAAGACGCGCTACCCCGCCGTCGATCTCAAGTCCGCCGACAGTTACGATGCGATCCAGGCGTCGATCCGCAAGGTGGCGCTGGCGGTAGGCCATCCCGAGCGGGGCGAGGCGCTGATCGCCGGGATGGAGCGCGACCTTGCCCACATTCCGCGCGCGAGAAAAGGCGTGGTTGCGGCCTACTGGCAGCGGCGCGGCTATCTCACCGGCACCGGCACGCTGATCGACGACCTGATGACCCGCGTGGGCGTGACCAACCTTGCGGCCAAGCTGGGCAAGCCCGCGCTCTCGCAGATGGGGATCGAGGAACTGGCCGCCGCGCGTCCCGACGTGATCGTGGTCGATGCCGCGACCGACAAGGTGGTCGATCAGGGCACGGCGATGATGCACCATCCGGTGCTCGACGGCATCCCGCGCGTCGCCATTCCGCAGGCCTGGACGGTTTGCGGCGGCCCCGCCTACGTCAAGGCGGCGCGGGCGCTGGCGAAAGGCGTCAACGCTCGCTGACATGGGTGCTCGCGTCGAGGCGGGCCTGCCAGCCCTTGCGTTCGAGTTCGGGGACGCAGTCCGGCTCCTCGGGATAGCCGAGGCAGAGCAGGGCGACGAAGCGCCATGATTGCGGCACGTCGAGCAGGCCGGTGACGGTCTCCGGCCTGACGATCGAAACCCAGCCGAGGCCGAGGCCTTGTACGCGGGCGGCGAGCCACAGCGTATGGATCGCCATGACCACCGACCACTCGCGCGTCTGCGGCATCGTCGCGGCGCCAAGGCCCATGCCGATCGGGGTAGCCTCGTCACAGAACACCGCGATCACTTCGGGTGCGTGGTCGAGGGCGTGGAGTTTCAGCGCGGTATAAGCGGCGTGGCGCTCGCCCTCGTAAGCGCTGTCGCCCGCGCGGGAGACTTCGGAATCGGCATGCGCGGCGAGGGTTTCGCGCAAGGCGGGAGAGCGCACCCGCACGAAGCGCCAAGGCTGCGAATTGCCTACGGATGGCGCCAGCTGCGCGGTGGCGAGCAGCTGCGCCACAAGCCCCTCGTCTAGCGGATCGCGCCGGAAATGCCGCACATCGCGCCGCCAGCTGAGCAGCGCGGAGAGATCGTCGTGAAATGCAGGGGAGAAGGTGGGGACGGTCATCTTACATCGTCATCCCAGCGAAGGCTGGGACCGCTATCGTCACTTCAGGAGGCCAACTCTCGTCAGGGCGCCCAGCCGAGGGTTGAGCACGAACAACGATAGCGGTCCCAGCCTTCGCTGGGATGACGGGTTGCATCAGAACTCGATCCCCGTCTGCGCCTTCACACCCTGTTCGCGGAAGGGGTGCTTCACCAGCGTCATCTCCGTCACGAGATCGGCCGCGTCGATCAGCCCCTGCGGCGCATTGCGGCCCGTCACCACGACATGCTTCATCTCCGCGCGCGCAGTCAGCACCTCAAGCACCTCGTCCAGCCGCAGGTAGTCATAGCGCAGCACGATGTTCAGCTCGTCCGCCAGTACCATGTCGTAGGCGGGGTCGGCGACCATGCGCTTCACCTCGTCCCACGCCTCGCGCGCGAGGGCGATGTCACGGGCGCGGTCCTGGGTGTTCCAGGTGAAGCCTTCGCCCATCGCCTTGAACTCGACATTGTTCGGGAAGGCATCGAAGACGGCCTTCTCGCCGGTGGTCATCGCGCCCTTCACGAACTGGACGACGCCGACCTTCTTGCCGTGGCCGATCATGCGCACCACCATGCCGAGCGCGGCGGTGGTCTTGCCCTTGCCCTTGCCGGTGTTGACGATCAGCAGGCCCTTTTCCACGGTCTTGCCCGCCATGATGCGGTCATGCGCGGCCTGCTTCTTCTTCATCTTCTCGGTGTGCTGTTCCTCGGTGCGTTCAGCCATTCAAAGCTCCTGAGAGTTGGGCGAGCAGCAGGCCCGCGCTGTTCGATCGGGGTCTCCAGAGGCCGCGTTCCAGCGCTTCGGCCAGCCGCGCGGCGGTTTCGCGCAAGGCTGCGGGGTTGGCCTCGGCCATGAAATCACGCACCGCCTCGTCCTCGATGAAGGCGGCGTGGACGGCGTCGAAGTGGTGGTCCTTGACCGCGCTGGTGGTGGCGGCGAAGGCGAAGAGGTAGTCCACCGAGGCGGCGATTTCGAACGCGCCCTTGTAGCCGTGGCGCATCACGCCCGCGATCCACTTGGGATTGGTCACGCGGCCCCTCACGATTCGGCCGATCTCGTCCGCGAGGGTGCGGATGACCGGGCGTTCGGGGCGCGAGTGGTCGTTGTGATAGCTGACCGGCGCGCGGCCCTTCAGGTGCTCGACGGCGGCGGCGATGCCGCCCTCGAACTGATAGTAATCGTCGCTGTCGAGCAGGTCGTGCTCGCGGTTGTCCTGGTTCTGGACCACTGCGTCGGCCTGCGTCAGCCGCGCGGCGTAGAGATCGCGTTCGGCCTCGCCCTCGATCCCCGCGCCGTAAGCGTAGCTGCCCCAGTCGAGGTAGACGTTCGCGAGATCGGCGCGGTCGTGCCACAGCTTCTCGTCGATCATCGCCTGAAGGCCGGCACCGTAGGCCCCCGGTTTCGAGCCGAACACGCGCGCTCCGGCGCGGCGGGCAGCGGTGGCCTCGTGTTGACCCTCAGCGGCCAGCATCGCGGTTTCGGCGCGGTGGCGGGCGGCGGCGGGATTGTCCTCGTCGCTCTCCTCCAGCGCCATGACGGCGCGGGCGGCGCTGTCGATCAGGTCCATCTGCTCGGGGAAAGCGTCGCGGAAGAAGCCCGAGACGCGCAAGGTCACGTCCACGCGCGGGCGGCCGAGTTCGGCCAGCGTCATCATCTCGAACCCGGTGACGCGGCCCGAGGTCCATTCCCAGCGGGGGCGCACGCCCATCAGCGCGAGGGCCTGAGCGATGTCGTCGCCGCCGGTGCGCATGTTGGCGGTGCCCCATGCGGAGAGAGCGATGGCGCGCGGATATTCGCCCTCGCGCTGGAGGTAGTCCTCCACCATGAGCTGCGCCGAACGCTGGCCGAGATCCCAGGCGACGGCGGTGGGCACGGCGCGGGTATCGACCGAGTAGAAGTTGCGCCCGGTGGGGAGCACGTCCGGGCGGCCTCGGGTGGGGGCGCCGGAGGGGCCGGGGGTGACGAAGCGACCGTCGAGGCCGGCGAGCAGGGCGGCGCTTTCGGCAGGGCCGCAACGGTCCACGCGCGGGGCGAGATCGGCGGCGATGGCGTGGAGGACGGCCTGAACCTTGCCGCCACTCGCTTCGCTATGTTCCCCAACTTCGTCACCCTGAACTCGTTTCAGGGTCCATCGGGCCTCAGGCGCGGTGCTTTGCGGCGGCGAACCGACAGGGCCACTGGTGACACCCACGTCATGGTCAGGCGGAGAAATGGACCCTGAAACGAGTTCAGGGTGACGGGGTGTGGGGGGAGGGGGCAGGGCCTCCACCCACTCCGCAGCCAGCAGTTCCAGCCGCTCCACCGTATCGCCCAGCGTGCGCCATGGTTCGTCCGAAACTGCCGCCAGCGCATCCGGCCTCGGTCCCTCCCAGCGATCCGCCATACGGCAGTCGAGCGGGTCGAACCCCAGCGCGAAATCCTCCGCCATCGCCCGCAGCAGGGAGGCCTGCCCGGCCCCGTCATACCCGCGCGGCGTTCTCGCCAGCGCCACCAGCAGATCGCGCCGCAGGCGCCCCTCCGGCGATTGTCCGAAGACATGCAGCCCGTCGCGGATCTGCAGTTCCTTCAACTCGCACAGGTAGTTGTCGATCGCCGAAAGCGCATCGTCGCCGTCACCCTCGGCTCCGGCGTCCTTGTCGAGGCCCTGCGAGCGGGCGAGGTCGATGATGTCGCGCCGCAGCCGTTCCAGACGGCGCGGGTCCATCCCGGCGGCGAGGTAGTATTCGTCCACCAGCGCTTCGAGATGCTTGAGCGGCCCGTAGCTCTCCGCGCGGGTGAGCGGCGGCGTCAGGTGGTCGATGATGACCGCGCCGATGCGGCGCTTGGCCTGCGTGCCCTCGCCGGGGTCGTTGACGATGAAGGGGTAGAGCTGCGGCAGCGGCCCGGCGCAGATCTCCGGGAAGCACTCGGCCGAGAGCGAGATCGCCTTGCCGGGCAGCCATTCGAGGTTGCCGTGCTTGCCGACATGGACCAGCGCCTGCGCGCCGAACTGTCGCTCCAGCCAGACGTGGAAGGCGAGGTAGGCATGCGGCGGCGGCAGGGCCGGGTCGTGGTAGGTTTCCTTGGCGTCGATGTTATACCCGCGCGCGGGCTGGACCGCGACGCAGACATTGCCGAAGCGGTGGACCGCCAGCCGGAACGCGCCGTCCTTCACGAAGGGGTCGGCAGAGGGCAGGCCCCAGCGCTCCATCATCTTCGCGCGCGCGCCTTCGGGCACCTCGGCGAAGGCGGCTTCGTAGTCGGCGAGCGGCAGCGAAATCTCGCCGGGTCGATCCAGCGAGGTCAGGTCGTTGGTCACCCCGCCGGTCATCAGCCGCATAAGGGCCTGTCCATCCTCGGGCGCGGCGCCGGTCTCGTATCCGGCGGCACGCAGGCTGGAGAGGATCGAGGCGGCGCTGGCGGGCGTGTCCAGGCCGACGCCGTTGCCGATCCGCCCATCGCGGTTGGGATAGTTCGCCAGCACCAGCGCGACCTTGCGCTGCGCGGGCGCGGTGCGGCGCAGGCTCGCCCAGTTGGCGGCGAGGTCTGCCACGAAGGCCACGCGATCGGGCGCGACGCGGGGGACGACGATGCCGCATTTCGTCACGTCGTCGAAGCGTTCGGCGGCTTTGAAGGCGACGGCGCGTGTGAACACGCGCCCGTCGAGTTCGGGCAGAGCGACGTTCATCGCCAGATCGCGCGGGCCGAGGCCACGTGCGGCGGCCTGCCAGTCGGCTTCTTCTACGCCTGCGAAGGCGACCTGCAGGATCGGACAGTCGGCGCGTTCGAGCACGCCGCCGACGCGCGGTTCGCCGCTCGACGAGGAGGCGAAGCTGGTGGCGTTGACGATCACGTCGGGCGCGATCTCGGCCATGAGGCCGGTCAGCCAGTCGATGGCGAACGGCTCGCGCAGCGCGCGGACATGGACGGCGGCGACGTTGAATCCGCGGGTCTGCAGGGCCGCGACCATCGCGTCCACCGCGTCGAGCGTGCCCGCGATCATCAGCGCGCGGTAGAACACTAGCAGCACGACCGGCGCGTCCGGTTGCCATGAGGCTTGCAGGTCCGCCAAGGTTGGACGATCCACGCCTTGCAGGTAAAGCCCTGCATCGGCCACGGGCACCGGATCATCGGGCTGGCCGCAGTCCTCGCCGATCAGCCGCGCGGCGGTGCGCAGGAACGACAGGGCATTGGCGCTGCCGCCCTGCCGCAGATAGTCGCGCAGATGCTCGACCGTCTCGGCGGGCAGGGTGGAGGCGACCGTCAGCGTCGGGTCTTCCTCACGCCCGTCGGCGATGGCGGCGAAGGCGATGCCGCGCTCGCGGGCGATCAGGGCGATCTCGTCGATGCCGTAGGGCCAGTAGCTCTTGCCGCCGAGCAGCACCACGCAGACGAACTTCGCGTGAGCAATGACCTTCTCGACGTAGAGATCGACCGAATAGGGATGCCGCAACTGCAGCAGGTTGGCGAGGCGGACGCTGGGCGCGCCGTCGGGCAGCCCTGCCGCCGCCTTGGCGAAGCAGGCGAGTTCGCTGTCCGCCACCGTCAGGATGACGATGTCGCCCGGCGGCTGGTCGAGATCGATCGCCTCCTCGCCGTTGGAGATCGTGCCCGGGGTGGCGGAAAGCAGGTGCATCAGGCGGTCCTCGCCGGTCCAGCGACGGCGCGAACCGCCCTGGATTGCTTCACCCGCTGCGCGGGTTCGCAATGACGGAGGGGGAACGGGATTCGGAGGTCTTCGTTCAACGCCCGTCCAATTCCCCACCGCTCGTCATTGCGAGCGCAGCGAAGCAATCCAGGGCGGTTTGCGGGGCTCTGGATTGCCGCGCTAAGCTCGCAATGACGAAGGTTGGGGTGCATGGCTGCGCTTACGCCGGGACCGAACCCAGCACGCCCGCCAGCGCGGTTTCAATGGCCGTCTGGTCGAGGCCCTTCTGACCGATCACCACCAACTGTGTGCGGCGCGGCTCTTCGGCCTTCCACGCGCGGTCGAAGAAGTGCTGGATGCGCGGGCCTACGCCCTGCAGGACGAGACGGCTGGGCTTGCCCGCCAGCGCGACCATGCCCTTCACGCGCAGCACGTCGTGCGCGGCGATCTGCTCCTTCAGGCCCGCCAGCAGCGCGTCGAGATCGGCCACTTCGCCGCCGTTCAGGATGAAGGTGTCGAAGTCGTCATGATCGTGATCGTCGTCGAGGCCGTCGATGTGCGACTTGCGGCTGTCGAGGTCGTCCTCGGCCGCCGCGACGATGCCCAGCAGCGCGGCAATATCCACCGCGCCGTGGTCCGCGCGCACGATCTTGACGCCGGGGCGCGTCTCGGCGGCGACGGTCTTCTCGACTTCGGCCAGCACGTCGGCATCGACGAGGTCGGTCTTGTTGAGCACCACCATGTCGGCGCAGCCCAGCTGTTCCTCGAACAGTTCCTCCAGCGGGCTGTCGTGGTCGAGCATCGGGTCGGCGGCGCGGGCGGCGGCGAGCGCCTCTTCGTCGGTGGCGAAGCGACCGGCGGCGACCGCATCGGCGTCGATCAGCGCGATCACCCCGTCCACCGTCGCGCGGGTGCGGATGTCGGGCCACTGGAAGGCCTTCACCAGCGGCTTGGGCAGGGCAAGGCCGGAGGTTTCGATGATGATGTGGTCGGGCGGCGTCTCGCGGTCGAGCAGCTTCTGCATGGTGGGCAGGAAGTCGTCGGCCACGGTGCAGCAGATGCAGCCGTTGGCGAGTTCGAGGATGTCGTCCTCGGGGCAGGCCTGGTCGTTGCAGCCCTTGACCAGTTCGCTGTCGACGCCGACGTCGCCGAATTCGTTGATGACGAGGGCGAGGCGGCGGCCCTTGGCGTTCTGCAGCAGGTGGCGGATCAGCGTGGTCTTGCCCGCGCCAAGAAAGCCGGTGATGACGGTGGTGGGTACTTTGCTCAAGGGTCTCACTCCCGCGCCGGCGACTTCTCGCGGCGGGGCGTACCGGCGTGTTCGCACCGGCGCGGGGCAGGGGCGACGGACAGGCGCGAAGACGCCCGGCGACCTGCTCCGCTGCGGCCCCAAAGCCGCATGCGTGTCGTCGCTCAGACGGTGAACCGTGCCGCAGCCATCCCCTGGACCAAGGCAAGAGCGACCAGACGCAGGCAGGTCTCCTGGCTCGCGGGTCACAGCTTGATGCACGGCCTTCCCGAAGCCTCGCATGTCGCAGCGTCCGGCCTCAGTGGCTGCCTCCCCGGTCGTCGGGGGGAGGCGATGTGCATCGCGCTCGCCGCTTACAGTTGCAGGGACAGCTGCGGATTCGAACGGCGAACCGTTCCCACCGCCTTCCCTTTTAAGCCCCTTGCGGGGCACCGGCGCGATCTTTCCTCGGCGGATACCGGGGCATGGGAGTGGGCGCAAGTGTCCTGTTGCGGCAACCCTTCGCAGCTGCGAACATTAGGCATTCAAATCCTTGAAGGAGAAGTCGTTTGTCGTCCTTGCGTTCTGCCGCTGTCGCCATGGTCCTTGCATGCGGGCTTGCTGCCCCGGCAGCGCAAGCGGACCCGATGCTGGCGGACTTCTCCTACGGGCGGCCGATCCAGCACTTCGGGTTCAATAGCCAGAACCAGACGCTCGACATGGCCTATATCGACGTCATGCCTGCAAAGCCGAACGGGCGCACGGCGGTGCTGCTGCATGGCAAGAACTTCTGCTCGGTCACCTGGGATGCGACGATCAAGGCGCTTTCGGGCGCGGGCTATCGTGTGATCGCGCCCGATCAGGTCGGCTTCTGCAAGTCCAGCAAGCCCGATCGCTATCAGTACGGGCTGCATACGCTGGCGGCGAACACCCATGACCTGCTCACCCGGCTGAAGATCGACAAGCCGGTGATCGTCGGCCACTCGATGGGCGGGATGCTGGCGATGCGCTATGCTCTGCAGTATCCGGGCGACGTGTCGAAGCTGGTGCTGGTGAACCCGCTGGGGCTGGAGGACTGGCGCGCCAAGGGGGTGCCGAACACCACCGTGGACAAGCTCTACGCCTCCGAACTGCGCACCACGCGCGACAGCATCAAGGCTTATCAGCAGAACACGTATTATGCCGGGCAATGGCGGGCGGACTACGACCGCTGGGTGGACATGCTGGCCTCGATGTATGCCGGGCAGGACGGGGCGATCGTGGCGTGGAGCCAGGCGCTGACTTCGGACATGGTGTTCAACCAGCCGGTGGTCCACGAACTGCGCCGCATCACCGTGCCGACGGTGCTGATGATCGGCGAGAAGGACAACACCGCGATCGGCAAGACCCGCGCCGACCCGGTGCTGAAAGCGACGCTGGGCGACTACCCCAAGCTGGCGCGCGAAGCGGCCGCGCGCATTCCGGGAGCGACTCTGATCACCTATCCCGACTACGGCCACAGCCCGCAAGTGCAGGACCCGAAGCGCTTCAATGCCGACCTGATCAAAGCGCTGGACTGATCCGGGCGCGGCATTCGCCGAAGCCGATGGGCACATAGCCCTCGGCTGAGGCGGTGGCGGTGATGGTGACCTCGTCGCCGTCCTCCAGGAAGGTGCGCGTCTCGCCACTGGCCAGCATCAGGGGGGACTTGCCGCCTTGCGACAGTTCCATGAGGCTGCCGAAGCCGTCGCGCGTCGGCGCGGAAATCGTGCCGGTGCCGAGCAGGTCGCCGGTCGAGAGGTTGCAGCCGTTCGACGCATGGTGCGCGACCATCTGATTGACGGTCCAGTACATGTTGGTCGCCGGGCCGTGGCTGAGGCGATGGGCGGGAAGTCCGGCCTCGCGCATTGCCGCCGTGGTCAGGTGGACCTGCAGCATGATGCCCAGCGCGCCGTGTGCCTGATCGTTTGCGTCGTGCAGATAGGGCAGGGGCTCCGGGTCGCCTTCGGGCCGCGGCGGCTGGGCGACGCGGAACGGGGCAAGGGCTTCGGGCGTGACCACCCACGGCGAGATCGTCGAGTGGAAGTTCTTCGACAGGAACGGGCCGAGCGGCTGGTATTCCCACCCCTGCACGTCGCGTGCGGACCAGTCGTTGAGCAGGCAGAAACCGGCGATATGCTGCGCAGCATTTGCAATCGGAACGGGCGTGCCGAGGTCGTTGCCGCTGCCGATCCAGACGCCCATCTCCAGCTCGTAGTCGAGCCTTGCGGTGGGGGCGAAGATCGGTGCCTCGGCCTCCGGCGGCTTGCGCTGGCCGGTGGGGCGCACGACCGGCACGTCGGAGGGCCGGATCGAGGATGCGCGGCCGTGGTAGCCGATCGGCACGTGCTTGTAGTTGGGCAGCAGCGGGTTGTCGGGGCGGAACTGACGGCCGACGTTGTTGGCGTGATGGATGCCGACATAGAAGTCGGTGTAGTCGCCGATGCGCGTGGGCAAGTGCAGCATGCAAGCTTCGGCCGGGTGCAGCATCGGTTCGACGACCGGGCGCCGGGCTTCGTCGCAGAGCAGGTTCGAGAGCGCATGGCGCAGTGCGCGCCGGTCTTGCGCGGGGATCGCCAGCAGCCGGGCCATGTCCGCATCGCGGCAGATTTCGGAGAGATTTGCGGGTACAAGTTCCGCCGCAGCCAACGCTCGCAAATCGAGGACCTGATCACCGATCGCAACGCCGATCCGGGTCTCCGCTTTATCGGAGGTGGAGAAGACACCGAAAGGCAGGTTCTGGACCGGGAAGTCGCGATGGCCTTCGGCGCTTTCCACCCAGCTCTTGCGGGCAGGGTCATGGGTTTCGTCGATGGTCCACCAGTTCACGTGTCGCTCTCCATGTTCTCGTCGTCCCGGACTTGATCCGGGACCGCTGGTCGTGAACAGCCCACCCATCGATGGAGCGCCCCGCAGCATGCGCGCATCTAAAGACCGTCAGCGGTGCCGGATCAAGTCCGCAGACGACGAACTTCGTCAATCCACTGGCGGCTGGGGCACGTCGAGCCGCGCGATGAGACCGCCTTCGGGCGCGGCGGCGAAGGAAAGCTGGCCGTCGAAGCGCGCCATCAGCCGGTGCGCGGTCGGGATGCCGAGGCCGAAGCCCTTGGTGTCCCGCGCCCGCGCCGCATCGAGGCGGAAGAACGGGTCGAGGATCGCCTCGAAATAGGCCGAAGGGATGCCCGGCCCGGAATCGGCGATCTCGATGCGCCAGTGTCCTTCGTGGCGGACCCCGGCGACCTCAGCCTCGCCGCCGAACTGGATGGCGTTTTCCACCAGTGCTGCGA
>JASGGD010000152.1:0-12213 GCA_047605225.1 Novosphingobium sp.
CTTGGTCAGGCGGTAGTAGCCGTCGCTCTCCTGGAACGATCCCGCCGCGCGGAAGTAGAGGTTTTCGGCCAGCGGGATGTTGATCGCGGCCTTCACGTCCTTGGTGTTGAAGCTGGAATAGCCGAGCCGGACTTCGCCGCTGAAGCCGGGCTCGGGCTTCTTGGTAATGACGTTGACGACGCCGCCCACGGTGTTCTTGCCGAACAGCGTACCCTGCGGGCCGCGCAGCACTTCGATGCGCTCGACGTCGAACAGGTCGAACAGCTGGGTCTGGACGTGGGCGAGGACGAAGTCGTCCACCACCACGCCGACGGCGGGCTCGAAGGTCAGGATGATATCGCCGGTGGACTGGCCGCGAATGCCGATCGAGGCGGCGTTGAAGCCCGGCACGTTGGTGATGACGACATTGGGCACGTCACCCGCCAGCGCGCGGATATCGGTGGCGAACTTGTTCTGGATCGCCGTCTCGGTGAAGGCGGAGACCGCCACCGGCGTATCCTGCAGCGATTCCGAGATGCGCCGGGCGGTGACGACGATGTCCTCCAGACCGCCCTGCTGCGGTGGCGGGTCGGCCTGCGGTGCCGCCTGTGGAGCCGCCGATTGGGCCATCGCGGTGGTGCTGACGCTCGCCAGAAGCCCCGTGGCGAAAGTCGTGAAGACGCAATTGAGGTGTCGTTTGCCGATCATGTTCTTCCCCTCCGAGCCGACTGCCTTCGTTTGGTCATGGGCAGTTCGAATCACGTGCCGACTTTTTCGCCGGACCCGCATAAATGAGTACAGATGATCATTTTTGTGAAGACATAAAAACATTCATGTATGATTTGTTTTACCGCAGTGCAGCGGTGCCGGAGCGGAGGGGATTGTCTTGGAGAGCGGCGAAGTTCACGTTTCTCGCGGTAATGAAAAGAGAACCGCCACGCCGGGGGGCATTGCTGCGATGCAAGACGTGATCGCGAAAAAAGCGCCCGTGATTCGCCGCCGCTACACCAGCCCGGCCATGACCGAGCGGCGCGCGCGCATCGTCGACACCGCGCACCGCATCCTCGGCGAAGGCGGAGTCGCCGCGCTGACCATCCGCCGCCTGTCCGAGGATGCCGGAGTCGCCCAGCGCACGCTCTACCGCCTGTTCGGCGACAAGGACGGCGTGATCAGCGCCACCGTCGTCGACCGCATGATCGAAGTGCGCGAACACATCGCCCGACGCGGCGCGACTTACACGCTGGACGTGGTGTTCCGCGAACTCGACTGGATGGTCAGCGAGCTTGAGCGTGACAGCCTCTACGCGCGCGTCGTGATCGACTTCGTCTTCGCCCCCGAACCGCGCGAACTGGAAGTGCGCGAGTTGACTTCGGTGGCCCACACGCGCTTTTCAGGCTGGCTGGACCTGCAGCGCGCGAAGGGATGCGTGCGCGATGATCTCGACCTCGCATCGCTGATCGATACCCACGTCATGCACGAATTCGTCGTCTATCGTCGCTGGGCGCTGGGCCAATGCGCGGGCGACCAGTGCCGCGCGGAACTCCACGCATGCTTCCTGCAGAGCGCGGCGCTGCTGCTGACCGGCGACATTCGCGAAACCTACATGCGCAAGCTGGCGACGATCCAGAAGAAGATCGCCCGGCTCCGGCGCGCCTCGGCCAGGGGATAAGACACCAACGGGAGAATGCTATGACCCTGGAAGACCTGATAGCACGCGAGGAAATACGCCAGCTTCGCGTTGATTACTCGACCGCCTTCGACACGATGGACGAGGCTGCGGTGCGTGGTAATTTCGCCGACGACGTCGTATGCGAGTTTCCCGAGCCCTACGAAGGCGTCGAAGCGGTGCTCGGCCTCTATCGCCAGCACTGGAAGCATTTGCGCGCGCCACTGGAAACGCTGCACTACGTCGCCAATCACTCCATCGAACTGACCGGGCCTGACACTGCGCGCGGGCATTGCCTGCTGCTCGATCTCGTCACGCGCCAGCATGCGGGCTCGGCCATCGTTACGCCGGGCGGAGAGGCGAACCCGCTATTGCTTATCGGGCGCTATGACGACCACTACGTCCGGAAGGGCGGCCGCTGGAAATTCGCGCGCATCGCGCTGACCGTCCTGTGGCCGACCCGCTCGGATGAAAGCGGCGCGCTTCCGTTCAAGGTCGATTGAGCGGAAGCGCGGCCCCTCAGACCTCGCGCTGCTTGAGCCAGGCGATGCCCCGGCGCAGCAATTCGTAGAACACCGGAAGGTCCCACGCGCAGCGGTCCACCGTCGGCCACCAGTCGAGCATCGGCTGGAGGTCGTAGTGGCCCCGGCAATGGCCCAGCGTGTTGTAGAGCACCGCGCCCTTGCCGTGATCCTTGAGGTACATCACCGGCTGCTTGCCCAGCGCATCGGCCGCCTCGACGAAGCCGGTGCCCTCCACGGTGCAGTCGGTCTCCAGCAGGACATGCAGGTGGCCGTGCGTCTCCATGTGGTAGAGTTCGTCGGTCGTCTCGAACGGCTCGATGCCCGCCACCAGCGGGTGCTCAGGGTCGGCCACGGTGACCGTGTAAGGCGCGATCGGCGGGTGCGAGATGAACTGCGAGCCCAGCATGTCCATGAACAGCGGCGCCCAGCGCGGGGCATCCCACAGCCCCGCGTCAGGCCCTTCGGACAGCAGGCGCAGCACCGAGTTGGTGCCGTGCAGCGCATGCCAGCGCCCGCCTGCCTTCAGCCAGTCCCGCAACACCTCCTGCGCCGCCAGCGAGGGCGTGACGTCGCAGGTATAGGTGATGAGGATGTCCGCCTGCCGCAACGCGTCGAGGTTCTCGTAATCCTCGAACACGCGGGTGCGAACGCTGGGATCTTCGGCGAGGAGCTTGAGAATTTCAAGCCGCGCGAAGTCCATGTCGTGCCACACGCCGCCGCAAATGAAAACGCAATCGATGCGCGGCGCTCGCTCCTGCGAGCCTGCCGCCTCCGTTTCACTCATCCCTTCAGCCCCTCGCGTCGACGGCCTTCTGACCGCCCAGTTCGCCCTCGATATACTTCATCATCGTGTCCTGGAACTGGCGAATGCGGATTTCCTGATAGTTGCCGAGGTTCACCTTGCCGTTCTTCGAGGCGTGGAGACCTTCCTGCACATAAGGCAGGTTGTCCATATCCTGCTCGAACACGTCGCCCAGAATGCCAAGTTCGGGCGCCTCGGTCCACTTCTGGTCGAGCCGCAGCATCTTCAGCGGCGCGCCGCGCGGAATCGGCTGCCCCTTGGGAATGCGCGCGAGGATGCGCACTTCCATGATGCAGGTGTCGGGCGTCTTGCCGGGCAGCCAGTTGTAGACGATGTTCGGCATGTACCCGCCCCAAGGCGCGAAGTTGGGGAACACGTTGTAGACCAGCCCGTCGAGCAGTTCGGCGTCGGTGGCGCTCTCGTGGTCGTAGCCGGTGCTCTCGGTATAGGCCGCGCGCATGGCGGCGCCCAGCGCGGCGCGGGCGGTCATGCCCTCGGGCACCTGGATAGCCATCGGGTTGGCGTGGGCCTCACCCTCGTAGTTGTCGCCAGAGCGGCCGTTGTACTTGATGAACTCATCGACGATCCACTGCTCGCCCTGCCCTTCGGCGATGTGCGGGCTCATCACGCCGAAGGGGACGAGGTTGACGTTCACGTTGTCGCCCCAGGTCCAGTAGGCGGCGTTGGAATCGCCGGTGAAGGGCAGCAGCTGCGGGTGCGTGACGATGGTGTGCCATGCCTCCATGAAGGCCTCCATCACCACCTTCCAGTTGGCCGGGACTTCCTTGGCCACCCGCATGACGCTGGCGCATTCCTCGTGCCGCCAGCGCTTGAAGTGCTCGGGCAGCGGGGCAAGGAATTCCTCGAGGCTGGGGCCGCCCGATTCCTCACGTATGAAGACGTAGCCCGACCAGCGGCCCACTTCGGCGGCGGGCAGGTCGAGGTCCTTTTCGGCGAGGTGCGGGAAGTCCCACTGGCAGGGCATCGAATCGAAGCTGCCGTCCTTCTTCCACGCGAAACCGTGAAACGGGCAGACGAACTTGTCGGCGGCGCCTTCCTCGGTGCGCAGCTTGCGGCCGCGATGGAGGCAGACGTTGTGCATTGCCCGGATCGAGCCGTCGTCCTGACGGCTGACGAGGTAGGAACGCCCGGCGTTCTCGTAGACGATGAAGTCGCCCGGATCGGGCAGGTCTTCCTCGCGCGCGACGAACTGCCACACGTAGGGCCACATCCGCTCGCGTTCGAGCTTGGCGAACGCCTCGCTGGTGTAGCGCTCGGCGGGAATCGCCTCCGAACCGCGGTACGTATAGCTCTCGTCAGTCAGAATCGCGGGCGGAGTGCGCGAATCCTGCGCCATCAGTTCCGCCCAGCTTATGCCTTCGCTGCGGTCTTCACCCAGCTTTCCGGCGATTTCCGGATCTCGATCGGCCATGGTCGTTCAATCTCCCAAGAACGCATTTCCCTGTTTGTCGCCATTTCTGCACCCCGCTGCACCACAAGTCACCTTGCTCAAAATCATAGGTTGTGGAGCGGCGCGGATGGGCCATGTTGGCCCCGATAGTCATTGGGAGAATGCCGTGAAGCGGCTTGAAGGCAAGGTGGCGCTGGTCACCGGAGGAACCTCCGGCATCGGCGCGGGCACTGTCGAGCGTCTGTGCGCCGACGGAGCGAAAGTCATTTTCACCGGCTCCAACCAGGCGGCCGCGGATGCGCTTTGCGCCGCGACCGGAGCCGAGTTCGTGAAGCACAACGTCACCGACGCCGCGGCGTGGGACGGCCTGATGGCGCAGATCCTCGAAAAGCACGGGCGGCTCGACATCGCCTTCGCCAATGCCGGAACCGAAAGCGGCGACGGCAGCATCGAGAGCATCTCGATCGAGGGCTGGAACAACGTCATGGGGGTGAACCTCACCGGTGTCATGCTCACCGTGCAGCACGCGATGCGGGCCATGGCGAAGAACCCGGAAGGGCCGGTCGGCTCGATCATCGTCAATTCCTCGATGAACGCGCACCGGGCGATGGGCAACTTCGTGGCCTATTCGGTGTCGAAGGCCGCCGTGATCGCGCTGGTCAAGGCATCGGCGGTGCACTCGGGCAACCAGAAGTACCAGATCCGCGTCAACGCAGTGCTGCCGGGCGTCGTCGAGACGGCGATGATCGTCAACCTGATCGAGAAGTCGGGCGATCCCGTCGCCACCCGCGCCGCCTATGAGGGGCTCTCGCCGATGGGCCGCATGGCTTCGGTCGGCGAAGTCGCAGGCATGGTCGCCTGGCTCGGCAGTGACGAGGCGAGGTTCTGTTCGGGCAGCGAATTCACCATGGACGGCGCGTCCACTGCAGGGATGAACGGCGTATGACCGATGATCTCGGTGCGCAGCGGCTTAAAGGCCGCGTGGCGCTGGTTTCCGGCGGTCTGCGCGGCATCGGCTTAGCCTGCGTGGAGCGGTTCCTGGCAGAAGGCGCTGAGGTGGTCCTGACCGACCTCGAAGCGCCGGATACAGAGTATGCCGCCGCCACCCTCGCCCGCCTGGGACAGGCGGCCAGCTACGTCAGCGCCAATGTCGCCAGCGAGGACGACTGGGCCAAAGTGCTCGCCGCCGTGACCGAAAGGCACGGGAAACTGCACACCCTGGTCAACAATGCAGGTATCGACCTGACCGGCCCCGTGGCGGAAACCTCGCTGGAGGGTTGGCGCCGGATCATGAGCATCAACGTCGACGGCGTGTTCCTCGGCGTGCGGACTTTCGTGCCGCTGATGGCCGCGAGCGGGGCGGATTTCCGGGGCGGCGCCTCGATCATCAACGTCAGTTCGATCATGGGCCTCGTCGGCATGAGCGAGGTTTCGGGCTACAACGCCAGCAAGGGCGCGGTGCGGCTGTTCACCAAGTCCATCGCATTGGAATTCGCCGAAAAGAAGATGCCGATCCGCGCGAATTCGCTGCATCCCGGCTTCGTTCTGACCCCGCTGCTCAAGGAAGGCTTCCAGCGCTGGGTGGACAAAGGCGTCGCCAGCAAGGCCCAGGATCTGGTCGATCTGATGTCCAGCAAGACCCCGATCGGACGACTGGCGGACCCTGCGGAACTGGCCAGCGCGGTCTATTTCCTCGCCTCTTCGGACAGTTCGTACATGACCGGCGGCGAGCTTGTCGTCGATGGCGGCTGGACCGCGCAATAGCGGCACCCGGCGTGCACTCAGCGGCACCTAGCGATACCACAACCCCACCACAGCGGCACACAGAGGCCCTTGGGAGAGACAAGACCATGACCATCGCCCTTCCCGACGTGATCGCCGTCGTCACCGGTGCTGCCGGCGGCATCGGCCGCGAGATCGTCAAGGCCATGAAGGCCGCCGGCGCCACCGTGATCGCCACCGACCTCAAGGACAGCGCAGACATCGAAGGCGCCGACCACTATCTCAGGCACGACGTCACCAGCGAGGCCGACTGGCGCGCGGTGGAGGCGCTGGTGCGCGAAAAGTACGGTCGCCTCGATGCGCTGGTGAACAACGCGGGCTTCTCGATCGTGACCAAGTTCGAGGACACCCCGCTCAGCGAATTCCACAAGGTCAACGCGATCAACGTCGACTCGGCGATCATCGGCACGCAGATCATGCTGGGGCTGTTGCAGGAGGGCGGCAAGGCGCGTCCCTCGGGCGCCTCGGTCATTAACTTCTCCAGCGTGGGGGGCTTACGCGGTGCGGCGTTCAATGCGGCCTATTGCGTCAGCAAGGCGGCGATCAAGATGCTGTCGAAGTGCCTTGGCGCGGAATTCGCGGCCCTCAAGTACAACATCCGCGTCAACTCGGTGCACCCCGGCGGGATCGACACGCCGATGCTGAACTCGATCATGGACCGCTATATCGACCTCGGCGCGGCGCCTTCGCGAGAAGCCTCGATCGCGGCGATGAATGTCGCGCACCCGATCGGCCGCCTCGGCAAGCCGGAGGAGATGGCGGGCGGCGTGGTGTTCCTCGCCTCCAGCGCGTCCAGCTTCATGACCTGCGACGAACTGGTGATGGACGGCGGTTTCAGCCAGGTCTGAGGAGGAGCAGCGCATGGCCCAGACACTGCCCGGCGTCATCGGCGTCCACCACATCGGCGTCTCAGTGCCCGATCTGGGCAAGGCGCGCGAATTCTACCTTGGCATCCTCGGCGCGGTCGAGGAAGTCGAGCCGCTGAGCTGGTCCGACAACCCCTTCATCGATCAGGTCGTGGGCCTCAAGGGCAGCGCCGCGCGGCAGTTCTTCTGCCGCCTCGGCAACCTGCAGATCGAGGTCTTCGAATACCTCGCGCCCAAACAGGCTCCGCAGGACCCGCGCCGGGGCGTCAACGAATACGGCTATACCCATATGGCGCTGCAGGTTGAGGACGTGCTCGCCGTCCACGAGCGGATCGTCGCGGCGGGCCTGCCGGTGCACACGCCACCCGCGATGGAGGGCATCACCGTCGATGCCGACGGGGTGAAGCACGGCTATGCCGGGACCTATTGCCGCGACTTCTTCGGCAATGTCTTCGAGATCCTTGAGATCCACGAGACCCCCGAAATCCTGCCTATCCACGCCTGACCCCGCGCGTTCACATTTGAACGCAAAGGAAAAAATTTCGCTTCGAACCGCAAATTCGCCGGATGAACCGAAACTTAATCGGCCCGGCCGTGTTCCCGGATTCAGATACAGCGCGGTATCGGTCGCGACGCCGCCCCCTCCCGGGAGCCTGAAACGTGGATATGAACACCCTCAACCGCAGCCGTGCCCAGCAGGTGGCGCGCGTCGTCGAAATCCGCGCCGTGGAGAGCGGTGCGGTGGACGCCGACACCCTGCCCGCCGCGCTGCTGCGCGACGCGGTGCGCGAAGCGGGGCTGTTCCAGCGCTCGGTGCTCGGCCATCTCGACCATAAGGAATGGCGCGACCGCGTCCGCGCCGATGGCCAGCGCCTGATGGACCTGCTCGCGGAGATCGGCTTCCGTCCCAGCGAGCGCGCCGCGCGCAAGTCGGCCTGAATCAGCCGCCCGCGAGCGGCGGCATCACCGATGCACTCTCGGTCACGGTGAAGGCGCGCACGCGGCTGCGGTCGAACAGTTGCTCCTCGTCCTCGGCGATCATCGCGGCGACCTGCGGATCGCCGAGCGCGGCAAAGCAGGCGTCACGCGTCGCCTCGTCGGGGAAGTCGATTTCCATCACCACGTCATGGTCGAAAGGCTGGTCCGTCCCGTCCATCGGCGCAAGGAAGCGGCGCACGTAGCGCGTGGCGTAGCCCGCCAGCACCTTCTCGCCGATCACGCGGTGGCTGCTTTCGTAATAGGCGCGGAAATCCTCGACGCTCATGCCTTCGCGGCGCTTGAGGAGGGTGATCACGGTCACCGTCATGCCAGCACGCCCATCCACTCGCGCATCCCGTCGAGCACCGCCTTCGCCCGCAACGCCGGGTGCGAGAACGCCTCCCGCAGCGCGGCCGAGCGCAGTTCCAGCGACAGTGGAATCCCTTGCGGCAGGGCCTGCAGCATCGCCGCCAGCGGCAGCGCGCCCTCGCCCGGCTGTTCGCGCAAGTCGATGGCGTCGGTGATGACCGCGTCGAAGTTCGCCGGATCGGGCCGCTCGGCCCGCGCGTCGCAGAACTGGGCGTAAGGCAGCAGCGCCGGATCGATGGCGGCGATCTGCTCGACGGTCGTGCCGGAACGATCGACGTGGATCGGATCGACCAGCACCGCGCGCAAAGGATGCCCCACCCGGTCGAGGATGCCGAGCGCCTGCGTCAAATCCTTCACCTCGGTGAAGATGCCGAATTCCAGCGCCACGCGCATCCCCGATCCCTCGGCATGGCGGCACAGGGCGGAGAGGCGCTCGATCGTCTCGCCCTCTTCGTGGGACGATACGCATAGCACGTTGGCCGCGCCGAGTTCCGCGCCGACGTCCAGCACCTTGCGGTGATCGTCGAGCGTGGTGTCAGGGCGTATCCACACGACCTCGACGTCGAGCACGGGCAGGCCGGTGCGCTGCAATGCCGCACGCGAATCGCGGGTATGCTGCGCGGTCCATTCGAGCGGATCGACCCAGAGGCCGACTGCATCGAACCCGGCGGCGGCACCGGCCTCGATCACGTCCACCGCGCCGAATTCGGGCAGGACGCCGGAGGCGAGGGATAGTTTGTGCATTGCTTTTTCTCCCAAACCCACCCCGTCCGGCTAGTTCGCTGCGCTCTCAAGCCTCCCGGCCCTCCCGCAGGCGGGAGGGCTAGGCGCGGGTCTATCATCCCCCTCCCGCTTGCGGGAGGGGACAGGGGTGGGCGCGTGTCACATCACCGGTTCGGGCAAGGACGCATCATCCGCCAGATACCAGTTGAGCCACTCATGGAAGTACTGGTTCCCGCGCTCGTTCTTGCCGAACGTCAGATCGTCATGCGCGCCCGATTCGAGGCCCTTCTGGATCTCCAGACCGATCACGTAGTCTTCCTCATAAGTCACATCGCGGAAGAAGTTCATCGCCCCTTCCACCTCCTCGCGGTCGGCATCGTCCTTCACCGGATTGCGGCGCAGGTAGTTCAGCACGGTGCGGTTCTCCGCAGGCGTCGGTCCGGGGAACAGCTGCGCGACTTGCGTGATCTCCGGCGCGATGAAGATCGAGACGTTGGGGAAGAATATCCTCACGAAATCGTAGCCGTAGTTCTCGCGGTTGCCCCACTCCTCGCGCGGCACGTCCTTGAGCTGCTCGGCGATCGAATGCTGCGGGAAGCCGATGCGGATGTTCGGCCCGAAGCCCTCGTAATGCGTGCAGTTCGACGGGGTGCGCGGAAAGATCGTCTCGGGGTGGAGCGACTTGAAGTGGTAGCCTTCGAGGTATCCATCGAAGGCGATCTTCCAGTTGGCGCCATGGATCGTGCGATTGCCGAGGTACGTCCAGTTGGCGAAGTCGAGCGCGTCGAAGTCCTCCAGGAAGTCCTTGAAATAGTGGTCGAGGTCCATCGGTGCATTGGGCGTCAGGCACACGAAGATCATGCCGCCGCGCTCCTCGCACGGCAGTTCGCGCAGGCCCATCGCGCTCTTGTCGACCTCGCCGAAGGTGCTCGACTCCGAAATGCCGATCAGCTTGCCGTCGGCGCCGTAGGTCCAGGAGTGGTACTTGCAAGTGAAGCGCGAGCAGTTGCCCTTGCCGTCTGGCGCGACCGGGGCGCCGCGATGCGAGCAGACGTTGAGGAAGGCGCGGACCTTGCCCTGCTTGTCGCGGTTGATGAGCACCGGCGAACCGACAGCGTCCATCGCCTTGTAGTCGCCCGGATTGGGCAGTTCGGCGGTGAAGGCCAGCATCAGCGGCACCCGCTTGAAGACCAGCTCCAGCTCGGCCTTGAACTGGTCCTTGTCGGTATAGCTGCCGGTGGGGACGCGCAGCGGCCGGTCGGTCTGGAAGGTCTTCTTGTTCGCCACGTAGTCGAGCATGATCTCGGCGACGTCACCAATGCGCTTTACGCGTTCCACGGTCTTTCTTCTCCCGGTAATTTAGGCCCTCGATCCTGCGCGAGCCGTCCGGTCGCCACAAGCTGCGCAAGGTGATAGGCGACAGGGGGGCGCGCGATGCGGCACTCAAGGGATCATGATGGAGAGGAAGAGCCCCCCGTGGGCATGGCTTGAAACCCCACCGCCGCACCTTGCCGCCTACGCGGGAACCGGCCTGTGGGACGAACGCACGATCGCCGAACAGGCGAGCGCGCTGGCCGAGGCCGATCCCGGCTTCGTGTGCCTGATCGAAGGCGACGTGACAGTCTCCCGCGCACAGGCGGTAGCCGATGCCGAGGCCCTGAGCGCCGCGATGCATGCGCGCGGCCTGCGGCCCGGCGACGTCATCGCCTTCCAGGTGCCCAACTGGCGCGAGGCGATGGTGATCAACCTTGCCGCCGCGATGTCGGGCCTCGTCGTCAACCCGATCGTGCCGATCTACCGCGACCACGAAGTCTCGCTGATGCTGGCAGACTGCGGCGCGCGGGCGTTCTTCGTCGCCTCCTCGTTCCGCAAGTTCGACTATGCGGCGATGGCGCGCCGACTCGCAGGCGTGCTGCCGGACTTGGCCTATGTCTTCACCGTGCGCGGAGATGGCCCGGACGATTACGCCGCGCTGGTCGAGGAAGGGCGCGGCGCTTCCTTCGTGCGGCCCAAGGTCGATCCGCTGGGCGTGAAGATGGTGCTCTATACCTCGGGCACCACGGGGCGGCCCAAGGGCGTGCTGCATAGCCACGTCTCGATCGCCCGCATCCTGCGCGAGAGCGGGCACTACTGGGGCCTGACCGAAGGCGAGGCGACACTGATGCCCTCCCCCGTTACGCATGTCTCGGGCTATGCCAACGGGCTGGAGGCGCCGTTCATCTGCGGAATCCGCACGGTGCTGATGGAAAGCTGGAACGCGCAGCAGGCACTTGCGCTGATCGACCTGCAGCAGGCAGTGGGCACCGTCGCCGCCACGCCGTTCCTCGTGGAGCTGGCAGCCGCCGCGCGCGAGAGCGGCAACCGCCTGCCCAGCTTCCGCTTCTTCGCCTGCGGCGGCGCGGCGGTTCCGGCGGACCTGATCCCCGCCGCCAACGCCGCCTTCGACCACTGCCGCGCCTTCCGCGTCTTCGGCGCCTCGGAAGTGCCGCTGGTGACCTTCGGCTGGCCCAACGTCGAGGCACTGGCGGCGACGACCGATGGCGCCGTGGTCGACTACGAAGTGCGCATCGTCGATCACGAGGACCGCGACCTGCCGGACGGCCGGGAAGGCGAGATCCTCGCGCGTGGCCCCGGCATGATGCTGGGCTATGCCGACGAGGCGCAGACCCGCGAGGCGATCACCACTGACGGCTTCTTCCGCACCGGCGACCTCGGCGTGCGGACGCAGGATGGCGCGATCACCATCACCGGCCGCAAGAAGGACCTCATCATCCGGGGCGGCGAGAACATCTCGGCCAAGGAGATCGAGGACGTGCTACACGCCCACCCCGCCGTGCGCGAGGCGGCCGTCGTCGCCATGCCGCACGAACGGCTGGGCGAAGGCGTCTGCGCCTACGTCATCGCCGATGGCGAGGCGCCGAGTCCGCAGGCGCTCGCCGCACATGTGGCCGACAGCGGGCTGGCGAAGCAGAAGATTCCCGAACGGTTCGAATTCCGCGAGGACTTCCCGCGCACGGCTTCGGGCAAAGTACGCAAGGACCTGTTGCGGGCAGATGTGAAAGCGCTGGTGCCCGGTCAGTAGCCCACCACCTTCGTCATTGCGAGCGAAGCGA
>JASGGD010000153.1:0-12183 GCA_047605225.1 Novosphingobium sp.
CGACCAACAACTTCCCCGAGTTCACCGGCCGCATCTGCCCCGCCCCGTGCGAGGCGGCCTGCACGCTGAACATCATCGACGAGCCTGTGACCATCAAGTCGGTGGAATGCGCAATCGTCGACAAGGGATGGCAGGAAGGCTGGATCACGCCGCAGGTGCCCGAAAAGCGCACCGGCAAGGCCGTGGCCGTCGTCGGCTCCGGCCCGGCGGGCATGGCCTGCGCCCAGCAGCTGGCCCGCGCCGGTCACTCGGTGACGCTGTTCGAGAAAAACGACCGCGTCGGCGGCCTGCTGCGCTACGGCATCCCCGACTTCAAGATGGAAAAGCACCTCATCAACCGCCGCCTCGTGCAGATGATGGCGGAAGGTGTGGAAGTGAAGACCTCGGTCGAAGTGGGCGTCACCGTCTCGGTCGCCTCGCTCAAGGAAAACTTCGACGCGGTGGTCTTCGCCGGCGGTGCGGAAGACCCGCGCCCGCTCGCGATCCCCGGCTTCGAGCTTCCAGGCGTGCGCTATGCGATGGAGTTCCTGACCCAGCAGAACAAGCGCAATGCGGGCGACGAAGAACTGCGCGCCGCCCCGCGCGGCACCCTGTCGGCCACCGGCAAGCACGTCATCGTCATCGGCGGCGGCGATACCGGTTCGGACTGCGTGGGCACCTCCAACCGCCAGGGCGCCGCTTCGGTGACCCAGCTGGAAATCATGCCCAAGCCGCCGACGATGGAAGACAAGGCGCTGTCGTGGCCGTTCTGGCCGCTCAAGCTGCGCACCTCGTCGAGCCACGAGGAAGGCGCGACCCGCGACTGGGCCGTGCTGACCAAGCGCGTCATCGGCGACAACGACGTCAAAGGCCTCGAATGCGTCCGCGTCGAGTGGAAGGGCGGCAAGATGCAGGAGATCGAGGGCAGCGAGTTCACGCTCGAAGCCGATCTGATCTTCCTCGCCATGGGCTTCCTCGGTCCGCGCAAGGCGGGCATGCTCGACCAGTCGGGCGTGGAACTGGACGCGCGCGGCAACGTCAAGGCCAACGTCTTCGAATACCGCACCAGCGACGAGAAGATCTGGTCCTGCGGCGACATGCGCCGTGGCCAGTCGCTGGTCGTCTGGGCGATCCGCGAAGGCCGCCAGTGCGCGCGCTCGGTGGACGAAGCGCTGATGGGGTCAAGCAACCTGCCGCGCTGATTATCTGCGTTATCGGGTCGAGGGGGGCGTGCTGCAAGGCGCGCCCCTTTTTCGTTGCGCCTTGCGGCAGGAGGCTTCGACAAGCTCAGCCTGAGCGGGTTTGAACGCCGGGAGACAGTAGATTATTCCCTCCCTTTCGTCATTGCGAGCGTAGCGAAGCAATCCAGGGCGGCCTCATACTGCCCTAGCTTGCTTCGCTACGCTCGCAATGACGGTTCGAAATAAAGTCGTCGTGCTCCGACCCCGCTCAGGCTGAGCTTGTCGAAGCCCCCACCGCGCGCACCACGCCTGCGCGATCACTTGCTCCGCAACCTTGACCGCGAACCCTGCCCCCGCCTCTCTCCCTGCTGACAGGGAGACCCGCAATGCTGCTCGAAATCGCCGAAATCGAAGTACGCCCCGGTGCCGAGGACGAATTTGCCGCCGCCATGCGCAATGCCGGGATAGCCCACCTTGCGGCTTGCGAGGGCGTCGTCTCCGCCCGCTTCGGACGCGGGGTGGAGAACCCGTCGAAGTTCACCTTCAACGTCGTGTGGTCCTCGATGGAAGCCCACCAGAACGCGCGCACCCTCGACGCATTCGGCAAATTCCGCGCCTGCTTCGGTGATCTCTCGATCAACGGCGCAATGAGCCACTACGTGATGGACGAGGCAGTGGCGGGCCTGTCACGCTGACCTCACCAGTCGATCGTGCCGCGCCCATGCTCCGCAAGAAACGCATTGGCCCGGCTGAAATGGCCGCAGCCGAAGAAGCCCTGATAGGCCGACAGCGGGCTGGGATGCGGCGCCGTCAGCACTAGGTGGTGGCTTTCGATCAGCCCCGGCACGCTCAGCGCCTTCTTCTTCGCGTGGCTGCCCCAGAGCATGAACACGCAAGGCTCCGCCTTCGCCGCCGTTGCCGCGACCGCGGCGTCGGTAATAGCCTCCCAGCCGCGCTTCTGGTGCGAACCTGCCTGTCCGGCCTCCACCGTCAAAGCATTGTTGAGCAGCAGCACGCCCTGCCGCGCCCAGTGCTCCAGGTTGCCGTGGCCCGGCGCGACGACGCCGCAGTCCGTGGCCAGCTCCTTGTAGATGTTCACAAGCGAGGGCGGCACTTTCACGCCCTCCTGCACCGAGAACGACAGGCCATGCGCCTGCCCCGGCCCGTGATAGGGGTCCTGCCCCAGAATCACCACGCGCACCTGATCGAGCGGGGTCAGTTCCAGTGCCCGCAGCCGGGTGCCGCGCGGCGGATAGATCACCTTGCCCGCCGCTTCCTCGGCCTTGAGCCAGCCGCCCAGCCTGCGCGCTTCGGGGGTCGCCAGCACCGGCCCCAGCGCGGGCGCCCAGCTCTCCGGAACGGTCTGAACGTCTTGTGTGGCCGACATGCCCTGCACTCCTCGAAAATCCCGTTCGCAGGCGTGCCCGCCATTGCGAAACCGTCAGCCAGTCCCTAAGCATTTTCGGATCATGGCTGTCTATCTACACGAAGAAGATCTCCCCGAAGGCGTGCTCGCGCCGGGGCCCGTCGCTATCGACACCGAGACCATGGGCCTCATCACCGCCCGGGACCGGCTCTGCGTGGTGCAGATTTCGGACGGCAAGGGGGACGAGCACCTCGTCCGCTTCAAGCCGGGCAGCGATTACGCCGCGCCGAACCTGAAGGCCGTGCTGGCCGATCCGGCGCGCCTGAAGCTGTACCACTTCGCCCGCTTCGACCTTGCCGCGATCGAGCACTACCTCGGCGTCACCGCCGAGCCGGTGTTCTGCACCAAGATCGCCAGCAAGATGGTGCGAACCTACACCGACCGCCACGGCCTCAAGGACCTGGTGCGCGAACTGCTCGGCAAGGAAGTGTCCAAGCAGCAGCAGTCGAGCGACTGGGGCGCCCCCGAACTGACCGAGGCGCAGAAGGACTACGCCGCGTCCGACGTGCGTTACCTGCACGCGATGCACGAAATTCTGGTGGTGCGTCTGGCGCGGGAGAACCGCACCGAACTCGCCCAGGCCTGTTTCGATTTCCTTCCGGCGCGCGCCCGTCTGGACCTCGCCGGCTGGCCGGACCACGACATCTTCAGCCACGAAGCAGCCTGACCCGTCCACGGGAGTTACCTGAAACACCATGTCCGTCGAAGCAATCAAGATCCAGAACCGCCGCCGGCACTTCGCCGCGCCCGGCGGCTCGCACGATCGGCTCGTCGGGTTGCTGGCGAAGGTGCTCCCGGCCGGCATCGGCCTCGTCGCCGCCGTGATGATCCTCGTACCGCTGTCCCCGCGCGGCGAGATCAGCTTCCTGCTCGATCGCAACAAGGTGGCGATCACCAGCGAACGCCTGCGTGCCGACGATGCCGCCTATCGCGGCAAGGACAACAAGAACCGCGACTTCACCGTCAATGCCGGAACCGCCGTCCAGAAGACCGCGACCACTCCGATCGTCGAGATGTTGGGCCTCAACGCCCTGATGAACCTCAACGACGGCCCAGCCAAGGTTGTCGCCCCGCGCGGCGCCTACAACTACGATACCGAGCAGCTCGCGATCGACGGGCCGGTGAATTTCGACGCGCCGGACGGCTACAAGATGACCACCCGCAACGTCGCCATCGATGTGAAGCAGAAGACGGCGGTGGGCTCAGGCGGTGTCGATGGCACCGTGCCCACCGGCACATTCCGGGCGGATTCGATGAAGGCCGACCTCGAGAATCGCACCGTGACCCTCGAAGGCAATGCACGCCTGCGCATGACGCCGGGCAAACTCAGGATACCGCAATGACCGCCGCCCCCCGCATCCTCTACCGTACCGCGCTGGTCCTGCCGGTGCTGGGCCTTGCCGCCTTAGCCGGGTCGCAGCAAACGGGTGCGCAGGTCTTCAACGGCCACAATTCCAACGCTCCGGTGGACTATGCCGCCGACCGCATCGAATTGCAGGACAAGCAGGATCGGGTGATCCTTTCCGGCAACGTAGACGTGAAACAGGCCGAACTGCGACTGCGCGCCGCGCGCACGGTTGTGAACTTCACCAACCAGGGCTCGATGCAGATCCAGCGCATCACTGCCAGCGGCGGCGTGGTCGTCTCTCGCCCTGACGAGACCGCGACCGGCGACGTGGGTGTCTACGACTTCAACCAGCGCATCATCACGATGACCGGCAACGCCACCATCAAGCGCAGCAACGGTGACGTCCTGCGTGGTGGTCGCCTCGTGGTGGATCTCAAGAGCGGCGTTTCATCTGCTTCAGCAGGGCCGAACGGTCGGGTTTCCGGCACGTTCTCGGTACCAAAGCAGAACGGGAAATAGCCTCTCCGAGCCCGGGGATGAAAACCAGTTAACTGAAAAGTATTTTCCTACATCCTCTGACGTGCGTATCTGGAGTCGGGTTTCCTTCCAATCGAAGAGGAGCCCCGATGCCCACCAATCCCATAGCTTTGCCGAGCGGCTACGCTCCCGTCTTCGCAGTCGGGTATGCCGACTCCTCCACCGGCGATCTCGCGGTCGTCGATGGCGCCAAGCCTTTGCCGGTCCAGCATGTTCTGGAAAGCCCTAAGGCACCTTTAGTCGGGACGACATCCGCGACCACACTGAGTGGTCCGTTTTTTCCTATATCGGGTCGCCCGGTCACGCTCATGCTCTCTGGGAACTGGAGCGGCAGTGTCGTGGTGGAACGATCCGTGGACGGGGGAGCAACCCGCCATCCCCTCACCATGGCGGGGCAACCTTGGGCACAGTTCACTTCCAACGTTTGCGAGCCGATCTGGCACGAGGATGAGCTTGACGCAGCACTCTACGTCAACATCTCTCTGCTCTCAGGCTCCGTAACCTACCGCATGGCGCAGTAGCCCTCCCCTCTTCTGCCAGGACAACCCATGAGCATCGATTTCCTTGCGCGTGGCCTCGCCGCGCAACGTGCCCCCCTTGCCGACCTTGCTTCCACGACCAATGGAAAGGGAAGCGAGATGATCGGATTTCGCCAACGGGGTGGAAGCGCTGTCCCGCGCTCCGCGTCCGCGAAACTCAGTGAACGGATTTCCGTCGCCGATTATGGTGCAATCGGCGATGGCACTGACGAAACATCGAAGATCCAGGCTGCCATTGACGCCGCTTATGCCGAAGGCCTCAGTTCGGTCTATTTTCCCTTCACCGAGGGCAAATACCGCCTATCCAAAAATCTCGTCGTCCGGCCAGGCGTTTCCTTGCTGGGCGACGCACGACGGCCCTTGCTGAGCAATCTTTCCGGTGCCGGCTTCGGGACGGGCGGCATATTCCTGACCGGGAATTTCCACCCGGACTTCACCGAAGACCTGCGCGTGCACGACTGTGGAATCATCCCGGTAGGCAATTCCGTGACGCTTAGCATTGCAGGGGACGCCGACAATTTCACCGTGGGAGACCAGGTCGTCACATATAGCAATGAGCGCGCCATCATGGGCGGCTTCAATATTCCAACCTACATGCATCTCAATGTCATAGAAGCGATCTCGGGCTCCACAGTGGTCCTGCGATACCCCATCGAGGTCGCCTACGCGGGCGGCCTGGCGCGGTTGGCCGAAATCACCACGACAGGTCGTGGCCACGTCATTCCGCTTTTCTTCGCCGAGAACTGCACCATCGAAAACTTCCGCATCGAATGTGAACGGCACTGGCAGGATGACACCGCGACATATGGTGTGCTCTATCGCAACCTGGATGTGTTCTCTCGGACGGGAATATACGGCAATACTTTCCAGCATACGATGTTTGACAAATGTTCTTTCAGAAACTGGAGAGCATTTTCCGAAATGTCTCACAACTCGATGTTTTCGGGGTCTCGAAACTGCACGTTCCATCAAGCCGACGTCACTGCCGCAGGAAACGTTCTGGCCGGTGACAATCAATTCTACGAGGGTTTTGGGATTCAGGAGTTCGCTCGCTCCATACGCCACCAATCGGTTCAAATCCTGATGGCCACCGAAGGCAAAGGCGCACTACTGAATTTCCGAAACTGCAAAGATTCCTCCGTCTCCGGGCAGGTTCATATCCCGAATGCCGGTGTAGTGGGCGATCTGATTTTCGATGTGCCATCAAGCGGAGGGGAAAACAGCTTCCCCAGAACAGGAAACTCGGCCGAACTATCGGTCACCGGTGCATCTGTTGATCGGTACTTCAAGGGTGATGCGACCGGAACGGCCAACACCTATGGCGGGTTCAATCTAAGAGGAAACTTCTTCTGCTCATCCATTTCAGAAGCAGTTCTATTAAATAATTACAACAGCGCCATTATAAGCAACTGCCATTTCGCAAATGGACAAATTTCTCTATCAGGAACGTCAAAAAACAATACCATTTCCGATAGCTTTATCGGCGATGGATTTCTGACGAGCAACGGCAACGGCGCTAACGAAGATCCACTGAGGCTGAATCAACTGGCTCGCAACAGGACGACAAGAGAACGGTCTCGCAGCGGCGGCTTTCGTGACAGTGTCACCACTATAAATACCGCTTCAGGTACAAAATCGGATGTGTATGTCGGAAACATTGGCACGGCCGCTGCCCAGCGCGATGCCTATAAATTTGAAATGATCATCGGATCGAACGGAACCAGCGCAGCCAGAAACGTTCGAGTCTATATAAGAAATGTGACCGATTCCGCGGACGTCTCACTATTTACCCATACAATCGCAGCCACCAGTAGCGGGCAACTGGCGATCAAGGGCAGCGTATATTTCACGACCGATATCGTCTGGGATTTTGGCGTGCGAGGTGTAAGTTCCGGCGACTATGTTGGGGTGGCCAGTAAGCCTGCGGCATCAAAGGAACTGGAACTTCGCGTAGAAGGAGATTGTCTGGGCGGCGGTAACACGTCCCTCACTTGGCGTAAGATCCGGGTGCGGCAAGAAAACCCTTACGTCTGAACCCGCGTCAAAATGCCCTGTCGTGCACCAATACTCGCATGGTCAGGAAGATAATCTGCAGATCGCGCATGATCGTCCACCCCTCCAGGTACTCAAGGTCTGCCTGGAGGCGGTTGACGAGATCGGATTCATGGTCCGTCGCGCCACGGAAACCACGCACCTGCGCCAGACCTGACAGACCAGGTTTCAGCGAGTGGCGCTGCCAATACCGCAGATCGACTTCCCAGAACAACTTGTCGCCTGCCAGTGATCCTGTCGCATGGGGGCGTGGCCCCACCAGGCTCATGTCGCCGAGCAGCACGTTGAACAACTGTGGAAGTTCATCGATGCTGGTGCGCCGGATAAAGCGACCGACACGGGTGATACGCTGATCATCCTTCGATGCCGATACTGTGCCGTTGGCGTCGCCCAGAGCCTGCGTCATCGAACGGAACTTGTACATATTGAAGAAGCGGTTTCCGCGCCCCATGCGACGCTGCGTGAAGAAAACCGAACCGCCATCCTGCAATTTCACTGCCAGGGCGACCGCGATCAGCAAAGGCGACAATGCCAGGATCGCCCCCCCCGCAAACGCCACGTCGAACAGGCGCTTGACGGCACGATCACGCAACCCGAGCGGCCCGGCCGATACCATTAACAAGCCGTGCTTGCCTACGACGCGCGCGCCCTGTGCACCCAGCCGTGCGACTTCATCATCAAGCACCTCACCGTCAACGTTGGCCCCTTTCAGCATCATGGCCCATTCAGCCCGGCGCCCGGCAGGGCAACTCACGATGACGCGGTCGATGTTGCGCAACACAAGACCGATCCGGTCCAGCGCATTCGGATCATTGAGGTTGGGACGCAGCCCCATTGCCGCCGCGGATATGCGTATCGCTCCGCGCAGTTGCACTTGCGGGCCACCATCGTCGATGATGAGTTCGTTGATGATATTGTCACCGCAGCGCCAACGTACGAAGCTGCGCAGTTGCAAGCGCATCCAGGCAACAATTGCCATTGCTGCCAATGCACCTCCGTTGAAGCCCGAGCGCGAGACATCGGCGTCAGGCCGAATCAGGAATTGCACGAAGACCACGACGACCACGGCGATCACGATCGCCAGAAGCGCGCGGAAAATCCCTTTCCAACCGTCCTGCAATGAAGCGGTCGAATAGGCGCCGTTATAAAGCGCCAGCGTCAGGAAAATCGGCAGGATCAACTGGGCATGAACCAGACTTTCGCCAAGCCCCTGCCGACCGGCAAGTACATAGCCAGTCGTCGCAAACCCGATGAAAATCGAAACGATGTCACCGATGACAAGCGAAAGATAACACTGCAAACGTCGCCGCTCGAGAGACGGAGCAACGAGCAGATCGCCAACGTCAGCCCGCTCCTTCGCAAGCGAGCCGGTAGCAAATGGGGCATTCATGCTGGCAGCACCCAGGCTTGCGAACTCACGCTGAATGCCTCCCTCGATCAGAACCTCAGCGCACGCGGCATGGATGTCATGCTGCGACGCAATAGGTATATGCCCGTATGTACTGAAGAGGCAACCCGAAAAGCGGATTCTGTCAGGACGTGGTAATTGTCGGTCGTTTCGAATTAGGACGAGCCGATCTTGCAATTGCAAGAAGACCGTCAGCTAATAACAGTTCCGCATCCTGGCTGTTGGCCATCAGCATCTGATGCAGTCCGACCAGCCGCGCGACCAGCCGTTCGAGCCGATACCCTCGCCAGAGTTGCAACTGAGCAGTCAATGCCGGTTGGTCCTTCCAGAATATACGGCGCGCGCCAGCCTCCGCCTTGAGGAAACCGGCCACATCGCGACCATCCCCCAACCGTGCATTGAGCCCCGCGAGTTGCGCCGTCCTGCGCTCAAAAGCAAGCAGCAGACCGACCGGGTTCATCGCCTGCTCGCGCATGCGCTTCAGTTCGAGGCCAATCGCATCGCGCCTTCCCCCCAGCACCGCGTCGACCAGCGGGGAGAAATCGTCATCTTCAGTGGATGCACCGATCGCGTCGAGATCGGAAACCGCGACGGGACGGGGGGTTTCGGGTGATGCATCAAGGTAAAGCGCCAGCTTGGTCACTTCCGAACGCGCCAGTCGCGTATCAAGGCCAGCGCCGCGAGCGATCCGTTCGGCGATCTCGCTCCCCAGTTTCAGTCCCGCCGCGTTGGCCATGGTCCGCACCGACGCCGTCACCGATGCAAGATCGGGTGGATAGAACATCGCCACAAGGCCATCAGGCCGGGCCGCCAGCAACTTGGCCGTACGGGACTTGTCCGTGGCGCCTGTAGCAACGATCAAGACCGGGCAGCCCGGCACGTCGTTAGACAGCAGGGTCTGGACCGCATCGTGCGCCTCGTCCCCCTGCGCGCGTACCCAGATGTGGCGCGCACCGCCGAACAGCGAAGTGGACCGCGCTTCATCTCCGAGTCGCACGGGATCGCGACGCAGGTCCGCGCCCGACATTTCGATGCGCTCACCGGGATCCGCGAAAAAGGAGAGAATCTTCGCAGCCGCATCTGATGCGCCCGATTCGTCAGGACCACAGAAGAAAAAGACGCGAGCATCGCGAGCAGCACGCTGGGCAAGGCCCGCGAACTCCTTCTGGGTGGCCTTCACGGCCTTTTACTGGGCAGTTTCACCGCGCAGGCGCAGCGCGATGTTAGTGACAATGCGCGTAGCGATGTCCTTGGACATGTTCTCCAAGGCAGTCTGCTCGGCAGCGATCGTTGCGTAATCGGAAGAGACGACGTCGATCCCCGCGTCGGAGCCCGCGGTCTGGTCGAGCACGACTTCGCCGCTACCCACGTCCACCAATTGATACCGGGCGCGCAGCGTACGACGTTCACGACCGACGGTATCGTCGGAGAGCAACGCGAAGCTTTCCAGCTTGTCGTCGAGGCGCACGTCCAGCCGATACTTCGGTGCGACGCCCTTGGCACCCGAGACGCCAAGCTCATCGACCAGCGCATTGCGCACCAGCCAGCCAGCCTTGCCCTGAATCGAGGAAACCTCGACGGCGGCAAGGCCCTGCGCCACGGCAGCATTGCCTCCGCCGGCATACATCGGCTGCAACCCGCACCCGGCGAGCAACACGGCAGCAGTGAGGGCGACTAAAGCCTTCACGCGACGAGATTCACCAGTCGGTCGGGCACAACGATCACCTTGCGAATTTCCGCACCATCGAGCGCACGCTGCACCTTCTCGCTGGCGAGGGCAAGCGCTTCAAGGTCTTCCTTCGACGTGCCCTTGGCGACGGTGAGGGTATCGCGCAGCTTGCCCTTGACCTGAACCGCGACGGTGACCTCGTCATCCACCAGCAGCGCCGGATCGACCTCAGGCCATGTTGCGTCGGCGATCAGGCCCTCTCCGATCGAGGACCATGCCTCTTCGGCAAGGTGGGGCATCATCGGCGCAACGAGCAGCAGCAGCGTGCGGATCGCGGCCGAGCGGCTGGCTGAGGGCTGAGCCTTCTCGACCGCGCCGGTCAGTTCGTAGATGCGCGCCACGGTCTTGTTGAAGCCGAGCGATTCGATGTCGCGCGCCGCGGCATCCACCGTCTGGTGGACCTTGCGGTCGATAGCCTTGTCTTCACCCGTGGCCGCCGCGTCGTACTGCGCGAACAGGCGCCACAGGCGCTGGACGAAGCGGCCGCAGCCTTCGATGCCGGCTTCCGACCACGGCAGGTCGCGTTCAGGCGGGCTGTCGGAGAGCATGAACCAGCGGATCGCGTCGGCGCCGTAAGTCGCGACGATCTCATCGGGATCGACGACGTTCTTCTTCGACTTCGACATCTTGATGACGCGGCCGATTTCCACCGGGGCGCCATCAGCCTTGAGGATCGCGGCGTCGGCCGAGCGATCGATCTCGCTGGGTGCGAAGTAGATCGGCTGGCCGTTCGCCTCGTTCACGCGGGAATAGGTCTCATGCGTAACCATGCCCTGCGTGAACAGGCTGCCGAACGGTTCCTTGACCTCGATCTTGCCGATGCGGGCCAGTGCGCGGGTCCAGAAGCGGGCGTAGAGCAGGTGCAGGATCGCATGCTCGATGCCGCCGATGTACTGCTCCACCGGCAACCACTCGGCAATTTTTGCCGGGTCGAACGGGCGGTCGTCAGGCTGGCTGGCGAAGCGTAGGAAGTACCACGACGAGTCCACGAAGGTGTCGAGCGTGTCGGTCTCGCGGCGGGCCGGATGGCCGCACTGAGGACAATCGACGTGCTTCCAGGTGGGGTGGCGCACCAGCGGGTTGCCCGGCGTCTGGAAGTCGACGTCCTCGGGCAGCACGACCGGCAGGTGCTTCTTGGGCACCGGCACCACGCCGCAGACCTCGCAGTGGATGAACGGGATCGGCGTGCCCCAGTAGCGCTGGCGCGAGACGCCCCAGTCGCGCAGGCGCCACACCGTCTTGCCTTCACCCCAGCCCTCGCCTTCGGCACGCGCGATGACGGCGGCCTTGGCTTCGGCGACGGTCAGGCCGTTCAGGAAGTCGGAGTTCACCAGAACGCCGTCGCCTGCCTCGGACTCGCCGTCGAAGGGCTTGTCGGCCTCCTCGGCGCTCGCCGCGACGACGCGCGCGATCGGAAGCTGGTACTTGGTGGCAAACTCAAAGTCGCGCTGATCGTGGCCCGGAACGGCCATGACCGCGCCGGTGCCGTAGTCCATCAGCACGAAGTTGGCGATGTAGACCGGCAGTTCCGCGCCCGAGAACGGGTGCTTCGCGGTGATGCCGGTGTCGAAGCCCAGCTTCTCCGCCGTCTCAAGCTCTGCGGCGGTGGTGCCGCCCTGCTTGCAAAGCGCGATGAAGTCCTGAACGTCCTGCCGACCTTCGGCGCATCCTTGCGCGATCGGGTGATCGGCGGCGACGGCGACGAAGCTGGCGCCGAAGATCGTGTCCGGTCGGGTCGAGTAGACCTCCACCTTGCCACCGGTGGAGAGGTCGAAGCTGAACTGCAGGCCCTGCGACTTGCCGATCCAGTTCTCCTGCATCGTGCGGACCTTCTCGGGCCACTTGTCGAGCGTGGAGAGGCCGTCCAGCAGTTCGTCGGCGAAGTCGGTGATCTTGAGGAACCACTGGGAGAGCTTGCGCTTCTCCACCAGCGCGCCCGAGCGCCAGCCGCGCCCGTCGATCACCTGCTCGTTGGCGAGCACGG
>JASGGD010000154.1:0-12043 GCA_047605225.1 Novosphingobium sp.
CCCCCACCCCCGCCCCCTCCCGCACGCGGGAGGGGGCGGGGGTGGGGCCGCAGGCCCTAGTCGCAGCGGGGTGGGCAACGCGCGCCCCTCCACACATCCACAGCTTGTGGATTAATATCCCGCCCTGCCCCGCTTGTCCGCGCTGCCCGGCCGGAGCATTGTCCCGCGCTTATGGTCCAGCCTGTTGCCCTTGCCCGTACCGATGGTGCGGAAGTCCGAACCCTGCCCGCCAACGTCGAGGCAGAAGCCGCCTTTCTTGGCGCGGTCCTGATCGACAATCGGGTGATCGAGGAACTGCAGACCCCGCTCACGCCGCTGCACTTCTTCGAGCCCGTCCACGGCCGCCTCTACGAACGCATCCTGCAGCTGCTCGACCGCAAGGCGGTGGTCACCCCCGTCACCCTGCGCCCGTACTTCGAGGCGGACGAATCGCTGAAGGCACTGGGCGGCGTGGCCTACCTCGCACGGCTGACGGCGGACGGACAGGGCCTGCTCGCGCCGCGCGAACTGGCGGAGCAGATCTACGACCTCGCCCTGCTGCGCGAACTGATCTCGGTCGGCCGCAATCTGGTCGAGAGCGCGATGGACACCTCCGAATCGGTCGAGCCGATGGAGCAGATCGAGCACGCCGAAGCCGCGCTGTACAAGGTGGCCGAAGGCGCCGCGACGCAGAACGAGGCCAAGAGCTTCGGCTCCGCCACCCGCGTCGCGATCCAGGCCATTGAAAAGGCGTTCAATTCGGGCGGCCACATCTCGGGCAAAACCACCGGCCTGACGTCCGTGAACCAGAAGATCGGTGGCCTTCACGATTCCGACCTTATCATCCTCGCCGGACGTCCCGGCATGGGCAAGACCTCGCTGGTCACCAATATCGCCTTCAACACCGCGCAGCGCTACGTCGATGACACCGTGCGCGACGGCATGCCGCACGAGAAGTCGGTGGGCGCGCCGGTGGCCTTCTTCAGCCTCGAAATGAGCGCCGACCAGCTGGCCACGCGTATCCTTGCCGAGCAGTCCAACATCAGCTCCGAAGCCTTGCGTATGGGCAAGATCAGCCGAGAGGATTTTCAGTCGCTGTCCTTCGCCAGCCAGCGCCTTGCCGAACTGCCGCTCTACATCGACGACAGCCCGGGCCTGACGATCGCCGGCCTGCGCACCCGCGCCCGCCGCCTCAAGCGCCGCCACAACATCGGCCTCGTCATCATCGACTACCTGCAGTTGCTGTCCGGTTCCGGCCGCGCCACCGACAACCGCGTGAACGAAATCTCCGAGATTTCGCGCGGCCTCAAGACGCTCGCAAAGGAACTGGGCGTTCCGGTGATCGCGCTCTCGCAGCTCAGCCGTGCGGTGGAACAGCGCGACGACAAGCGGCCGATGCTGTCCGACCTTCGCGAATCGGGCTCGATCGAGCAGGACGCGGACATGGTGTGGTTCGTGTTCCGCGAAGACTACTACGTGAAGGCGACCGAGCCGAAATTCCCCAGCGACAGCGACGGCATCGACGTCAAGGACAAGTGGGAGACCTGGCGCGCCAAGATGGAGGAGGTCACCGGCCTCTCCGAACTGATCATCGCCAAGCAGCGCCACGGCGCCACCGGCAAGGTCCGCCTGCGCTTCGAGGCGCGCATCACCAAGTTCTCCGACCTCGCCCCCGACGACATGCGCGCCGCGTTCGAAAGCGACTGACCCTGCGAATCCTCCCTGTCGCGCAGCGATGGGGAGGTGGCAGCGCGAAGCGCTGACGGAGGGGGCCTTCCACCCCCTCCACCCCCGCTTCGCGGCGGTCCCCCTCCCCATTGCTACGCAACGGGGAGGATGCCAGAACGTAGAGCGCATGACCGAAACCCGCGTTCTCCTCATCGCCGGCGGCTCCGGCTCGATCGGCGGCGCCATTGCCCGCCTCGCGCTGGAGCAGGGCTGGAAGGTCGCGCTCCACGGCCGCGATGCCGAAAAATTGCAGGACGTGGTCGTCGACCTCTCCGATTTCGGGACGATAGACGGCTTCGCGGCGGACATCCGGGAAGATGACGCCGCCGAAGCCCTCATCGCAGAAGTGGCCGAGCAATACGGCCGCATCGATGCGGTGATCGACTGCACTGCCACCGGTCCCCAGGGCATCACCGGCCTGTTCCCCGGCACTTCGCCGGAGGTCTTCGACGACTTCCTCAAGGTCTCGGTCGGCTGGATCGAGCGGCTCGCCCATGCCGCCTACGAACTTCTGGCGCAGCAGGGCGGAACGCTGATCGCCTTCGTCTCGGACGCGGGCATCTATGCGGCGCCGCGCCAGACGCTGATCGGCGCGGCGCGTGCCGGAACCATCGGGTTCATCCGCAACTTCGCCGTCGAGGCCGCGCGCGACGGCATCCGCGCCCACGTCATCTCCCCCAGCTATGTCGAAGGCAGCGAGAGCGCCTTGCGCATGGGTTCCGAGCGCATGGCCAGGGCCGCCCAGCGTGCGGGCCTCGGCCTGCCCACCGCCGACGACATAGCCCCGCTCGCGCTGTTCCTTTGCGGCGACGGCGCGCGGCGGATGACCGGGCAAGTACTTAGCGTGAACGGCGGCCTCAACGCCTGAGACGTCAGGCGACCTGCGGCTCCAGCATTACCTGCGCAGCGCGTCCGCGCATCATCAGCGCATAGGACACCAGCGCCACGCCCACGCCGACGAACCACGCATACGTATAGATCACCGAGAACAGCTCACCGAAACCGCCGAACAGGCCCGGTGCCGACACCTTGAGGAAACCCGGCACATTCGGGGCGATACCCAGCGCCAGCGCGATCAGCGCGCGCGGGTTCCAGCCATTGCCGTACACGTAAGGGCCTGTCTCGCTGTAAAGGCCCTCGACATCCAGCTTGGTCTCGCGCACCAGCCAGTAGTCAGCGATCAGGATGCCCGTGATCGGGCCGAGCAGCGCGCCGTAGCCAGTAAGCCAGGTGAAGATGTAGCCCTCGGTGCTGGCCATCAGCTTCCACGGCATGATCACAAGGCCGATCACGGCCGTGATCAGCGCGCCGCTACGATAGGAAATGCGCGAAGGGCTAAGCGAGGCGAAGTCGTAGGCCGAACACACGAGGTTCGCCGCGATATTGCACGAAACCGTATCGACCGCGATCACGATCAGCCCCAGCAGCACGAACGGCCCCGAGAGCGTGCCCGCGAGTGCCACCGGGTCCCAGATCGCATGGCCGTAGATCACCACGGTCGCCGATGTGGTCATGACGCTGATCAGCGCGATCAGCCCCATCGTCGGCGGCAGGCCGAGGGTCTGGCCGATCATCTGGTCGCGCTGGGTCTTCGCAAAACGGGTGAAGTCCGGGATGTTGAGCGCCAGCGTCCCCCAGAAGCCGACCATCGCCGTCATCGCGGGCAGCCAGACCGCCCAGAACTGCCCTTCCTTCGCCCCGCCCGGCCCGAAGGCGGACGGCGCGGAGAAGATCGGCCCGAACCCGCCCGCGGCATCAATGGCCCACCACAGCAGCCCCACGCAGGCGACGATCTTGAGCGGCGCGGTCCAGGTTTCCAGCCGCCGGATCGTCAGCAACCCCTTGCGCACGAACAGCAGTTGCACCAGCCAGAAGGCCATGAAGGCGAGCAACTGGCCCAGCCCGATCCCGAAGAACGGCAGCGGCGTGCCCCGCAGGTCGGCGCCGAGGAAGATGCCGAGCAGCGTCAGCAAAGCCTCGCCCCCGATCCACGTCTGGATGCCGTACCAGCCGCAAGCGACGAGCGCCCGGGCCAGCGCGGGCAACCGTGCGCCCACGGTGCCGAAGGAGGCCCGCACCAGCACCGCGAAAGGCACGCCATAGCGGGTCCCCGAATGACCGATCAGCAGCATCGGCACGAGGATCACGACATTGCCCAGAACCACCGTCAGCGCCGCCTGCGTCGCCGACATGCCCTGCTCGATCAGACCAGCGGCAAGCATCCAGGTCGGCACCGCGACCACCATCCCGACCCACAGCGCCGCGAAGTGCCACCAGCGCCAGTTTCGCTGCGCTGCATCAGTGGGCGCAAGATCCGCGTTCCAGAGCGTATCGTCTCCAGTTGCGTGCGTCTGTGCGTGATCCATCTGGCCCCCACCGGTATCCGGAAAGGACGAAGGATGCCGCAGCGCAGCATGGCGTCAAGCCCCTGATTTCATCGCTCTCCGGCAGATGGAGAAGCGCGCTCAGATCGCCCGGCGCATGTACCGCGCGTCCGGACCATAGCTCGCGAGCTTGCGCCGCAGCCCCTCGTCCGCAGCGACACTCTCGAAGCCCTGCCCCTGCCAGAAGGCCATGGTGTCGTTGACCGAAACGAGAGCGATCTCCCGGCCACCCAAAGCACGCAGATCCTCGACCAGCCGATCGACGACGGGGCTCGCATACCCCTGTCCGCGCGCATCGGGATGGAGCGCAAGGTCGTGCAGATAGAACGCCTCGCGCTGTTGCGGCACCCCGCCCAGCAGACTGTCGAGCGGCGGGATCGCCCCCGAGGCCCAAGGATAGGCGATGAGATAGCCCTTCACCTGCTCCGTCGCCGGGTCGGCGAGCACGAAGCAACCTTGCGCGAACAGTGCGAAGCGTTCCTCGAAGCAGGCTCGCGCTTCGAAATGGTCGGGGAAGGCAACGCGCGCGACGGTCACGATGCCGTCGATGTCGCCCTCGCGCATGGACCGCCAGCGCAAGGCACTCACAGCTTGCCCAGCCATGTCGCAAGCCGCTCCAGCGCCTCGTCGAGAACATTGTCGGGTTTGGTGAAGCACAGGCGCACGATATGGCTCGGGGTTCCCGCCCCTCCGTCATACAAGGCGCTGACCGGCACCGTGGCCACGCCTGCCTCGCGCAGCGCCCGCTCGCTGAATTCATGGTCGGTATGCGCGATGCCCGAAGCGGCGAGGTCGACGCAGAGGAACCATGTCGCCGCGTTCGGCAGGACGGTGAGGCCAGCCGCCTCCAGTCCCGCCTTCAGGCGCGCGCGGGACGCCGCCCAGTCGGCATGCAGCGCGCCCAGAATATCCGCGCGGCCGAGTCCTTCGGCGACCGCCCACTGCAGCGGCACCGCCGTCGTGAACGTGAGGAACTGGTGCACCCGCCCGAGCGCCACGCCGAGGTCTCCCTTTGCCGCCATCCAACCGATCTTCCAGCCGGTGAGGCCGAAGATCTTGCCCGCCGAGCCGATCTTCACGACCCGCTCCGCCATGCCCTCGCAAGCCATCAGCGAGCGGTGCGCCAGGCCATCGAAGCGCACCTGCTCCCACACCTCGTCGCAGATGGCGACAAGGTCATGCTCGACGCAGAACCGCGCGATCATGGCGAGGTCTTCGGCGCTTGCCACCGTTCCGGCCGGATTGAGCGGGTCATTGAGCATGATCGCCCGCGTCCGGGGCGTCACCGACGCTTCCAGCGCCGCTGCGTCATAACCGAAATGCGGCGGCTGCAGCAGGACCGAGACCGGAATGCCCCCCGCCCGCCGCACCATCGGCGCATAGGCATCGTAGGCGGGCTGGAACAGGATCACCTCGTCCCCCTCGGACACCAGCGCCAGCACGGCAGCGGCGATAGCCTCGGTCGCACCCGAGGTGACGACGACCTCGGACGGCGCCAGTTCCAGCCCCTGCGTGCGCGCATAATGCGCGCAGACCGCTTCGCGCAGCGCGGCAAGACCGACGCTCGGCGGGTACTGGTTCGACTGTTCGTGCAACGCCCGCGCCGCCGCGTCCAGCAGAGGCGCTGGAGGCGGACCATCGGGAAAGCCCTGCCCGAGATTGATCGCGCCGGTCTCGCGCGCCAGCGCCGACATCCGCTCGAACACCGTCGTCCCCATATCGGCATAAACGGAATGGATGCGGGGTCTGGTCTTCATCGCGGGGACTGCTCCGATGCGCCGTGATGGGCTGCGCAAGCCCGGCCGATAGCGCGATCCCGCCCGCACCACTATCCCCAGTCTCGGCAGAACGGCTCTTTCACGCGCCTTCGGCATGCGATACCAAACCCATGCATTGGATCGCGCGAAGAAGGTGATTGAGGTCCACGTTGAACAGCCTGAGCCGATTCACCGAGCGCCTGCCTTTCCTGCCCGACCAGCCGCTGGTCCGCTATACCGTGACCGTTGCCCTGTGCCTGTTCGCGCTATGGCTGCGCTGGGTGCTCGATGCCGCTTTTCCACCGGGCTATCCGTTTCTCACCTTCTTCCCGGCGGTAATCCTCAGTTCCTTCCTGTTCGGCCCGCGCCCGGGTATGGTTGCTGCGGTGCTTTGCGGGCTCTTCGCGTGGTATGTCTTCATCCCGCCGCGCATGACCTTCGCCTTCGACCACGGCACCCTCACCGCCATGCTCTTCTACACCGGCGTCGTTGTGGTCGACATCGCCCTCGTGCACTTCATGCAGGCCGCCAATGCCCGCCTCCACCGCGCCCGCGAGGAAGTGCGCGCCCTTGCCGAGGAGCGCCGCCAACTGGCCGAGCGCGCCGAACTGCTGTTCCAGGAAATGCAGCACCGCGTGGGCAACAACCTGCAGATGGTCGGCGCCGTCCTGTCGCTGCAGATGCGCGCTCTCACCGAGCCCGTCGCCCGCCGCGCGCTGTCGGACGCGGCGGCGCGCCTGCAGGTCATCGGCAATATCCAGCGCCAGCTCTACAACCACGACGGCCGCCTCGTCCCGCTCGACCGCTTCCTCGGCGAGGTCTGCGCCAAGACCATGACCTCCAGCGCCCGCGCCGGGATCACGTGCAAGGTCGAGGCGCAGGAAGGCGTGACCCTGCGCCCCGACAGCGCGGTGCCGGTGGCACTGATCGTCACCGAGGCGATCGCCAATGCCCTCGAACACGGCTTCCCTGACCGGAAAAACGGCGTCATCACCGTGCGCCTCACTCACGGCGACAGCGGCGTTATGCTTGAGGTCGAGGACGATGGCTGCGGTCTGCCGCCGGGCTTCGACCCCGCTTCGGCGCAGTCGATCGGCCTGCGCATATCCCGCATTCTCAGTCAGCAGTTGGAAGGGCGGATTGCTCTGGAGAACGGCGCGCGTGGCACCCGGATGACCCTGGAACTGCCGCTTTCGCGCCTTGCAGAAAGCACCTGAGACGCCGCCGGGCGCTCATCGCCGCGGATATCGCGCCGAAACGACGCTACTCCTTCCCTCGCCAGCTTGTGATTCATCGCCATGCGCCTACATTGGAGCGCGAAAGGACGGATTCCCGCAAAATGAACGACGACCAGCCCAACGGCAACCCATGGGTCAAGAGCCTGCTCGTATGGGGCGGCATCTTCCTCGCGCTCCTGATGGTGGTCTCGATGTTCGGATCGCGCGCCACCACCGGCCCGGCGATTCCGTACTCCGACTTCCGCAGCAAGGTGGCCGAAGGCAGCGTCGCCTCGGTCGAGATTTCCGAAGATCGCATCGACGGAAAGCTCAAGAATGGAGACAGTTTTTCGACCGTCCCCGTCCCCAACGACCAGACCCTGACCGACCTGCTCCAGCGCAACGACGTCAAGTATTCGGGCAAGGAAGCCGAACAGGGCAGCCTGCTGCTCTACATCCTTGCGCAGACCCTGCCGTTCCTCCTGATCGTCGGCATCGCCTTCTTCGCGCTGCGCCAGGTCCAGAAGGGCGGCGGCTCGGGCGCGATGGGCTTCGGCAAGTCCAAGGCCAAGATGCTGACCGAACGTTCGGGCCGCGTCACCTTCGACGATGTCGCCGGCATCGACGAAGCGCGTGAGGAACTGGAAGAAATCGTCGAGTTCCTGCGCGATCCCACCCGCTTCTCCAAGCTCGGCGGCCAGATCCCTAAGGGCGCGCTGCTGGTCGGCTCGCCCGGCACCGGCAAGACGCTGCTCGCCCGCGCCATCGCGGGTGAAGCGGGCGTGCCGTTCTTCACGATCTCGGGCTCCGACTTCGTCGAGATGTTCGTCGGCGTCGGTGCCAGCCGCGTGCGCGACATGTTCGAGCAGGCCAAGAAGAACGCGCCGTGCATCGTCTTCATCGACGAGATCGACGCGGTCGGCCGCCACCGCGGCCACGGCCTCGGCAACTCGAACGACGAGCGCGAGCAGACGCTGAACCAGCTGCTGGTCGAGATGGACGGCTTCGAGGCCAACGAAGGCATCATCATCATCGCGGCGACCAACCGCCCCGACGTGCTCGACCCCGCGCTGCTGCGTCCGGGCCGCTTCGACCGCCAGGTCGTCGTGCCCGTTCCCGACATCGAAGGCCGCGAGAAGATCCTCGCCGTGCACATGAAGAAGGTGCCGTTGGCCCCCGACGTGAACCCGCGCGTGATCGCACGCGGCACCCCGGGCTTCTCCGGCGCCGACCTCGCTAACCTCGTGAACGAGGCCGCCCTGCTGGCTGCACGCCGCAACAAGCGCCTCGTCGCCATGCAGGAATTCGAGGACGCCAAGGACAAGGTCATGATGGGCGCGGAACGCCGCTCCATGGTCATGACCGAGGACGAGAAGAAGATGACCGCCTATCACGAGGCGGGCCATGCCATCGTCTCGCTGAACGAGGCGGCGTCCGACCCGATCCACAAGGCGACCATCATCCCGCGCGGTCGCGCGCTGGGCATGGTCATGCGCCTGCCGGAGCGGGACAGCTATTCGTACCACCGCGACAAGATGCTCGCCAACCTGTCGGTGGCGATGGGCGGCCGTGTGGCGGAAGAGCTGATCTTCGGCTACGACAAGGTGTCGTCGGGTGCCTCCTCGGATATTCAGTACGCCACCAGTCTGGCGCGCTCGATGGTCACCAAGTGGGGCATGTCGGACAAGCTCGGCCCGATCCAGTACGAGGACAGCCAGGAAGGCTACCTCGGCATGGGCGGCACCCAGCGCACCATGGGCTCCAGCGAGACCAACCAGCTGATCGACAGCGAAATCCGCGCTCTGGTCGATAACGCCCACGCCCGCGCCACGCAGATCCTCAAGGAACAGAACGCGGCGCTGGAAACCCTGGCCCAGGCCATGCTGGAGTACGAGACGCTCTCGGGCGATGAGATCAAGCAGCTTCTCGAAGGCGGTCAGATCGACCGGCCCTCGGAGCCGCGCGGTCCTTCAGCGGCGCGTCCACTGTCCGGCTCGGCCATCCCCAAGGCCGGTCGCCGCTTCACCGGCACGGCGCCGCAGGGCGCCTGAGCAAAGGACACGGGTTCTCCCCAAGGAGAATGCAGGAGGGGCGTCAGACGCGAGTCTGACGCCCCTTTGCGTTTGTCGTAGGGCCGAAGTTCGGGGCAAGTGTAGTATCGCCATGCTGGACAGTCGCGGAATGGGAGGACGCTATGACCCAGGTCGAGATATATGACGGCGAAGGCGACGAATTGCTCTTCACGGGACGATTCGATTTCCTGCCCCGCGTCGGCGAATCCATTGCCAGGGATACGGAAGATTACTTCCATTACTACGAAGTCATCGACGTGTGGCACCGCGAAGAGCCCGAAACCGGCAGGTTTCAGGCATGTCTGGCGGTGAAAATCGTCGACTGAGCCCGCTCCCGAGCAGCCTTACATGCTTGTCTGCGCCATGATCAGGGTAAAGAACACGCCCAGCGCCATGGCCGCGAAGACCAGCAGTACCGCCGTCCGCCACAGGCCGCCGAACCGTCCGACACCATAAGCCTCCCGCAATTGGCGATACATGTGCAGCGGCGGGGTCAGGATCAGCAACGCGATCAGCCCGTCGGCTCCGAAGGCGCCCGCAATCATCCCCACGATCGCCAGCAGCGTCATGAAACACAGTGAATACGTTACGAAGACGGTGTGGTCGTAAAGGTGGAAGCGGCGGCTGAACGGAAACAGCAGCCACAGGAACGGCACCGAGATCGGAATCAGCGCCCAGCTATATTTGTAAGCGTAAGTCTGGAGCTTGTAGCTGGCCAGATCGGGGTTGGAGCGGAACTTCTTGATCGCTCTGTCGAGCGCGGGAATGTCACTGACCTTGCGACTGGGTTCCGTCTTCAGATCCACGCCCTCGGCCTTGAGGTCCCGCAAGGTGTCGAGCGCCGCGCGCCGCCCTTCCAGCTGGGATTCGAAGCTCTCGGTCGGCTGTCCCTTGGCAGCGGCGGCCTTACGCTTGCCCTCGATGCCCGCGATCTCGCCTTCGAGCCGCTTGATGTTACTCTCGACACCCTGAACGTCGACGGTCTTTGCGCCGGGTTCCTCGTGCCCTTCGGTCGCATGAAACACTGCGAACATCAGGAAGACGCAGAACAGGAACAGCGCGATCGGCGAGACGTAGCTGGCGCGGCGCCCGTCGATGTATTCGCGAGTCAGGCGCCCCGGCCGCCAGGCCAGCAGCGGCAGGGTGCGCCAGATCTTGCCCTCGAAATGGAAGACGCCGTGCAACAGGTCATGGAAGAATGCGCCGAGCGTGCGGTGCACATGGGCTGCCTGTCCGCACGTATGGCAATGCGAGCCCACCAGATGCGTCCCGCAGTTCAGGCAATTCGCTTCGTGGGTATGCCCGTCATGCGTCTGAGCAAAGGCGGTCCCGAGCCCCGGCTCGATGGCCGATGCAAAAGCCGTACCCTGCCCAAGCTCCGCCAGCCCCTCGCTGATACCGCTCATGTTCGCCCCCGCCTTGACGCCCCGTTCAACCGACCCGAAACCTATGCCGGGATCGGCCTTCGCGCAATGCGATGACGAAAGGTACTCAGCCGCGCTGCCCCAGCTTCTTCTCGATCGCTCCCCAAAGGCGCGTGAATGCCTGGGCTGCTGGACTTTGCGGTGCCAGCGCGCCGACCGGCTGGCGCTGGACGGCGCATTGCTCGACGGCGCTGGCGTAAGGGATAGCGGGCCAGTTCGGGTTCGTTTCGTGCGCCTGCTTGTGCAATGCGCGGCGCATGTCGAGCATGGAGAGCACCGGCAGGATCGGCGGGTGCCGCTTGGTGTTCCCGGCGATTTCCCGCACCACCAGATCGAATGCGCGTGACGATAGCGGCGATGGCGGCAGCGGCACGATCACGAGGTCCGCCGCCCGCACGACTTGTGCCGACAACTCGTTCATTACCGGCGGACAGTCGAGGATGATCCGCGGGTAATCGGCCGAAAGCTCCTCTGTCAGCTTCGCCAGCCGCTTGCGCTTGCCGATCTTCACCAGCTGCGCATCGAGTGCGCGGATCGATTCATCGGCCGGAAGCACGTCGAGCCCTTCGAACGCCGTGGGCTGGATCAGCCGCGTGGGCGGCCTTTCGCGTGCGAAGACCTCTTCGGCCAGGCGCGAGCCCTGCGGTTCGAGGCCATAAAGAAACGCCGAACCGCCCGCCGCATCCAGATCCCACAGCAGGGTCCGATGCCCACCCTGCACGGCGGAGCACCATGCGAGATTGGCGGAGAACGTCGTCTTCCCAACCCCGCCCTTCACGCTGTAAATGGCGATGGTCGCACTGTTTTGCGTCGCTGCAGGAATGAGCGAAGGCTCGGACGCACGAAGGGGACCGGCCCTCTTGGGCGGTCCCCCGGTCAATCCGATGATACGTGGCAATTTCGTTTTCGCGGACACATCCGCATCGTTGCCTGCCGGGAAGCGGCAGTCAACGGTTACGATCAGCCGTCGTAATCGCCGCCCAGCGAAGTGTTGCGGGTCGGGGCCGACGCGGTGATGCGCAGAGCCTCGGCCGACTGGCTGAGCGAGCCGACATCGTCCATCTCGTCGTCGTCGTCGGGCAGGACGCGCTGCATCGAGGTAATGAGGGTTTCCTTGAGGTTCTTGGGAACCACGGTTTCCTCGGCGATTTCGCGCAGGGCGACGACCGGGTTCTTGTCGCGATCGCGATCGATGGTCAGTTCCGCGCCGCCCGAAATCTCACGCGCACGCTGCGCGGCGAGAAGGACGAGGTCGAAGCGGTTGGGGATCTTGTCGACGCAATCTTCGACAGTAACGCGCGCCATGGGCACTCCCGGTAAAGAATCTATGGGATCGGAAAGGGCGGCAATTAGGGCGGAGGGCAGGGAAAGTCAAGGAAATGGGCATACCTCATCCGCGACTGGCAGGCTGCCTTGAGGTGAGTGTCACCGGCAGGGGCTTCGACAGGCTCAGCCTGAGCGGTGTTGAGAGCGGGTCTTTAC